>NZ_JBIVFO010000005.1:0-220791 GCF_044748225.1 Streptomyces sp. NPDC090021 | reverse complement strand
AGCGGGTACTTCCTCGGCGCAGGCATCGTCTGGGCTCCTCTCATGAGACCCATCTGACCCTCTGTCACCCATCCCCGCATCTCGGGGGAACCTCAATCTTGTCCTGGAACGGGTACTTGGGCCGCCATTCCGCGATCTTCTGCGGGTTTTCCCACCGCCGCTTGTTGCCGCCCGAGTCGACCAGGCAGACCTGGTTTCCCTTGAACAGGTACAGGTCACCCGGGCTGCGCGGGTCGACGAAGCACGCGTCGATCCCGTCACTGAAGGGGTATAGAGAACGCCACTCGGCGATCTTCTGGGGCTTGTCCCACCGCCGCTTGTTGCCACCGGAGTCGACCAGGAGGACCTGCGATCCCTTGAACAGGTACAGGTCACCCGGGCTGCGCGGGTCGACGAAGCACGCGTCATACAGCGGCTCCGAGGAAAAATCCTCCTCTGTGTCTTCCATGCCCTCTGGGTTGAGCGCGGTCATGCTTGCTCCTCGGTGTCTTGGGGCCGCGACGGTCACAGGCCGTCTGCGGGGTCGTTGAACTGTTCCGGGGCTTCCATGCCCGCATCGCATGTGTTGT
This sequence comes from Streptomyces sp. NPDC090021, assembly GCF_044748225.1. NCBI lineage: Bacteria > Bacillati > Actinomycetota > Actinomycetes > Kitasatosporales > Streptomycetaceae > Streptomyces > Streptomyces sp. NPDC090021. Next base: position 220,222 of record NZ_JBIVFO010000005.1, on the reverse strand, counting down.
GTTCTAGGCGTCACTCGGCCAGCTCAGGAAGAAAGCATTCACCCATGTGAAACGGAGTAACGGCCCACACCCGTCTGGTTTCGTCGCATCGACGAGCGGGTGAGCCTCGGCAGGAGCAAACGTGTCGGCAGAAAGCGGGGCAGATCCCGTGATCTCAACACTGGTGGCCCAAGGGGCGTCCCATCACGGGGCGCCCCTTTCGCATGCCTACGTATGCGCAGGTCAGCGGCCTGCGGACCGGTGGACCGTGGTCCACGCCTGGTCCACAAACAATGATCCAAAGCGGTACAGGGGCGGTTCAAGGTGAGACAGGACCCATGACGAAGGGGCGCCCCGCTCTCGGGACACCCCTTCTGATCAGCACCTTCTCTGACCTGGTGCGGTGGGTGTGGGATTTGAACCCACGGTGACTCGCGCCACGACGGTTTTCAAGACCGTTCCCTTAGGCCGCTCGGGCAACCCACCTGGCCGGTACAGAGTACCGGCCGGGCGGGGGTGGCGGGGCGACTGTTGGATCAGGAGGCCTGCGCCTTGTCGTAGGCCGCCTTCGCCTCGTTGCCGAGGTACGGGCCGTACATCCGGTTCGGCAGGAAGACGTAGCCGAAGCTGTTCACCGAGACCTGGGTGCCCAGGCCCGTGGCCTCGTTGAAGTCCTGGAACCAGGGGCCGCCGCTGGAGCCGCCCGTCATGTTGCAGCCCAGACTGTGGTCCTTCGTGAGCAGGAAGTCCTTGCCGCTGTTGCCGCTGCAGTAGACCAGCTTCGTTCCGTCGTACGGGGCGGCCGCGGGGAAGCCGAAGGAGTACATCTTCTTGTTGTAGCCGCCGTTGAAGAGGACTCCCTGGGCGCCGACGGCCTGGCTGAGGGTCTGGCCGTTCAGCGGGGCGACGACGGCGAGGCCGACGTCCATGTTCATGTCCTCGCTGGCCGCCCACTGGTCGGTGGCGAAGGTCTTGGTGGCCGACCACTGGCCGTAGGGCGCCGACCCGTTGTCGTAGGCGGGCACGAAGACCCAGTTCGTGTGCCACGCGCCCTGGTACTTCACGCAGTGGCCTGCCGTCATGACCGTGCTGCCGTTGGCGCTGGTGATCGAATTGCCGGAGCAGGAGGCGGTGCGGCCGCCCATCGTGAAGAAGACCCGGCCCGAAGTCCTCACTACCGCGCCTCCGCCCGTCCAGGACCCGCCCGCCTGCGGGAACGCCGTGGGCGATACGGCGGACGAGGCGGCCGTCGAGGCGATGGCGGTGGGAGCGGCCGAGCCGGCCACCGCGGTGCGGGCGGCGCCGGGGACCGCCGTCACGTCGAGCGGGGTGGCACCCCGCATCCGCTCGGCGGTCCAGAAGCCCTGGGTCTGCTGCGGGCGGAAGGACGTAGGGGTGTCCGCCGCGATCGAGGGGGTGGCCGCCGTCAGGACGCCCGCGACCAGGGCGCCCGCCGAGAGCAGGACGGACAAGGCCGTGCGATGACGATTCACGCATGACTCCTTCTGCCGTGCCCGGACCGGTGGGGACCGGGCAGGGTGGGGGTGAAGAGCGGTCGGTGCGGATCGGCTGTGCGTGGTGCGTCGTACGTGGTGGGGCTTGCCGGGGCAGAGTGGCACGGCCCCGCGTCAATGTCAGCGGGCAGTCAGAACGTTCGGTCGGTTCCGGCCATGAAATGGCCAACTCCCGGCCGTTGCAGCGTCATACGGTGAGGACCACTCCCGCGTACGAGACCCCGGCGACGACCACCCACGCGCCGAGTCCCAGCGCCGCCGCGCGGCCCCCGGTCCGCGCCAGCGTCGGCAGATGGACGGCGCTTCCCAAGCCGAACAGGGCGGCCGCCAGCAGGGCCTCCTGCGCGGTGTGCGCCCACTGCAGCGCTACGTCGGGCAGCACACCGGTGGCGCGCAGCCCGGCCGCGGCCAGGAATCCGGCCACGAACAGCGGCACCGGTGCCGGTCGGCGCCCCGAGGGCGTGCGCGCCCCGCGCCGCCGGGCCCGTACCGAGAAGGCGACGGCCGCCACCAGCGGAGCGAGCAGGGCCACCCGCATCAGTTTGACCAGCACCGCTTCGCCCAAGGCGTCCGGACCTGCGGTCTGCGCGGTCGCCACCACCTGTCCGACGTCGTGGACCCCGGCACCGACCCAACGCCCGAAGGCGGGGTCCGTGAGTGCCAACGGGGCCTGGAGGAGAGGAAGTACGGCTATGGCGAGGGTCCCACAGAGAGTGACCAGTGCCACCGACGCCGCCACGTCCTCCTCGTCGCTGCCCGAGACCTGGCTCACGGCGCCGATCGCCGAGGCGCCGCAGATCGAGTACCCCGTGGCGATCAGCAGCGGCTGGTCGCCCGGAAGCCCGAGCCGGCGGCCCAGCCAGAGAGTGCCGAAGAACGTGGCCGCGACCACGGCGACCACCATGGCCACCGTGGCCCAGCCCAGTCGGAGCACCTGGTCCAGCCCCAGGCCGAGGCCCAGCAGGACGATGCCGATCCGCATGAGCCGTCGGCCGGCCAGGGACAGACCCGCGCGCCCGGCTCCCCGTACGAAGGTCCGCGGCCCGGGGAGGTGCGCCACCGCGATGCCCAGCACCACCGACGCGGTCAGCATGGGCACGGCGGGTACGAGCCGGTGGATGCACCAGGCGGCCAGGGCTCCGCCCGCGGCGAGCGCCAACCCCGGCCAGGCAGTGGATGTTTCACGTGAAACATGCCGAACAACCGTGCCCTGCGGGCGATGAAGGAGCGCCATCAGTCGACGGGAAGCTTGTAGACGCGCCGGATGCTGGTACCCAGACGGGACACGTCGGCGCCGTACACATGCACCGATATCGCTTTCGTCGCGCAGGAGTTGCGCACCTTGTGGATGTCTCCGGGAGGCGCGAACCCGCAGACCTCACCCTGGGCGTTGACCACGTCCTCGGTCGCCACCAGACGGGCGGGACCGGCACCGGGGGCGAGCCGGAAGCGGCGTTCGCTCTCCTCACCCTGGTGCACCCCGGCCACGCACCACGACACGTGGTCGTGGATGCAGGTCTCCTGCCCGGGGAGCCATACCAGCGCCACCACGGAGAAGCTGCCGTCCGACTCCGCGTGCAGGATGTGCTGCCGGTAACGCTCGGGGGCGCCCTCCTGCTGCATCGGCGTCAGCAGGTCGGGCGCCCCCAGGTGCGGGGCGAGCCGTTCGCCCACGAGGTAGGCGGTGAGGTCGGGAGCCAGCCCCCGCTCCACGACCGTGCGGATCTCACTGACGAGGGCGGCCATCCTCGTGGTGGTACGGGCCGGTGTGGTGGTGGTCATACGGGCAGCGTGCGGGCGCCGTTCCATCGCGTCCAACGACAGTTGTGACGTGAAATCCCAAGCAGCGCTTATGGATCGGTCAGCAGCCGACCCGGTTGGCGGCCACCTGCTTCAGCGCGTCCAGCACCACGGCCGTCGCCGGGATCCGCAGATGGTCCCGGTAGACGTACGCGGCGATGTGCCGACGCGCGGCGGGCTGGAGCGCACGTCCGCACACCCGGTTCAGCGAGAGCGAGGGCAGGACCAGCGCGGGCGTCATCGCCACGCCCAGGCCCTGCGCCACCAGACTCTGCACCACCAGGTTGTCGTCGGTGGCGAAGCGGATGTCGGGCACGAATCCCAGCTCCGCGCACTCGTGCAGCAGGTTCGCCCGGCAGCGCGGGCAGCCCGCGATCCACCGCTCCTCGGCGAGATCGGCCAGGTGCACGGCGCGCCGTCGGGCCAGCGGATGGCCGTTCGGGAGCAGCACTGTCAGCTGGTCCTCCAGCAGCCTGACCTCGGCGACCTCCTCCGGCACCTCCTCGTGCAGGCCCGGATAGGTGAAGGCCAGGGTGATGTCGCACTCGCCGCGCTCCAGCCGTCGCAGCGAGTCCGGGGGCTCTCCCTCCAGCAGCTCCACCTGTATGCCGGGGTGGTCCTTGGCCAGGCCGCTCAGGGCTTCCGGGACCAGGGTGACGTTGGCGCTGGGGAAGCCGCACAGTCTGACCCGGCCGGTGCGCAGCCGGGCGTACGCCCGCAGCTGGGCCTCGGCGGCGGAGAGGTTGCCGAGGATGGTCTCTGCGTGCCGGGACAGGGACTCACCGGCCTCGGTGAGCTGCATCCTGCGGCCCACCCGGGTGAACAGCGGGGTTCCGACGGCGCGTTCGAGCGCCTTCATCTGCTGGGTGATGGCGGGCTGGGTGTAGCCCAGCACGCGGGCGGCCGCCGAGTACGAGCCGGAGGCAACCACCGTGTGGAAGGTCCGTATGTGCCGAGAATCGAACACCAGCGAAGCATAAGCGGACGTTGGAGAGGCCGTGGGCGAAATCCCGCCCACGGCCCCTCGTCAAACCGCCACCGCGGTGGCCGGTGCTGATCCTACTTGTCACCGATCCTGGAGCCGAGTGTGATGTCGACGGTGGTCGGCTTGCCGTCGCGCAGGTAGGTCAGCTTCACCGTGTCGCCGGGCTTGTACGTCCAGATCATGCTGATCAGGGTCGGGCCGCTGTCGACCGGCTTGCCGCCGAAGTCCGTGATGACGTCGCCCGGCCTGAGGCCCGCCTTGCCGGCCGGACCGTTGGGGTCGACGAGCTCGTTGGCGGCCGCGCCCTGTTCGGAGATCTTCGCGCCCTCGGTCTTGGCCTGGAGGTCCACGGAGACCGAGATCACCGGGTAGACCGGCTTGCCCGTCTTGATCAGCGATTCGGCCACGTTCTTGGCCTGGTTGATCGGGATGGCGAAGCCGAGGCCGATGGAACCGGCCTGGCCGCCGCCGAAGCCGCCGTTGCCCGCCGACTGGATCGCGGAGTTGATGCCGATGACCGCGCCGCGTCCGTCGAGCAGCGGGCCGCCGGAGTTGCCCGGGTTGATCGAGGCGTCCGTCTGGAGCGCGCTCATGTACGAGTTCTTGCTGCCGGTGCCGTCGCCGGAGGCGACCGGGCGATTCTTGGCGCTGACGATGCCGGTGGTGACGGTGTTGGACAGGCCGAACGGCGCGCCGATCGCGATCGTGGCGTCCCCGACGGCGACCTTGTCGGAGTCTCCGAGCGCCAGCGGCTTGAGGCCGGCCGGCGGGTTCTTCAGCTTGAGCACGGCGACGTCGTAGCCCTGGGCCCGGCCGATCACCTCGGCGTCGTACCGCTTGCCGTCGGAGAAGGTCGCGAAGAGCTTGCCGCCGTTCGCCGCGGAGGCCACCACGTGGTTGTTGGTGAGGATGTGGCCCTGCTGGTCGTAGACGAACCCGGTGCCGGTGCCGCCCTCGCCGTCACCGGCCGAGGCCTCGATGGTGACCACGCTGGGCAGCGCGCCCGCGGCGAGTCCGGCGATGGAGCCGGCCTCGCGCTTGAGGTCCTTCGGGGTGTTGGCCGCGCTGATGGTGGTCGAGCCGGTGCCGTTGTTGCTGCGCTCGGCGGCCCAGTAGCCGACGCTGCCACCGATGCCGCCGGCGAGCAGGGCCGCCACGAGCACGGCCGCGATCAGGCCGCCCTTGCCCTTCTGCTGGGGCGCGGGATAGCCGTCGGCGGCCGGGGGAGCGCCCCAGACGGGGCCGCCGCCCGCACCGCCGGCGCCGTACGCCGGCACGGTGGGCGGCGGGGGCGGCCAGCCCTCGGCCCCGTGCGCGGCGGGGACCGGGGCCTGGCCGTAGCCGGGGGCCTGCGCCGCGGTCGCGGGCGAGATCTGCTGCGTCGGCTCGGTGCCCGGCGCGGGCGTCGGCGGAAGCTGCTGGGTCACCTGCTCACCACCGGCGGGCGCCGCAGGCGTGGCGGGCGCCGTCGGCGGGACCGGCGGTGCGGCCGGAACGGCGTCCTGCGGGGCGTGGTCCGGGCGCGGAGCGGGCGTGGAGGCCGCCGACGCCGTCTCGGAGCCCTGAGCGGGGGTTACGGACGGGGTCGCGGGGGGCGTGGGGGCCGCGGTGCCCTCGTTCTCGGTGCTCACAGCTCTCTCTCCTCGTCACACACAGCTGCAGAAATCTGGCGATATCGATCCGGCTGAACGTTCGACGTGCCGTACAAGTTCCTGGGCAGAAGCCTTTCCCATGACCCGTCAGAGCACTGTAAGCCGGACCTGTGCATCTCCCCCCATTCTTTATGTCCGACATTTGGGACGCACTCGCAGGGTCGGACCTCGACGCCCAAGGGGCTGACGGTGGCACCATGACCCGGTGACCCACGCAATGCCGCGCACCATCCAGGTCGTCGCCCACCGCGGCGCCTCGGAGGACGCCCCCGAGCACACGCTGGCCGCCTACCGCAAGGCCATCCAGGACGGCGCCGACGCACTCGAGTGCGATGTCCGTCTCACCGCGGACGGCCATCTGGTCCTGGTCCACGACCGCCGGGTGAACCGCACCTCGAACGGCCGCGGCGCCGTCTCCGCCCTGGAGCTGGCCGATCTCGCCGCCCTCGACTTCGGCTCCTGGAAGGACCGAGAGGAGTCCCCCGACTGGGACGCCGACCCCGAGCGCACCTCGGTCCTCACCCTGGAGCGCCTGCTGGAGCTGGTCGCGGACACCGGACGGCCGGTCCAGCTCGCCATCGAGACGAAGCACCCGACACGCTGGGCCGGGCAGGTGGAGGAGCGCCTGCTCATCCTCCTCAAGCGCTTCGGCCTGGACGCCCCGCCGGCCGAGGGCCCGCACCCGGTCCGGATCATGAGCTTCTCCGCGCGCTCCCTGCACCGGGTACGGGCCGCCGCACCGACGGTCCCGACCGTGTACCTGATGCAGTTCATCTCACCCCGGATGCGCGACGGGCGGCTGCCGGCCGGTGCGACGATCGCCGGCCCCGGGATGCGGATCGTCCGCAATCATCCCGGCTTCATCCGCAGGCTCCAGGATGCGGGCCATTCCGTGCACGTATGGACAGTGAACGATCCAGAAGACGTTCAGCTCTGCGCTGATCTGGGTGTGGAAGCAATCATCACGAACAGACCCCGTCAGGTTCTGTCCCAACTGGGTCGCTGAAGTCCCCATTTGCCCACCCACCACCCCCACCCCCTTCGTCACAGGGCGTGCCCCGGCGCATCCGCTCCGCATTCGGCCGACGTGAATGCGTCAGAGCGGCCTGCTCCGGCGGTTTCCGGTCCAGGCCAAAGGGGCATCCAGACCATGCGTGGGGCTAAGGAGGTTCCGGGGGTGGCGTTGGTGGTGGCACAAGAAGTGCCCACGTCGTCGTGCATGGACGTACGCCATGGTCCTGCGGGCGTGGGCAAGGCCAGACACCGGATGCGCGAGCAATTGCGGATCAGCGGGGTGGCCGAATCGGTCGTGGACGATGCCGTACTGATCCTTTCCGAACTGCTCAGCAACGCCTGCCGACACGGCAGGCCTCTGGGTGCGCGGGAGGTCGGGGACGGGGAGATACGCGCCGCATGGCGCGTCGACAGAGCCGGGCGGCTGACGGTGGAGGTCACGGACGGGGGTGGGCCCACCCGGCCTGTTCCTTCCACGCCCTCGGTCACCGCACGCGGCGGCCGGGGGCTGAACATCATCAGCGCCCTCGCCCAGGACTGGGGTGTCCGGGACGGAGCGGCGGGTGAGGTCACCGTCTGGGTGGTCGTCGCCTGTGGGCCCCGGCACGAGGATTTCGCTACGCGCGTTGCGCCCCCGGCGATCGACTTCAGCACGGCGTTCGACGATCTCGATGTCTGAACGCGTGGATCCACGAACCGGGACCCTCTGGAAGCCGGATCCCTGACCGCACAACAGCTCATCATCAGCACAGCAGTACCGGTCATCCGTACAGGCGGCCGTCCGGGAGCGCACGCCGACCGTGCTCCCGGCCGCACCCCACCGGTTCCGGCGGTACGAACGGCTAGGCTCGCGCCCAGACACGACGCCGTACCGCCGCAACCGGGAGACACGCACGATGGCCAAGAAGCGCCCCGCAGCCAAGTCCGCAAAGCCGCAGCTCAGCAATGGTGAGATCCCCGTTGTCGGCGCGCGCGAGCCCTGCCCCTGCGGATCCGGGCGCCGCTACAAGGCCTGTCACGGCGCAGCCGCCGCGCACGCCGCAACCGACCAGGTCCGGCGCCCCTTCGAAGGCCTGCCGGGCGAGTGCGACTGGGTCGCGCTGCGCGAACTCGTACCCGCGGCCACCATCCCGCTGTCGCTGAAGGGCGGCCTGCCCGACGGCGTCCCCTCCGTCACGCTGGTGACCGTACTGCCCATGGCCTGGCCGGCGCTGCGCCGCGAGGACGGGTCCGTACTGCTCGGCCTGCAGAACGAGACCTCCACCGGGGACCTGAGCCGCGACATGGCCGACACCCTGGAGCGCGCACTCGTGGCGGAGCCTGGAACTCCGGTCGCTGCCCGCCGGGTCCCGGCCGAGGGGCCCCGACTTCAGGATCTCCTGGACACCGACGGCGGTTTCGAGCCGGTTGTGCACAGCGGCTTCGAATTCTGGATTCCGGAATCCGAGGGCGGCCAGAACGCGTCCCCGGAGATCGCCGCCTCGCTGGAGCGGGCCAACGCCGCCGCCATCCCGACCGTGAAGCTGACCGGCGTCGACGCCGCCTACTGGTGTGAGACCCCGGACAAGAACCACCTGCGCTGGGTCATGCCGCACCCCGAGGAGAAGCTGCTCGACGCCCTCGCGCGGCTGCACGCGGCCGGCACGTCGTCGCTCGGCGAGGGCACGAAGCTCGTCGGCTCCTTCCGCGCCCACGGGCTGATGGTCCCGGTCTGGGACCTGCCGACCGGTGTGACCGCCGACGACGTCGAGAAGCCGGCGGCGGAGTTCGCGGAGCGGCTGGCCAAGGCGCTGGCCACGGATGCTCCGCTGTCCACGGAGGAGCGCCGGGCGCGCGGCGGTCTCACCAACCGCCAGGTGACTCTGAGCTGACGTCGCGCGCACGCGCGGGACCGGTGACCGGAGTCACAACTCCCGCTAATCGTCTGCAAATCGGTGTCTGAATATCAGAGATCGAATTTGCGAACAGGCGATCTCTTGTTACCGTTCTTGTAGCCCGGTCGCTGGTGCATCCCCCGTCGCCAGCGACCGGGCCCTTCCATTTAGGGCGGTGGTCAACCGTCACCCGGTGCCGGTGAGTTGCTTCCGGACCGCAGGAGCAGCTGCCCTTCATCATCCGGAACTGCAAACTCCGCAACAGCGTAGTAACTGTCCGGCTCTCCGGCCGAGTCCTCCTTCGGGGTCTCGCAGAGCCCGGGTTCGTCACCGGCGCCGACCGAACAGCGGATCTGCACCGTGCGCCCGGCCGGGCCCATCATCGTCAGCACGGCGTCCAGTTCCCGACCACTCGTGTTCCGGTAGTAACTCCGGCCCCACGTCCGGCCTTCGGCCACCAGCACGCACGTCTGCGCCTCCACTCCGTGGGGCGAGGACAGTTCGGGGCCGCAGCGGGAATCCGTACGGGGCTGCTCCGCCGGGCCGGTCCGGCCGGTCGCGGCCGGTGCCGCCGGGCGCCCGGCCGGCGCGGGCGAGGTACGGGCAGGGTCCGAAAGACCGAGGGTCCGGAACAGGCCACCGCCCTTTCCGTCGCCCTGACCGGCGAAATCAGGCCCGGCGATCGCGCCGGCGAGCGGGAGCGACAAGATGATCAGCACACCGGCGCCGATACCGATCAGGCGGAGATTCATTCGCCGAAGATAGCGATGCGGGAATGGGCGCGGAGATCCCCGCGCCCAATTCCCTTGGAAACTCGTCCCGCTGGCACCCGTACGAGTGATCCCGCGGAACCCCGCAGGTCAGTACGCCAGTCGGCTGCCGCCCCCCGGCGCACCGCTGCTCGCCTCGACCAGCGCGTCCACGACCGCCTCGACGTCCGGCAGCCAGAGCCCCGCGCCCGAGCCCTGCGAGGGCCGCACGCCGGGAGACTTCGGATCCGCAGGACACTTCGACAGCGGCATCGCACGCGGTTCACGCTCCCAGCGCACCCGACCGCCGCTGGACGCGGCGGACGGCGGCAGCAGCAGGTATCCGCCCTCGCCGTGGAACCGCAGCGAAGAGGGCACGTGGTCCTTCGCGTACAGGAGTTCCCCAAGCCGCTCCAGCGAGTACGGCGCCACGAGCAGCGCCCACCGGGTGGGTGTGGCGACGACCGGCCCGAGCCGCATGCCCTGCGCGTCCAGTCGTACGAGGGCCCGCGCGGCCGCGCCGGCCGGGAGGCTCACCGCGCAGGGGGCGGTTCCCCCGGTCGCCATCAGGACGGGCGCGGTGGGCCGGTTGGTCCACCACCAGGCCACCATCCGGGGGTCGGTGGAGGCGGCGAGCAGACCCGGATCGAAGGGATGGGCACCGGGAACGACGCAGTCGGGGTCGGGGCAGGCACAACGCGTGCCGTCCGTACCGGACCGGCCGACGCCGGGCAGGACGGGCCACTGCCAAATGGTGGCGCAGGTGAGCGCCGCTTCGAGGAGAGCGGGGGTGCCGCCGCTCCGTCCCCGGTCGGGGCGTAGGGATTGAAAGCGATCGCGGAGCCGCTGGAGACGCCTTCCGAGGATCTCGCGCATGAGCGCTCGTTCCTTTCCGTTGAACGCCGAGGGCCACATCACACCATGTAACCGGTGACTCACCACACGTGCAGGTTTCGCGTCACTGTCCGCCAGAGGCAGGTTCACACGGTTCGTGCAGTTTTCTTGCGGGTCCATCAAACGTCCGGCGGGGATGGAGCGCGACACGCGCCGACTGCCGAGACCGGCTGCCGCCTCTAACGACGACCGCCCGCGACCGAGCGGTTCCCGGTACGCCAACTGACCTCGGCCACCACCGAGTACGTACCCGACCCCCCTGCGGAGCTCGTCCAGTCGACCTCAAAAACCGACCGCTTCCAGCTTTTTCCGGCCAAGTTCTAGCCTTGACCCGACAGTGAGTTGCCGCCTCACGGACACCAGGATTCCCACCTGGGCGATGCTGGACATGCATCCATGTGTGCGTGTAGATGTGGATTCCTTGATGGCGGCGCAGCACGGTCTGGGGGTTTGCGATGCTATTTGGCGAATCGCACCAGGTGGAAAGGCGGACGCCATGAGCGCCCCGCACCTGCCGAAAGTGGCTGGAATCGATCCAGCAGTTACCGCGTCGCCGCACACTGCTGCGCCCGCGCCCGTCCGGACCACCCCCGCACCGGCCCCGCCGCCCGCACCGGGCAGCCTCATCCAGGACCGGCTGGCGGGCATGGTCTCGGACCTCACCACCCTGCACGAGCTGACCGAGCGCCTGGCCCGCGCCGGCGACCTGGACACCTCCCTCCACGAGTTCCTGCGTGCCGGAGCCGCACTCGTCGGTGCCCGCCGCGGCCTGATCGTCCTGGAGCCCTCCGACGGACTCGGTCCCACCGCCACCATCGGCCTCGGTCTCGGCCACGCCGAACTGGGCCACATCGAGACCGTGCCGCGCAGTGCGACCTCCTACGGGCGGATCCTCGACGGACTGCCCGACGCCGAGGGCGGTTCGGAAGTCCTCCCCGAGCCGGACGCGCCTCCCGGCACCGGCGGGTTCGCCGCCCCCGTGGACCCCCGCCACCGCGAGGTCGCCGCCCGGCTCGGCTACGCCGCCAGCTACGCGCTCCCGCTGACCGCCGAGGCCACCGGCCGGCTCGGCGCGGCCGTATGGCTCTACGACGAGCAGGCCGAACCGAACGACCGCCAGCGCGACCTGGCCGGGCTGTACGTGCGGCACGCCGCCGAGCACCTGGCCCGGATGCTGGAGGTGGAACGATCCCGCACGCGCCTGGCCAGCGTCGCGGAGGAACTGCTGCCCAGCCGGCTCCCCCGGATTCCCGGCGTGCAGCTCGCGGCCCGCCACCACACGGGACCGCGCGGCGGAGGGGACTGGTACGACGCGCTGCCACTGCCCGAGGGCGCCCTGGGACTGGCCGTGGGCTCCGTCACCGGATCCGGCCCGAGCGCCGTCGCCGCCATGGGACGGCTGCGCGCGTCACTGCGCGCCTACGCCGTCATGGAGGGCGAGGACCCCGTGGCCGTGCTGTCCGACCTGGAACTGCTGCTGCGGCTGACCGAACCCGCCCGCTGCGCCACCGCGCTCTTCGCCTACTGCGAGCCCGCCGGAGGGTCGCAGACCGACCACCGGGGCAGCAAGATCATTCTGGCGGGGGCCGGACACACCCCGCCGCTCCTCATCGGCGAGCACCGCACCGAGTACGTGGAGACCTCCCTCTCCGCTCCCCTGGGCATGCTGTCCTGCTGGGAAGCGCCGAGCATGGAGATCGAACCCGTACCCGGAGAAACGGTGCTGCTGTACACCGACGGGCTGCTCCACCACACCGGCGACCCGATGGACCGGGCGTACGCGCGGCTGCACGCGGCCGCCGCGGGGGTCCCCCGCGCCGCCCGCGAGGACCCGGCGGCCCTGTGCGACCACATCCTGCGGACCGTGCTGCCCGACGGCCGGCCGACCGACGCCCCCGAGGACATCGTGCTGCTCGCCGCCCGCTTCGAGTGATCCGCCGTGAGTGCCGGACCGTGACAACCCGCACGATCCGGACCACGCCTTCCCCGTACACGCATACGATGGATGAGGTCCACACCCAGGTCCGTACCGTCGTAGCTGAGGAGAAGACGTGGCTGACGAGCTCACCCCGGAGACCCCGGAAGAAGAGCAGCCCAAGAAGACGCACAAGCAGCGCAAGAACGGTCTGTACCCGGGCGTCAGCGACGAACTCGCCGAGAACATGCGCACCGGCTGGGCGGACACCGAGCTGCACGGCCTGGAGCCGATCGCCCAGGCCGCGCACACCGCCGCCCGGCGTGCCGCGCTGTCCGAGCGCTTCCCCGGTGAGCGCCTGGTGGTCCCCGCGGGCCGGCTGAAGACCCGCTCGAACGACACCGAGTACCCCTTCCGCGCCTCGACCGAGTACGCGTACCTCACCGGCGACCAGACCGAGAACGGCGTCCTGGTCCTGGAGCCGACCGGCGGGGCCGGGCACACCGCGACCATCTACCTGCTGCCGCGCTCCGACCGGGAGAACGGCGAGTTCTGGCTGTCCGGCCAGGGCGAGCTGTGGGTCGGCCGCCGCCACTCCCTCGCCGAGGCCGAGCAGCTCCTGGGCATCCCCGCCCAGGACGTCCGCGAGCTCGCCGAGGCCCTCGCCGAGGCCGAGGGCCCGGTCCGCGCCGTGCGCGGCCACGACGCGGTGATCGAGTCCGCCCTCACCGACAAGGTGACCAAGGAGCGGGACGAGGAACTGCGCGTCTACCTCTCCGAGGCCCGCGCCGTGAAGGACGCGTTCGAGATCGGCGAGCTGCAGAAGGCCGTCGACTCCACCGTCCGCGGTTTCGAGGACGTCGTGAAGGTCCTCGACAAGGCCGAGGCCACGTCCGAGCGCTACATCGAGGGCACCTTCTTCCTGCGCGCCCGCGTCGAGGGCAACGACGTGGGCTACGGCTCGATCTGCGCCGCCGGCTCGCACGCGTGCACCCTGCACTGGGTGCGCAACGACGGGGACGTCCGCTCCGGTGACCTGCTGCTGCTCGACGCCGGTGTGGAGACCCACTCCCTCTACACCGCCGACGTCACGCGCACACTGCCGATCAACGGCACGTACACCGACATCCAGCGCAAGATCTACGACGCGGTCTACGAGTCCCAGGAAGCCGGCATCGCCGCGGTGAAGCCGGGTGCGAAGTTCCGCGACTTCCACGACGCCTCGCAGCACGTGCTGGCCGAGAAGCTCGTCGAATGGGGTCTGCTGGAGGGCCCGGTCGAGCGTGTCCTGGAGCTCGGCCTGCAGCGCCGCTGGACCCTGCACGGCACCGGCCACATGCTCGGCATGGACGTCCACGACTGCGCCGCCGCGCGCACCGAGGCGTACGTCGACGGGACGCTGGAGCCGGGCATGTGCCTGACCGTCGAGCCGGGCCTCTACTTCCAGGCCGACGACCTGACCGTGCCCGAGGAGTACCGCGGCATCGGCGTCCGGATCGAGGACGACATCCTCGTCACCGAGGACGGCAACCGGAACCTGTCGGCCGGGCTGCCCCGCGCCTCGACCGAGGTCGAGGCCTGGATGGCGCGCCTGAAGGGCTGACGTCCGGAGGACCGGCGGTCGCCCGGCCGACGGTCACACCGCCGACGTCCCAGGACCGGCGACCCTGGGCCGGCGACCCAGGACCGGCGACCGAGGACCGACGTCCCTGGGCTGGCGTCCGCACCGCAAGGTGCCGGTGGGCGGGATCCCGAACGGGTCCCGCCCACCGCCGTACTACGACACCTTCAGCAGCGCGTCGTCGCGCCACTTCAGCATCTTGTCGAAGCTCACCACGGCGCCCCGGCCCGGCCCGTTGCGGAAGCGGACGTGGTCGGAGAGCTCGGCGATCAGGTGCAGGCCCCGGCCGTGCTCGGCCAGGGCGGGTCTGCGACGGGCCACCGCGGCGGGCGGGAACCCCGGACCGGAGTCGGTCACCTCGATACGGCAGCAGTCCCCGTCCAGATAGGCCGTGACGTGGTACGCCTCGGTCTCCTCCGGGACGTCCGTGCCCCCGCCGTGCTCCACCGCGTTCGCGCAGGCCTCGCTCAGCGCCACCGAGAGATCGAAGGAGATGTCCGGGTCCACCCCCGCGGTCTCCATCGTCCCCAGCAGCAGTCGCCTGGCGAGCGACACGCTCGCGGCTTCGCGCCTCAAGTGGAGAGACCACCAGATGCTCATACGGATACCTATTGCCGCCCGCGAGGGGCCGTAAGCGCCCTTCGGCCGTCCGGGAGGGCAATGCGCCCGTCCGGCGGATGCGGCTCTCCCGGAGAGCCGTGTATGAGGTGACGCGCTGCCCGCACCGTCCGGAGGCGGAGCGCACCGGCCGGCACCGCCCCGGCCCTTCCCGGAGCGGACCCATTCGGACCTTCCGGACCTGCCGTATGGAGGACATCAGCGCAGTGCGATGATGACCCGGCCATGTCTGACCCCCACGCGACGCACGCCGGAGCCGGCCTCCGGCTGATCCGGGCCGCGGTGTTCACCGCGGTCTGTGTCGTGCTGTCCGGGGCCGGGCACGCCCTGGCGTCCTGCGCCACCGTGCCCTGGTGGTCCCTGTGCGTCGGCTTCCTCGCCGTCTTCGCGATCGCGGCGCCGCTCGCGGGACGCCGCCGGACGCTGCCCGGCCTGGCCGCCGGACTGGCCGCCGGACAGCTCTCGCTGCACGCACTGTTCGGCATCGGCCAGCACAGCACAGCGGCCGCCCAGGCACCCGGCGGCGCCTCCGACGGCTCGCTCGCGGAACTCGCAGCCCGGCTGGTGTGCGGGGGCAACTCCGTGCCGCTGAGCCCGGCCGACGCCCGCAGGATCCTGGAGGCCGCCGGCCTGGACCCGGCCGCCCTGGCCGAGCAGGCCGCGGAACAGGGGCACGGCGCGCATGTGGCCCAGGCCGTCACCACCGCGCCCGAGACCGGTCTGTTCAGCCCGGCCATGCTGCTCGGGCACCTGCTGGCCGCGCTCGTCGCCGGCTGGCTGCTCGGCCGTGGCGACGCCGCGCTCTTCCGGCTGGTCGAACTGTCCCGGCTCACCGCCGAGGCCGTCCCGATGCGCCCGCTGCGCGCCGCACTGGCCTTCGTGCGCGCCCTCGGCACCGGACTCGGCGGGCCCGCCCGCACCCCTCGGACCGGGCGCAGGACCGGAACCGACCCCGCGGCCTGCACGGGCCGGGAAGCACTCCAGCACACGGTGATCCGCCGCGGGCCGCCCGCGGTGTTCGCCCTCGCAGCCTGACGCGGCGCCCTCCTCCCCGGGACACAGCGGGAGCACCGGTGCCGCGTACTCCGCGCGCGCCCGTGCGCGGAGCCACCGCCACCACTGCTTCCGTGGAGTGTTTCTGCCATGAAGACCTCGCGCGTCTCCCTCGCCGCCGCCCTCGCCGCCGGCTCCGTCCTCGTCCTGTCCGGCACCGCATTCGCACACGTCGGCGTGCAGCCGATCGGCGAAGCCGCCAAGGGCGGCTACGCGACGCTCAACTTCAAGGTCCCCAACGAGCGCGACAACGCCTCGACCACACAGCTCGAGGTCAACTTCCCGGTCGACCAGCCGCTCACGTCCGTCATGCCGCAGGAGGTTCCCGGCTGGACCGTGAACGTCGAGAAGACGAAGCTCGACAAGCCGCTGACCGTGCACGGCCGGCAGGTCAACGAGGTCGTCACCAAGGTGACCTGGTCCGGCGGAAAGATCGGACCGGGCATGTTCCAGCAGTTCCCGGTCTCCGTCGGCAAGCTCCCCGAGAACGCCGACCAGATGGTGTTCAAGGCGATCCAGACCTACGACAACAACGAGGTCGTGCGCTGGATCGAGGAGGCCAAGGAAGGCGCCGCGGAACCGCAGACGCCGGCCCCCGTGCTGAAGCTGACCGCCGCGAAGGGCGACGACCACCATGGCGGTGGCAAGACCGACGAAGCGAAGAACACCGAGAAGGACGGCGGCAAGGACGCCGGGCACGGCCACGGCGAGGCCTCCGCCGACCACGGCTCCGACACCACCGCGCGCGCTCTCGGCATCGCCGGCATCGTCGTCGGACTCGGCGGTGTCGCCTTCGGCGTCGCCTCGCGCCGCCGCTCCGCCTGACGTGCCGCGCCCCCGGGCGCGTTGTCTGCGTACATCCCCGACCATCCCGCATCCCCGATCCCAGGGACATCTCTCCATGCGCACCACACGTGTGACGGTCGCCGCGCTCCTCGCCGCGGCCGCGCTCACCCTCACCGCCTGCGGTGGCGGTGAACCCGCCCAGAACAGCGGGGTCACCCAGATCTCCGGCGGCCAGAACGGCAACAAGGCCGCCACCGTCCTGGACCGCCCCTTCAACAAGCCGGAGCTCGTCCTGACGGACACCACCGGCAAGCCGTGGAACCTCCGCGAGCAGACCAAGGGCAGGCCGACGCTCATCTACTTCGGCTACACCAACTGCCCCGACGTGTGCCCGCTGACGATGAGCAACATCGCCGTCGCCAGGAAGAACCTCCCCCAGGAGGACCAGGAGAACCTGCGGGTGGTCTTCGTGACCACCGACCCCGAGCGGGACACCGCCGAATCCCTCGGCGCGTGGCTCAAGGCGCAGGACCCGTCCTTCATCGGGCTCACCGGGGACTTCGCGACCATCCAGGCCGCCGCCCGCACGCTCGGCATCGGTATCGATCCCGCCAAGAAGGAGGCGGACGGCAGCGTCGTCTCCATGCACGGCGCCCAGGTCATCGCGTTCTCGCCCAAGACCGACGAGGGCTACGTCCTCTACGGCGAGGGCACGACCGTCGACGACTACGCCAAGGACCTGCCGAAGCTCATCAAGGGGGAGAACCCGTGAACACCCGCACCACCCGTATCCTCGCCGCCGCCCTCTCCCTGACGGCAGCGCTCGCCATATCCGGCTGCTCCGGCGACAGCGAGCCCGCGATGACCGTCAGCGGCGCCTTCATGCCGCAGCCGGTCAACGACAAGATGGCCGGCGGATTCATGGTCATCAAGAACGACTCCGGCACCGCCGACAAGCTGACCGGCGCCACCTCCCCGCTCTCCGACGATCTCCAGATCCACGAGACCAAGGACCAGAAGATGCAGCAGGTCCAGTCGATGGACGTGCCGGCGAACGGAAAGCTCAAGCTGGAGCGCGGCGGCAACCACATCATGTTCATGGGGCTGAAGAACACCCCGAAGGTCGGCGACAAGGTGACCGTCGAGCTCCGCTTCGAGAAGGCCGGCTCCGTCAAGGTCGAGCTGGACGTGAAGGACCGGACGTACAACGCGCAGGCTCCGACATCCACGGGCCACAACGGCCACTGACGGACCGAGGACTGACACGCCATGACGGCCACCGCCCCCGCCCCCTCCACGGCCCGCGCCCCCGCCACGGCATTCCTGCCGCGGCTCGCGCTGGTCCTCGCAGCCCTGCTGGCGACCCTGTTCACCGCGGCCTCACCGGCCACGGCGCACGCCGCACTCACCGCGAGTGACCCCACGGACGGGGCGGTGGTCGCCACGGCACCCGCCCAGGTCTCGCTCTCCTTCTCGGAGCAGGTCGCCATGGGTGACGACTCGATCCGTGTCCTCGACCCCCAGGGCCGACGGGTGGACACCGGAGAGCTGCGCGACATGTGCAGCGGGAACACCGTCCGCTACGGCACCGCTCTGCACTCCGGTCTGCCCAACGGCACCTACACCGTCGCCTGGCAGGCCGTATCCGCTGACAGCCACCCGATCTCCGGCGCGTTCACCTTCTCCATCGGCGCGCCCTCGGCCACCGAGGTCTCCCTCCCCACCACCCGGGCGGGCGGCGGACCCGTCGGGATCGCCTACGGCATCGCCCGCTACGCCGCCTACGCGGGCTTCACCGTCCTGGTGGGCGGCGCCGCCTTCATCCTGCTGTGCTGGCGCCGGGGCGCAGCCGAGCGGCCGCTCCAGAAGCTCGTCGTGCGGGCCTGGGTCACCCTGACCGCGGCCACCCTGGCGATGCTCGTGCTGCGCGCCCCGTACACGGGATCCGGCCGGTTCGCGGACGCCTTCGACCTGGACGGGCTCAGGGCGGTGCTGGAGACCAAGACGGGCGCTTCGCTGGTCTCCCGGCTGTTGCTGCTGGGAGCCGCCGCCCTCTTCGTCGCGGTCCTCTTCGGCGTGTACGCGCGCCGCCTGCAGGACACCGGGACCGAGGAGGACACGGCCAAGGACACCGACGACCTCACCTTCGGGCTGGCCATCGGCGGGGCCGTCGTCTCCTGCGGCATCGCGGCCACCTGGACCCTCTCCGAGCACGCGTCCACCGGAATCCAGCCCGGCCTCGCCATGCCGGCCGACATCCTGCACCTGCTGGCCGTCGCCACCTGGCTCGGCGGTCTCTCCGCCCTGCTCGTCGCCCTGTACAAGGTGCCGGGGATCGAACGCCCGGCGGTCCGGCGATTCTCCCGGGTCGCCTTCGTCAGTGTGGTGGTCCTGGCCGTCACGGGCGTCTACCAGGCCTGGCGGCAGACCGGCAGCTGGTCCGCGCTCACCGGCACCGAGTACGGGCAGCTGCTGCTGCTGAAGGTCGCTCTGGTCGCCGTTCTCCTGGGCGTCGCCTCCATGTCGCGGAAGTGGACCGCCCGGCTCGCCGAGGCTCCTGCGGCCGTCGGAAAGCACGACGCGAAGGCGGGCGTGCAGGTGACCGCGGGCGACGATGTTTCACGTGAAACAGAGCCCGCCACCGTTCCGGCGGACCCGGAGCGTGCCGCCCAGCTCGCCCGGCAGCGGGCCGCCCTCGAAAACGCGCGCGAGAAGCGGGTGCGGGACGCGGACCCGGACCGCGCGGGCCTGCGCCGCTCGGTCCTCGCCGAGGCGGCGGTCGCCGTGGTCCTGCTCGTCGTGACCACGGTCCTCACGAGCACAGAGCCCGGACGCACCGTCGAGCAGGAAGCGGCTCGCGGCTCCACCGCCACCGCGGTCCCCGACCGCGCCGTGAAGATCACCCTGCCGTTCGACACCGGCGGCCCGAACGGCAAGGGATCCGTCCGGCTGGAGCTCGACCCTGGCCGGGTCGGCGCCAACACGCTGCACCTGTGGGCGGACTCCGGCGACGGGCAGCCGTTCGCCCTCCCCGAGATCAAGGTGGCCTTCATCCTCCCGGCCAAGGACATCGGCCCCCTGCCGGTCGTCCCCGACCAGGCCTCCCCCGGGCACTGGACCGCATCGGGCGTCCAACTGCCGCTCGCCGGCGAATGGCGCATCGATGTGACCGTCCGTACGTCCGACATCGACCAGACAACCGTCCAGAAGACCGTGAAGATCGGCTGACCAGCGTGACCGAGAGCAACCCCGACATCGAGATCTCCCGGCGCAGGCTGCTGGGCACCGTCGGCGCCGCAGGCGCCGCCGGCCTGGCTCTGGGCGGCGCGAGCGGCGCCCTCGCGCACTCCGCGCTCGCCGGCTCCGGGGGCGCCTCCGCCACCGGAGCGGCAGGAAGCCTCTCCTCCCTCGGAGCCACCCGGGTGGCCTTCGACGGAGACCACCAGGCCGGCATCACCACTCCCCTCCAGGCCAAGGGGCACGTCCTCGCCTTCGATCTGGCCCCGGGAGCAGGCCGTACCGAGGCCGCCGCGCTGCTGCGACGCTGGTCCGAGACCGCACGCCGGCTCATGGCGGGCGAGACCGCCCCGACGGCCGACAGCGGCATCGCCCTCGACGCCGGGCCGTCCTCCCTCACGGTCACCTTCGGCTTCGGACATTCCTTCTTCGAGCGCACGGGCCTCACCGGCCGCCGCCCCACCGCCCTCGACCCGCTGCCCGACTTCTCCTCCGACCGGCTCGACACCCAGCGCAGCAACGGCGACCTCTGGGTCCAGATCGGCGCGAACGACGGACTGGTCGCCTTCCACGCCCTGCGCGCAGTCCAGAAGGACGCCGGGGAGGCCGCGCGTGTCCGCTGGCAGATGAACGGATTCAACCGGTCCCCCGGCGCGACCGGCACCCCGATGACCGCCCGCAACCTCATGGGGCAGGTCGACGGCACCGGCAATCCGAAGCCCTCCGAGCCCGACTTCGACAAGCGGATCTTCGTGCCCGCCCAGGGCCCCGGGCCCGCGGAGCACGCCTGGATGGGCGGAGGCTCGTACGCCGTCGTGCGGCGCATCCGCATGCTCCTCGACGACTGGGACAAGCAGTCCCTGGCGCAGCAGGAGCAGGTCATCGGCCGGATCAAGGCCACCGGGGCCCCGCTGACGGGCGGCGGCGAGACCACCGAGATGCAGCTCGACAAGATCGGCGCCGACGGCAGGCCCGTCATCCCGTCCAACGCCCATGCCCGGATCTCGGCCCCCGAGCAGAACGGCGGGGCGGCCATGCTGCGGCGGCCCTTCTCCTTCCACGACGGGATCGGCCCCGACGGCGCTCCCGATGCCGGGCTCCTGTTCATCTGCTGGCAGGCCGACCCGCTGCGCGGATTCGTGCCCGTACAGCGCAAGCTCGACCGTGGCGACGCGCTGTCGGCGTTCATCCGGCACGAGTCCAGCGGCCTGTACGCGGTTCCGCCCGGCCCGCGCGACGGCGAGTACGTGGGGCAGCGGCTGCTCGAAGGGTGAACGGCACCGCGGCGGCCGGCTCCCCGGCATTAGGCTGATCGCATGTCAGCCACCCGCTTCACGTATCTCGGTCCCGAGGGCACCTTCACCGAGGCCGCCCTGCGCACCCTGCCGGAAGCCGCGACCCGGGAGCTCGTCCCGATGGTGTCGGTCCCGGCCGCCCTGGACGCCGTACGGGGCGGGGAGGCGGCCGCCGCCCTCGTCCCGATCGAGAACTCGGTGGAGGGCGGGGTCACGGCCACCCTCGACGAGCTGGCCTCGGGCGAACCGCTGATGATCTACCGCGAGGTGCTGCTGCCCATCGCCTTCGCCCTGCTCGTCCGGCCGGGTACCGCCCTGTCGGACGTGAAGACCGTCACGGGACACCCGGTCGCCCAGCCCCAGGTACGGAACTGGCTGCGGGCGAACCTGCCCGACGCGGTGTGGGAGTCGGCGGCCTCGAACGCCGACGGGGCCCGACTGGTCCAGGAGGGGCGCTTCGACGCCGCCTTCGCGGGCGAGTTCGCCGCCGCCACCTACGGCCTCGTCCCGCTGGTCACCGAGATCCATGACGCGGAGAACGCCGAGACCCGGTTCGTGCTGGTGGGCCGCCCCGCGCGGCCGGCCGCGCCGACGGGGGCGGACAAGACGTCCGTCGTGCTGTGGCTGGGCGACGACCACCCCGGTGCACTGCTGGAGCTCCTTCAGGAGTTCGCGGTCCGCGGGGTGAACCTGATGCTCATCCAGTCCCGTCCGACGGGACAGGGCATCGGCAACTACTGCTTCGCCGTCGACGCGGAGGGCCACATCTCGGACCGGCGGGTCAGCGAAGCACTCATGGGCCTCAAGCGGACCTGTCCCCAGGTCCGTTTCCTCGGCTCCTATCCGCGGGCCGGCGTCGCTCAGAGTGACGTCCGCTCCCCGCGGGCCGGAACCTCCGATGGCGACTTCACGGCTGCCTCCGACTGGCTGGCCCGCTGTCTCGACGGCCGGGCGTAGAGCCGTCCACTGTCCACAGAGTTATCCACAGGCGGAGATGGGGACCTGGGGACAAGTCGACAGAGCTGCCCGACAAGGTCGACATATCGGTTGGGGATCCCAGGTTTCGCGCCGGGGAGCGGTAGGTGAACGGTGTCACCCGCGCATCGTGGATCAACTCTTTGGAGCGAGTCATTCCCACCCGAATGAGTGTGTGAGGGCGGTTTGAACCCTGATTCACCTCGGCCATCCACCGATCAGGAATGATCTATTCCTGTGTCCACAGATGCAGCACACAGCCTGTGGATAAACTGCGGACGGTCACAATTCCTGTGGACAAGAACCCTCTCCGGCCCTGCTCAGAGCCTGCCCCGGATCCGGCATTGTGCCCCTTCTCGGGGAATGGGCCCACCTTTATCGACCACCGGAGAGGGTTCACTTCCGGTCAGCGGCCAAGACTTATCCATTCGTTGCAATTAGGACATAGCGACACGCAGCGTGATATCGGTGTGATCCCAGGAAGCCCAGCCCGGTAGCCTGGAGGGGTGATTGACCTCCGGCTGCTCCGTGAAGACCCTGACCGTGTCCGCGCCTCGCAGCGCGCTCGTGGAGAGGACGTCGAACTCGTCGACGCCCTGCTCTCCGCGGACGAGCGCCGCAGGTCCTCTGGCATGCGCTTCGACGAACTGCGCAATGAGCAGAAGTCGCTCGGCAAGCTCATCCCGAAGGCCTCTCCGGAGGAGCGGACCGAGCTGCTGAAGAAGGCCGAACAGCTCAAGCAGGACGTCAAGGCCGCCGAGGCCGAGCAGAACGAGGCCGACGAAGCCGCCAAGCGCCTTCTCCTCCAGCTCGGCAACATCGTCCACGAGGACGTTCCCGTGGGTGGCGAAGAGGACTTCACCGTCCTGGAGACGCACGGCACCATCCGTGATTTCGCCGCCGAGGGATTCGAGCCCAAGGACCACCTGGAGCTCGGCGAACTGCTGGGTGCCATCGACGTCGAGCGCGGCGCCAAGGTCTCGGGCTCGCGCTTCTACTACCTGACCGGTGTGGGCGCCCTGCTGGAGCTGGCGCTGGTCAACGCCGCCATCGCCCAGGCCACCGAGGCCGGCTTCATCCCGATGCTGACCCCGGCGCTGGTCCGCCCGCGCGCCATGGAGGGCACCGGGTTCCTCGGCCAGGCCGCGGAGAACGTCTACCACCTGGAGAAGGACGACTACTACCTGGTCGGCACCTCCGAGGTCCCGCTCGCCGCGTACCACATGGACGAGATCATCGAAGGCGACAAGCTGCCGCTTCGCTACGCCGGTTTCTCCCCGTGCTTCCGCCGTGAGGCCGGTACGTACGGCAAGGACACCCGCGGCATCTTCCGCGTCCACCAGTTCGACAAGGTCGAGATGTTCTCGTACGTCGCGCCGGAGGACGCCGAGGCCGAGCACCAGCGGCTCCTGGAGTGGGAGAAGCAGTGGCTGACCAGCCTGGAGCTGCCGTTCCAGGTGATCGACGTCGCCACCGGTGACCTGGGCGCCTCCGCCTCGCGCAAGTTCGACTGCGAGGCGTGGATCCCGACCCAGGGCAAGTACCGCGAGCTGACCTCCGCCTCGAACTGCGACAGCTTCCAGGCCCGCCGCCTGTCGATCCGCTACCGCGACGGCAAGAAGACCCAGCCGCTGTCCACGCTGAACGGCACCCTGTGCGCGGTTCCGCGCACGATCGTCGCGATCCTCGAGAACCACCAGCTGGCCGACGGTTCCGTGCGGGTGCCCGAGGCGCTCCGTCCGTACCTCGGCGGCCGCGAGGTCCTGGAGCCGATCAACAAGTGAGCCCGGCACCGTTCCCGTACAAGCTCGTCGCGACCGACCTCGACGGGACGCTGCTGCGTGGCGACGACACCGTCTCGGAACGCACCCGTGAAGCGCTCGCCGCGGCCACCGCGGCGGGCGCGGCCCACATCATCGTCACAGGCCGCGCCGTGCCCTGGACCCGGCACGTGCTGGACGATCTCGGCTACAAGGGGATCGCCGTCTGCGGACAGGGCGCCCAGGTCTACGACGCGGGTGCGCACCGGCTGCTGACCTCGGTGACGCTGGACCGGCAGCTCGCCGGGCTGGCGCTGTCGAAGCTGGAGGCCGAGGTCGGTCCGCTGGCCCTGGCCGCCAGCCGGGACGGGGTGGACGGCGAGGTCCTGTTCGGGCCCGGCTACCAGGTGCAGGACGGGCTCCCGGCCCTCTACCTGGAGGACACGGCCGCGGTGTGGACGGCCCCGCTCAACAAGCTCTACATCCAGCACCCGGAGCTCGATGACGACCAGCTCGTCAAGGTGGCCCGGGAGAGCGTGGGCAGCCTGGTCGACGTCGTCATGGCGGGTCCGGGGATAGTCGAGATCCTGCCGCTGGGCCTGACGAAGGCCACCGGCCTGTCCCTGGCCGCGCGCCGGCTCGGGGTGAAGGCGTCGGAGACGATCGCCTTCGGAGACATGCCGAACGACATCCCGATGTTCGGCTGGGCCGCTCGCGGGGTGGCCATGGCCAACGCCCATGCGGAGCTCAAGGCGGTGGCCGACGAGGTGACGACCTCCAACGAGGAGGACGGGATCGCGGTGGTGCTGGAGCGTCTACTGGGCGCCGCATAACGCGCCGGACGTACGAGAGGTCCGGGGCAGCCCGCGCCAGAAGGCGCGCTCGAAGTGGCTGCCCCGGACCTTTTGTTGCTCCCCGCACCACTCACTCTGCCCCGGCCCGGAGCCCCTTACCAGCGAATTTCCGCCCATCAGCCATGCACCCGGCGGCGGCGCCAGCAGGCGACGGTGAGAACGCCGAGCAGCGGCCCCCACAGCAGCAGGGGCAGGTAGGACAGGCCGGGTAAGGCGTCCGGGGTCTGTGCGGGGGTGAGGGAGGCGGGAGTGGAGGCCAGCGTCCAAGTCCTTGGGGAGTGCGGCTGGTTGACGTATCGAGCCTCGTCGCGCTCGGCTCCCACCGCCCTTGGGGTGCCCGCGGTGCGGCTGCTGAGCCGGCTCACGCAGCCGGGTCCGGTCGCCGGCCCACCCCGCTGACGGAACGGGAGCTGGAGATCGTGCGGCTGATGGCGCGGGGGTTCACCAACGCCGAGATCGGCGGGGAGCTGTTCATCACCGCGGGCACGGCCAAGACGCACATCGCAAACGTCCAGGCCAAGATCGGGGCACGGAACCGGGTGGGTATCGCCGCATGGGCGTGGGAGCACGGAGTCGCGAAAGCGGAGGCCTACTGGTCACGTTTCACGTGAAACGGGCGGTGTTTCACGTGAAACACCGTGGCGCGTGAGCGGCCAGGAGAGCAGTCCGACGGCGAGCGCGACGGCGTGGCCGAGGTCGGTGAAGGTGCCGCCGGTGGCGAGGGGGATCCCGAAAAAAGCGACCGCTCCGGCCAGGTAGAGCCATCTCCAGGGGCTGGGGAGCCGGTAGGTGAGGACACCGATGGAGGCCGCGAGCCCGTAGCTGACGCCGATGTCGACGACATGGGTCATGCTGCGCGGGGCACGGTGGTCCTGGATGGCCGTCAGGAGGACCTTCTGGCTGATCAGTGTGGCGACGACATGTGCGGAGGCCACGATCACGAGCCAGCGCAGGGTCCCGAGCCACCGCTCGACGGGTGCGTGGAAGACCTCGAAGAGCACGGCGTAGAGGGCGAGCGAGGCCGGGTTCGCGATCCAGAAGCCGCTGCTGATGAGCGCCCGGACGGGGTGCTGGACGAGCTGGTGGATGTTGCTGCTGTTGCGGTGCAGCAGGACACGGTCCAGCTGGTCGGGCGCGATCGCGACGATGATGCTGGTCACAGCGATGATCAGCAGCCAGATGTGCGTTCCGGGCGTGGAACGTATCCAGGACCGCAGGGGCCTGGACGGCTCCGGGGCGGTGTGCTCGATCATGCACCGATGATGACCCGCAGAACTGTGCCCCGCCTGGCCGGTGGGCCGGGCGGGGCACTGTCGCGCGCGTGCTCGTGGCCGGGCCTACTCCTCGCCCGCCAGCGTGAGGCGGCGCAGCTTCTGGCCCGCGTAGACGGTGGCTCCGACGGTGACCACGACGAGCAGGACCGACGCGGTGGGCAGGCCCACCGTGGCGTCGACGTACCCCTCGCCGGCGACCTTCTCGGCCAGGGCCAGGGCCCACTGCTGGACGCTGAGGGTCTTGGCCCCCGAGACCAGGCTGCCGAAGAGCGACTCCCAGATCAGGGCGTAGACCAGGCCGAAGACGACCGCGTGCCGGCTGACCGTGCCCAGTAGCAGGAAGAGGGCGCTGTAGGCGATCGAGGCCACGAGCGCGGCGATCGTGTAGGCGACGGCGATCTGCTGGCCGTTGCCGTTGAGGATGAATCCGGCGATCAGGGTGGGGATCGCGGAGAAGGCCATGGTGACGGCGATCGCGACGATCAGCTTGGTCATGATGATCTTCGGACGCTTCACCGGCTTGGCCAGCAGATAGACGATGGAGCCGTCGTCGATCTCGGGGCCGATGGCGCCGGTGCCGGCGATGACACCGATCAGCGGGACCATCGTGGCGAGGGCGAAGCCCCCGAGAAGGTCGGCAGCGACCTTGTCGTCCACACCGACGAAGGCACGGACCACGCAGGCGATGACGATCAGCAGGGCGGGAAGTGCGAAGAGGATCAGCGCGCGGCGCCTACCGAGCAGGGCCCGGTAGGTGAGCCGGGCAACGGTGGGGTCGTACATGGGTGCCAGCTCCTTTCAGGCCGTGACGAGGTAGGAGAAGACCGACTCGAGGGACTCGTCCGAGGGCGAGACCGTCAGCAGCCGGATGCCGTGCCGGCGGGCCACCAGGGGCAGCAGCTCGGTGAACCGTCCGAAGTCCACGGCCTGGATGCGCAGTGCGCCCTCCTTCAGATCGACCTCGATGCCGGCCGTGGAGGGGTCGGCGATCAGGGCCGCGGCGAGGGACCGGTCGTCGGAAGAGCGGACCATGTAGCGGTGCGGGCGGTCCGTCATCAGGCGGCGGATCTTGCGGAAGTCGCCGGAGGCGGCGTGCCGGCCGGCCACGACCACCTCGATGTGCGAGGCGAGCTGTTCGACCTCCTCCAGGATGTGGGAGGAGAACAAGACGGTGCGTCCCTCGTCGCCCATGCGCCGCAGGAGGTCCATCAGCTGCATGCGCTGGCGGGGGTCCATGCCGTTGAACGGCTCGTCCAGGAGCAGCACGGACGGGTCGTGGACGAGGGCGGATGCCATCTTCACGCGCTGGCGCATGCCCTTGGAGTACGTGGAGATCTTGCGGTCCTGCGCGTACTCCATCTCGACGGTGGCCAGCGCGCGCCGCGCGGCCGCGTCGTCGAGGCCGTGGAGCTCGGCGTTGGCGACGACGAACTCACGGCCGGTGAGGAAGTCGTACATCGCCTCGCGTTCGGGCACGACGCCCACGTGCTTGTAGATCTGTTCGTTCTGCCAGATCGGGGCGCCGTCCAGGGTGACGGTGCCGGTGGAGGGGGCGAGGAAGCCGCCCATCATGTTGATGAGGGTGGACTTGCCCGCACCGTTCGGACCCAGCAGTCCCGTGACGCCGGGGCCGATGCGCATGGTCACGTCGTTGACGGCGACGACGTTCCCGAACCAGCGGGAGGTGTGGTCGATGTCGATGGTGGTCACAGCCCGGCCTTCCGGTAGCGGGCCATCAGGGCGGCGTAGGAGCCGGCGATGAGGCCGAGGACGACGAGCAGGTAGACGAAGCCGACGCCGTCCGAGGGGCCCTCACCACCGGGGAAGGCGGAGGTGGCGTCGAGGAACGCGGTCTGCACGCCGTCGATCAGGGTGATCGGGGAGAACAGACCCAGCCAGTCGATGGATCCGGCGTTCCCGGTGCTGTAGGCGATGCCCTGTACCGCGGTAACCGCGCCGTAGGGGATCAGGAGCACTGCGATGATCGCGGCGACGCCGAACCCGCGGCGCGGGGTGAGCGCGGCCATCACCAGGCCGATCCCGGAGAAGAGCAGCGACAGCAGCAGAACCGACACGAGTCCTTGCCCGAATCCCTTGGTCTGGTCGACGAAGTCGAACTTCGCCAGGAGCGCGCCGATCCACATGATCAGCAGCGGGGTCGCGGTGAGGATGAACATGGCCGAGGCCATGGCCGCGTACTTGGCCACGACGTAGTCGACGCGTTCGATGGGCCGCGAGAAGTAGAGCGGGACCGTCTTGAAGCGCAGGTCCCGCGAGACGGACTGCGGCGCCTGGGAGGCGAGGTAGAGGCCGATGACCACCTGGGTGGTCAGGGCGTACGTCGTGTACTTGATCGGCAGGTCCGTGGAACCGGGCACCGCGATGGCCACCGCGACGATGATGAGCGCCGGGACGCACATCACCGCGAAGAGCAGCATCGGGAGGACCTTGGACTTGGCGGACCGGCCGAGCCCGTAGGCGCCGCGCAGGGACTGCGAGAACAGCGACTTGCGGGCGTAGGCGCGGCCGAGCCGGGGGCCGTCGTAGGACCGGTAGCCGATGTTGTGGATCTGCGTCGATGTCTCAGGCGCCATCGGAACCGGCTCCCCTCTGCTGGGCGGTGTACGCGGGCTGGTCGTTGTCGCGGAAGACCTCCGCGATGTGGTGGCGGCGCTGTTCCATGCGGACCAGGCCTATGCCCAGCTCGGCGACCGTGTCGCGGATGACGTCGTAGGCGCTCTCGCCGGTGGCCTCGACGAGGAGGATGTGGCCGGCTCCGGGCAGGCCCTGCTCCTCGCCCGCGTGCAGGATGAGTCCGGCCTCGGTGAGCGCCTTGCGCAGGGCGGCGGTGCCGTCCGGGTGGGCGTCGGAGTCGGTGACCTCGACCGCGAGGGTCGCGGTGGTCTGCGTGAAGTCGCTGGTGGAGCTGGAGCGCAGCAGCTTGCCGCCGTCGACGACCACGACGTGGTCGCAGGTCCGCTCCAGCTCGCCGAGGAGGTGGGAGGTGACCAGGACGGAGATGCCGAAGTCGGTGTGGACGCGTCGGATCAGGCCGAGCATCTCGTCGCGCCCGACCGGGTCCAGACCGTTGGTCGGCTCGTCGAGGAGGACCAGCTGGGGATCGTGGACGAGGGCCTGGGCGAGCTTGACGCGCTGCTTCATACCGGTGGAGTAGCCCCCGATGGGGCGGTAGCGCTCTTCGTACAGCCCTACGTGGCGCAGGGTGTCGGCGGTGCGCTCGCGGGCCGCGGTCGGCGGCAGCCCTGACATGCGCGCCATGTGGACGACGAACTCGGTGGCCGAGACGTCGGGTGGCAGGCAGTCGTGTTCGGGCATGTACCCGACGCGTTCACGGATGGCGCTGCCATGCGTATGGACGTCGAGGCCGAGCACGGCGGCGCTGCCCTCGGTGGCGGGGGACAGTCCCAGCAGAATCTTGATCAGCGTGGACTTGCCGGCTCCGTTGGCGCCCACGAGCCCGGTCACGCCGGGGCCGATGTCCAGGGAGAGCCGGTCGAGGGCGGTCACTCGGGGGTACCGCTTGCTCAGGCTTTCAGTCGCGATGACAGTCACGGAACCGACGTTAGTGGCGCGGCTCTCGTGAGGCGTCAGACCTGGAGCTGGATCCGGTCTCAGCCTTCAGGCGTACATGCCCGTACTGGAGGCTGATGTGGACCGGACAACTTTGTCCACAGGTCCGTGCACAACCCTTGACGTGATCTCCGGTCATTGTCACATTCATCAGTGTCAACTTACGGGCGCGTACGGCTATACGGATGGACGGGCTGACATGGCTGGGGACACCAGGCAACGCACCGCGCTGCACGCCGGACGGCTCTCCGCCGACCTGAGCGGGTTCAGAGAGGTGCAGCGTCTCTCGTACGAGTGCGCCGAGGCGGTCGCGGCCCAGCTGCGGCCCGGAGTGACCGAGCGCGAGGCAGCGCGCATGCAGCGCGAGTGGCTGCGCGACCGTGGGGTGCGGGACTGGTTCCACCTGCCGTTCGCCTGGTTCGGGGACCGTACCGCCTTCGCGAACTTCCGGATCCCGCTGCAGTTCTTCCCGACCAACCGGCGGCTGGAGCCGGGCATGCCCTTCATCCTCGACATGGCGCCGGTCTACAAGGGCTTCTCGGCGGACATCGGCTACTCGGGCAGCCTCGGCCTGAATCCGGTGCAGGACCGGCTCATGGCCGACCTGCGGGCGCATCGGGAGCTGATCCTGGAGCAAGTGCGCGAACGCCGCTCCCTCCGCGAGATCTACGAGGACGTCGAGCGGCTGATGAACCGGCAGGGGTACGCCAACCGGCACCGGGCCTACCCCTTCGGCGTGATCGCCCACAAGATCGACCGGGTGAAGGAGCGGCGCTGGTCGCCGACGGTGTTCGGTTTCGGCGCGCAGTCCCTGAAGGGGCTGGCCGGTGACGCCCTGCACGGGCACCGTGAGGGCTGGTCCCCGCTGTGGAGCCCGTACCACTTCTCCGACCACCCGCCGCAGCCCGGCCTGTGGGCGGTGGAGCCGCACCTGGGTTTCCGGGGCACCGGAGCGAAGTTCGAGGAGATCCTCGTGGTCACCGACTCTCGGGACCCCGAGGAGAGTGCGTTCTGGCTCGACGACGACCTGCCGCACGTGCGGCGCTGGGCCGAGGAGGAGAAGGCAGCATGAGCGGCATGAGCAAAACGGGACCGGTGGAGCCGGTGGGCGCGCGTGAGCGTACGGTGCGCACCGGCGGGGTCGAGTTGTGCGTGGTCGAGCTCGGCGAGCGGGGCCGTCCGACGGTGCTGCTGGTGCACGGCTATCCGGACAGCAAGGAGGTCTGGACGGAGGTCGCCGAGCGGCTCGCGACCCGTTTCCACGTGGTGCTCTACGACGTGCGCGGCCACGGGCGCTCCACCGCGCCGCAGCCGCTGCGCGGCGGTTTCACGCTGGAGAAGCTGACCGACGACTTCCTGGCGGTGGCGGACGCGGTCAGTCCGGACCGGCCGGTGCACCTGGTCGGCCACGACTGGGGTTCCGTACAGGGCTGGGAGTTCGCGACGGTCGGCCGTACGGAGGGGCGGATCGCCTCCTTCACCTCGATGTCGGGGCCCTCCCTGGACCACTTCGGGCACTGGATCAAGGAACGCCTGTCGCGGCCGACCCCGCGGGCGGCGGCGCAGCTCCTCGGCCAGGGCGCGAAGTCCTGGTACGTGTACATGCTGCACACCCCCGTGCTGCCGGAGCTCGCCTGGCGGGGGCCGCTCGGCAAGCGGTGGCCCAAAATGCTGCAGCGCGTCGAGAAGATGCCGGCCGGCTCCTACCCGACGGCCTCGCTGCCCTCGGACGCGGCGCACGGTGCCTGGCTCTACCGCGACAACGTGCGCCCGAGGCTGCGCCGGCCGCGAACCGACGCGTACGCCCACGTACCGGTTCAGCTGATCACTCCGACCGGGGACGCCTTCCTGTCCGAGCGGCTCTACGACGGCCTGGAGCGGTGGGCCCCGGACCTGCTGCGACGGACCCTGCCCGCCAAGCACTGGATTCCCCGGACCAGGCCCGACCAGCTGGCTTCCTGGATCGCCGAGTTCGTCACGTCCCGGGAGGAGCCGACGGCGCGGGCGCCGGAGCGGAAGGCCCCGGCCAAGTACGCCGACCGCTTCGGCGGCCAGCTGGTCCTGGTCACCGGCGCGGCCAGCGGGATCGGCCGGGCCACCGCCTTCGCCTTCGCCGAGGCGGGAGCGCGGGTGGTCGCCGTGGACCGCGACGCCGAGGGCGCGGCGCGCACGGCCGACATGGCCCGTCTCGTCGGCGCCCCCGAGGCGTGGGCGGAGTGCGTGGACGTCAGCGACGAGCAGGCGATGGAGAAGCTGGCGGCGAAGGTCGCCGCCGAGTACGGGACCGTCGACGTCCTGGTCAACAACGCCGGGATCGGCCTGTCCGGGGCCTTCCTCGACACCACGGCCGAGGACTGGAAGAAGGTCCTGGACGTCAATCTGTGGGGCGTCATCCACGGCTGCCGGATCTTCGGGAAGCAGATGGCCGACCGCGGCCAGGGCGGGCACATCGTCAACACCGCCTCGGCCGCGGCCTATCTGCCCTCCCGCACCCTGCCCGCCTACAGCACCTCGAAGGCGGCGGTGCTGATGCTGTCGGAGTGCCTGCGCGCGGAACTCGCCTCGAAGTCCATCGGCGTCTCCGCGATCTGCCCCGGCATCGTCAACACCAACATCACCGCGACCTCGCGCTTCGCCGGGGTGGACGAGGCCGAGGAGAAACGCCGCCAGGAACGCTCCTCACGGCTGTACGGCCTGCGCAACTTCCCACCGGAGAAGGTCGCCGACGCCATCCTGCGCGCCGTCGTCCGCAACGAGGCGGTCGTGCCGGTCACGCCCGAGTCCAAGGGCGCCCTGTGGATATCCCGCTTCGCCCCGCGCGCCCTGCGGCGCATCGCCCGACTGGAGCCCAGGCTGTGACCGCGGGCCCGGATCCGTCGCGCGGGCGCGGCGTCGCGGGGGCGGGACCGGAGCCCGGGTGCAGAGACCTTGGCACGGCCATACCCGGCTCCTTCCGGCGGTCGTACCATCCCTCGCAGGAGGGCTCGCTGCGCAGGGCGGTCGAGTACCTTGCGGCTTCACCTGCCGCCCGGGCCGCAGCCGGCGCGGGCGGCCGAGCCGCCATGTCGTAGGGAGCCGGGATTGTCCGATCAGGCGGTAGCCGAGTACCGGATCGAGGATCTGGCGCACCACAGCGGAGCGACGGTGCGCACGATCCGCGCGTACCAGGACCGCGGTCTGCTGCCCAAGCCGGAGCGGCGGGGCCGCTCCAACGTCTACCGGGACACGCACCTGGCGCGGCTGCGCCAGATCGCCGACCTGCTGGACCGCGGCTACACGCTGGCCTCCATCAAGGAGCTGCTGGAGGCCTGGGACGCGGGACGCGGACTGGGCGGCGTACTGGGGCTGGTCGCCGAGGTGCACGGGCCGTGGACGGATGAGGAGGCGGCCCGGATCAGCCGGGAGGAGCTGAACGCGCGGTTCGGCGGCCTGCCCGACGACGAAGCGGTCGGCGAGGCCTGCGACCTGGGTGTGCTGGAGCGGATTCCGGGGCGCCCGGACCAGTTCCTGGTGCCGTCCCCGCAGGAACTGGCGGTGGCGGCCGAGCTGTACGCGGCCGGGGTGCCGCTCGCGGCGATCACCGGGCATCTCCGGGAGCTGCGGGGTCAGGTGGAGCACATCGCCTCGCGGTTCCTGGAGTTCACCACCGAGCACGTCTTCGCGCGGTACCTCGGGCAGGTGCCGCCCACCGACGCGGACGCTGCGGAGGCGGCGACGATGGTGCGGCGGCTGCGGCCGCTGGCACAGCAGACCGTGGACGCGGAGCTGGCGCGGGCGATGCGACTCTTCGCGACCCGGCACCTCCAGCGGCACCTGGGTGCGGCGGGGACGCCGCAGCCGACGGGGCCCTCGCCGGTGGCGCTGCCCGCCGGGACGGTACGGGCGGTGCAGGAGCTGGTCGGCGCCGAGCACGTGGCTGAGTTCGTGCGGGCAGCGACGGAGCGGGAGATCCAGGCCCGGACGATGAACGATCTGGCGCGCCGGGGGGACCGGTGACGGTGCGACCGGTGACGGGTGCCCCGTCACGGGGTGACCGTCACGGGGTGACCGTCACGGGGTGACCGTCACGGGGTGACCGTCACGGGGTGACCGTCACGGGGTGACCGTCACGGGGTGACCCTGGCGGGGTGACCGGTAGCGTCTGAGCGGATCGGTCCACAGGTTCCACAGGGCGGATCACGCGTTTGCCGTCAAAATCCGCCCAAACGGCTGTGGACAAGTGCCCTTTTCCTGTGGGCAACCGGGACGGCGTCTCACCCTATGGTCCGGTAGGCGTCCCGGTCGGGGTTCGCGCCGTCCGCCGGCCCGGTCGCGGGGAGCGCGGCCGGTACGGCCGGTACGGCCGTCGCGCCCGGCGCCGGCCCGGCCTCGCGGGCCCCCCGGCCCGCACGGCCCGCGCCGTTCTTCGCGCCGGAGCCGTAGAGGAAGCCGGCCAGGGCCAGCCCGACGATCCCGCCCAACAGCTGGGCGGCCACGAAGCCCGGCAGCGAACCGGGCGCGATGCCGGTGAAGGAATCGCTGAAACTGCGCCCGATGGTGCCGGCCGGGTTGGCGAAGGAGCCGGAGGAGGTGAACCAGATCGCGGCCGCGATGTACGCCGCCACCGCCACCGGGACCAGACGGGCGCGCCCGATGCGCCCCAGCCCCTGGATGACGAGGACGAGACCGGCGGTGGCGATCACCTCGCCGACGAGCAGGTGGCCCCCGTCGAGGACCTGCGTGGCGAACGCGCCCGGGCTCCGGCCGAACATGGCCTCCGCGAGGACGGCACCACCGATGGCCCCGGCGGTCTGAGCCGCTACGTAGACGGGCACCTCACGCCCGCCGACACCCTCGCCGCCGGTGCGGCGGCTCCACCAGGAGGTGAGGGTCACCACCGGGTTGAGGTGGGCACCGGACAGCGGCCCGAAGAGGGTGATGATCAGCCCCAGGCCGATCGCCGACACGAAGGAGTTGGCGATGAGGGCGACGCCGGTATCGGCGCTGAGCTGCCCAGCCTTGAGCCCGGAGCCGACCACGACCACGAGCAGGCCTGCGGTTCCGATCAGCTCGGCAGCCGCACGGCGTGGCAGAGAGGTATGGGCTGTCATGGGTCTCCCCCAGGGAAGAAGTGATAATGGAAAGTGTATTCCGCATCCTGGAATGACGATAGAGGGCGTCCCCCACCGCCCGGCACCGCACGCCCCCGGAAAATCCCTGCCGGAGCGCCTCCCGAGCGGGCACGCTGGGGTTCATGGATGCAAGACGCACCGTGAAGGTGTCCAAGTACGTCTCGAAACACCTGCGGCACCAGCCGGAACGGATCGGACTGACGCTCGACCCCCACGGCTGGGTGGAGATCGACGACCTGCTGCGCGCCGCCGCCGCACACGGCTTCCCCTTCAGCCGCGCCGAGCTCGACCACGTCGTGGCCGCCAACGACAAACAGCGGTTCGCCGTCGACGGAACCCGCATCAGGGCCAGCCAGGGACACACGGTCTCCGTCGACCTGGACCTTCCGGAGGCCGAACCTCCGGCGTACCTCTACCACGGCACCGTGGCCGCCGCCCTCGCCCCGATCCGCACCGAGGGCCTGCGCCCGATGGCCCGCCACCACGTGCACCTGTCCCCCGACCGGGAGACCGCGACCCGGGTGGGCGCGCGCCGCGGCCGGCCCGTCGTGCTCAGCGTGGACGCCGCGGCGATGCGCGCGGCCGGGCACGTCTTCCGGATCAGCGCCAACGGGGTATGGCTGGTGGGCTCCGTACCCCCGCAGTTCCTGCGCTTCCAGTAGCCGCGGCAGCCCCGTCCTCCCCGCGCACGCCTGAAATCGCGCGGAGATTGTCTGACCGTCCCCTTAATGTGTGTCCCACTCCGGGATCAGTGAGGGGGGACCTCGCGATCGCCGAACCCTTCACTCACACACGCGAGGTGACGCCCCATGACGTCCGGACCCGTGTCCGAACCCACGTCCACGCCCCACAGCTTCCAGGTCGATCTGCGCGGTCTGGTGGACCTCCTCTCCCACCACCTCTACTCCAGCCCCCGCGTCTACGTCCGCGAGCTGCTGCAGAACGCAGTGGACGCCGTCACCGCGCGCCGGGCCGTCGACCCGGCGGCACGGGTCCATATCCGGCTGTCGGCCTCCGGCGGCCGCGTGACCATCGAGGACAGCGGCATCGGCCTGACCGCCGCCGAAGCACACTCCTTCCTCGCCACCATCGGCCGCAGCTCCAAGCGGAGCGGCGACGACGCCTTCCACGACCAGGCCCTGGAGGCCACCCGCCGCGACTTCCTCGGCCAGTTCGGCATCGGACTGCTCGCCTGTTTCGTCGTGGCACGCCAGATCCGCGTCATCACCCGCTCCGCCCGCGACCCCCACGCCGCCCCCGTGGAATGGCTGGCCACCGACGACGGCTCCTACACGGTGCGCGAACTGCCGCACGCGGCCCGCCCCGAGCCCGGCACCACCGTCGTCCTGGAAGCCCGTCCGGGTGCGACGGAATGGACCGCCGCGTCCAAGGTCGAGGAACTGGCCCGCGACTACGGCTCCCTGCTGCCCTACGACATCACCTTCGACGACGGCGAGGGCGGCGCACCGCGCCCCGTCACCGACCGGCCCGCCGTGTGGGAGCGCACCTTCGCCACCCCCACCGCCCGTCGCGTCGCACTGGCCGGGCACTGTGCGGAACTCTTCGGCTTCACCCCGCTCGACACCATCGACCTCGACCTCCCGGTCGCCGGTGTGCGCGGAGTGGCGTACGTCCTGCCCGATCCGACCAGCCCGGCCCACCGGGCCGGACACCGCGTCCACCTGAAGGGCATGCTGCTGACCCAGCGGGCCGACAACCTGCTGCCGGAGTGGGCGTTCTTCGTCCGCGCCGTCATCGACACGGACACCCTGCGGCCCACCGCCTCGCGCGAGAACCTCTACGACGACGAGACGCTCTCCGCCGTCCGGGAGGCCCTCGGCGCCCGCATCCGCGGCTGGCTGGCCGAACTCGCCGCGAGCGACCCCGACCGCCTGGCCGCGTTCCTGCGCGTCCACCACCTCGGCGTGAAGTCCATGGCCCGGCACGACTGCGAACTGCTCGGGCTGATGCTGCCGTGGCTGCCGTTCGAGACCAGCGCCGGTTCGATGAGCCTGCAGGAGTTCGCGGCGGCCCACACCGACATCCACTTCACGCGTACCGTGGAGGAGTTCCGGCAGATCGCACCGATCGCCGCGGCCCACGGCCTCGGCGTCATCAACGCCGGCTACACCTACGACGCGGATCTGCTCGCCCTGCTGCCCGCCGTGCGGCCGGAGCTCAAGGTGACCGAGCTGGACGCCGGAGCCGTCACCGAACGGCTCGACCCGGTACCCACCGCCGCCGAGCTGGCGCTCGCGCCCTTCCTGGCCACCGCGCGCACCCGCCTCGAACCCCAGAGCTGCGACGTGGTGCTGCGCGCCTTCCAGCCCGTCTCCGTCCCCGCCCTCTACCTGGACGACCGCCAGGCCCGCCAGGAACGCGACCGCACCACCGCACTGGAGAGCGCCGACTCCCTGTGGAGCGGCATCCTCGGTGCGCTGCGTGGATCCGCACCCCGCGCACGCCTCGTCCTCAACCACGACAACCCGCTGGTCCGCCGGATCTCCGGCCTGCAGGACGAGGCGCTGACCGGCACCGCCGTCGAATCGCTGTACGGACAGGCTCTGCTGATGTCCCAGCGCCCCCTGCGCCCCGCCGACTCCGCCCTGCTCAACCGGGCCTTCCTCGGACTCCTGGAGTGGGCGACACACTCCACCGCGCATCCCACCGACACCCGTGACGGGGAGGAGAACCAGAAGTGACGACCCTGACGCACGAGGAGATCGTGCGGGGACTGGCGGAGAACCGCGAGGCGCCGGGCGGTGCCGCGCGCAACGCGCACGCGGAGGCCCTGGCGGGCGCGGCCGAGGCACACGGCGACCGGGCCCTGTTCCGCGAGGCCCTGGACAACCTGATCAACGCCTACCTCTACAGCTCCGAGTCGCCGAAGATCCTCGTCCCCTTCGCGCGGCTGCTCCAGGAGTACGACAAGGACCCTGCGGCGTTCTCCGAGTGGGAGACCCACTCACTGTTCTGGCAGTTCAAGTGGGTGGCAACGGCCATCGCCGACTCCCCCGGCATTCCGCTGGACTCGGCGACCGGCTGGCTGGACGAGATGGAGCGCCGCTACCGGCTCGCCGGATACAGCGAACGGCCCGTGCGCGACGCGGAACTGTGGCTGGCCCACGCCACGGGTGACGACGAGCGCGCGGAACGCGCCTTCCGCAGCTGGCTCGCGGCGGAGCGCGACGACATGAGCGACTGCGAGGCCTGCGAGCTCGGGGGACAGGGCCACTACGCGATCCTGCAGGGCGACGACGCCGGGGCCCTGGCGCTGTGGCAGCCGGTCCTTGAGGGACGGCTGGTATGCGCCGAGGAACCGCACCGTGTGCTCGCCGCCTCGCTGCTGCCGCTGCTGCGGCTCGGCCGGACCGACGAGGCGCGCTCGCACCACCTGCGCGGCTACCGCATGGCCCGCGGCAACGACAGCCTGCTGCCCTCGGTCGGCAAGCACATCGAGTTCTGCGCGCTCACCGGCAACACCTCGCGGGGCCTGGAGATCCTGGCCGAGCACGACTCGCACGTCGCGCCGCTTGCGAACCTCGACGACCGGCTGGCCTTTCACGGCGGCATCCTCGTCCTGCTGCACCGCCTGCGGGAGCTGGGGCACGGAGATCTCCCGGCCGTCTCCTACGAGGGCACCCCCCGCACCGTCTCCGAGCTGTACGAGGTGCTGTACGCCGGCTGCGTCGACATCGCCGGGCAGTTCGACGCGCGCAACGGCACCACCCGGGTCTCGGAGCGGTTCCTCGCGCGGGTCGTCCGGGAGCCGCTGGCGGTGGACCTCCCGCTGGGAGTGCGCACCGCCGGGCTGCCCCGCCCGGCAACGCCCGGCGCCGGGGCGGCCCCCGTCGAAGCCGTCGCCGCGCCCGCCCGGAACGGGACGACCGCAGCGACGCCCGTCGGTTTCACCGAGCTGGTGGCGCGCGCCCGACGGGCACGGGACCTGGGTCATCCGGGTGCGGACGCCCTGTGGGCCGAAGTGGCCCTACGGCGGGAGGCGCAGCGGGAGGGGCAGCGGGAGGCGGATCCAGAGGGGGATCCGCTGGTCCGCGCCGACCTCGCGGACCAGCAGGCGCTGGCCGCCGCGCGGCGCGGGGCGCAGAACGCGGGTGAGCTGCTGGCCGCCGTCCGGGACGAGTACCGGGCGCTCGGCCGGGCGGAACGGGCAGCGCTCGCGGAGCTTCGGATGGCGGGCGCGGCCGCTCGGTCGGCGGCCGCACCCGCCGAGATCCGCGCGCTGCTGCGGGCCGCCCTGCGGTCCGCCGAGGCGCTGGACCGCACCGAGCCGCTGCGTGCGCGCCGGATCGCCCTCGCGGAACTGTCGGCGATCCGCCTGGAGTCGTACCTGCGCACGGTGGAGAACACCGGCCCGGACGGGCACCACGACCACGGTCATCCCCACGCCGGGGACCAGGAGCACGGTCACGCCGAGCTCGCCGCCGAACTGACCGCCTTCGTCGCCGTCCACCGGGAAGCGGCGCCCGACCTGGTGGCGGAGGCGGAGGAGATGCTGGGCCGGGTGGCCCTCGCGCAGGGCGACCCGGAACGTGCCGTGCCGCTGCTGGCGACGAGCGCCGAGCGGGCCGTCGCCGCGGGACGCCCCTGGCAGGCGGTGGACCCGCTGGTGCTGCGGGCCGGGGTGCTGATGTCGCTGGACCGCGCCGAGGAGGCGGAACAGGCGGCGCGCGCCGCGCTGGAGCATGCCGCCGAACTGACCGACGCCGAGGCGCAGGGCGTCGTACGGCTGACCCTCGCGGACATCCTGCTGCGGCGGGACGGGACGGGGGCCGAGGCTGCGGCGCACGCGCTGACGGCGGCCCACTGGTTCGACCGGGCGGGTCTCGGGGACGACGGCGGTGCACAGGCCCGGCTGCTGCTGGCCAGGGCGTACGCACGGGACGAGCGCGCCGCCGAGGCGGCAGAGGTGCTGCAGTCGGCCCTGCCGGACCTGCTGGAGCACGGCGACGGGCAGACCGTGTCCGTACGGGAGTTCCTGGGCGACCTGCTGCGGCGGCTGGGCGAGCTGCGCCCGGCGGCGGAGCAGTACCTGCTGGCGGCGGAGGTGACCAAGGGGTGGGAGGATCCCCGCCCGCAGGCGAGTCTCGCGCAGTCGGCCGCAGACACCCTGAACGACGCGGGTCTGGCCGAGCAGGCGGTCGCCGCCTACGAGCGGGCCCTGGAGCTGCACCGCTTGACGGGCGCGGCGCCCGTCGCCGAGGTCCGGGTGCTGCGCTCCCTGGCCTGGCTGGGTCTGCGCGAGGAGATCACCGCCGCGACGGTGGCCGGCGCCCGGGGCCGTATGGAAGAGGCCGCCGCGGTACTGGAGGCGGCCCTGGCCGCCGACCCCGGAGCCCCTGATCTGCGGTCCGAACTCGCCCAGACCTGGCACCAGCTGGCACAGGTGCTCGACCGATACGTCACCGCCGCCCCGGACGCCGACGGGGACGGGAGCACGGAACCGCTCCCGTCGACCCCGCTGAGCCCGGCGGAGGTCGACGCACTGCGCCTGGAGGAGATCGAGCTGTGGGACCGGGCCGGCCGGACCTATGCGGAGCTCGGCCCCGACCACCTGCGGGACCGCTTCCAGTGCCTGAACAACGCGGCCTGGACGGAGCAGGAGCGCGGTGACGCCGAGGCGGGGGCGGCCCGCGTCTCCGCACTGATCGAGGAGGCACGGGGGCTTCCCGAGGACGAGGTGGCGGACTGGCTCCTGCCCTCCGCCGAGCGGTTGCTGGAACAGCTGAACAGCTGAACGGCCGGAACGACTGAACGGCCGGGACGGCCGGGACGACCCGGCGACCAAAACGGCGAGGACGGCCACACCAGCCAGGACGGCTGACTGTCTTGGTGTCCCGCACGGTCGTCGCCGCTCCCGCACGGAGCGGCGACGACCGGTCGATCAGCTGGCGAGCTGCGCCAGGGCCTCGGTGGCGATCTTCTCAAAGACGGCCTCGTCAGCGGCGAAGGCGGAGTCCGGGATCGGTGCGTGGATCACCAGCTCCGTGAAGCCCAGCTCGCGATGCCGGCCGGCGAAGTCGACGAACGCGTCCACGGACGCCAGCACGGAGTTGGCCTCGGGCGTGAACCCGGTCAGCAGGATCTTGTCCATGGGCCCGGAATCCCGGCCGATCTCCGCACAGGCCTTGTCGAGCCGTTCGAGCTGCCCGCGCAGGGCCTCCAGCGACTGCTCGGGGGTGCCGTCCTCGAAGAGCTTCGGGTCACCCGTGGTCACCCACGCCTGCCCGTACCGGGCGGCGAGCCGAAGACCGCGCGGTCCGGTCGCGGCAACCCCGAACGGCAACCGCGGCTCCTGCACACAGCCGGGGATGTTGCGGGCTTCCTCGGCGGAGTAGAAGGTGCCCTCGTGGCTCACGGAGCCCTCGGTCAGCAGTCGGTCCAGCAGCGACACGAACTCGGCGAAGCGATCGGCGCGCTCACGCGGGGACCAGGCCTCCTGGCCCAGGGCCGTCGCGTCGAACCCGTTGCCGCCGGCGCCGATACCGAGGGTGATGCGGCCGCCCGAGACATCGTCCAGGGTGATGAGGTCCTTGGCGAGGGTCACCGGGTGACGGAAGTTCGGCGAGGTGACGAGGGTTCCCAAGCGCATACGGTGTGTCACCGTCGCCGCGGCCGTGAGGGTGGGGATCGCTCCGAACCACGGCCCGTCGCGGAAAGTCCGCCAGGAAAGGTGGTCGTACGTGTACGCGGCATGGAAGCCGAGGTCTTCGGCCCGCCGCCAGGTCTTCTGCCCTTCGACCCA
Source organism: Streptomyces sp. NPDC090021 (assembly GCF_044748225.1). Classification (NCBI taxonomy): domain Bacteria; kingdom Bacillati; phylum Actinomycetota; class Actinomycetes; order Kitasatosporales; family Streptomycetaceae; genus Streptomyces; species Streptomyces sp. NPDC090021. Next base: position 178,908 of record NZ_JBIVFO010000005.1, on the reverse strand, counting down.
TCGGTGGATGGGGAGGATCACCGTACTCAGTCGCATGTCCTCGACTCTATGTCCCGGAGGGACCGCAGGGACGCTCTCCCGGGACAGGGTCGAGGCGGTCACCGCACACGTCGCGAGGGCTTCGGCCGTTGCTCAAGCATGCCGACCTGTACGGCCACACGTAACGGCCACATGTGAGCGATCGACGCAGCGGTCGCCAAGACTGCACTCCGGATGCCTGGACCGGTGGGCAGGCTCACCTCTGGCGTCGATCGCATGGCCAAGCTGCGTCCCGGGCGTACAGGAAAGGGGTGAGCCCGAGGCCGTGACCGACCTCGTTCCCGTCTTTCCGTGGTCAGCCGTCCCGGAGCAAGCGTGCCGCCAGGGCCGGGGACAGCCGGTGCAGGACCGTCAAGGCGCGGGCCTTGCCGACGCGGATGACCGGGCGGTTGCGGTCGAGGCCGCGCAGCAGGTCCGCGGCGGCCCGTTCCGGACTGATCTTGCCGGTGCCCCGGCCGGCCGTCATGGCCGTGTCGACGAGGGGCAGCATGGCTTCCGTCACCTGTATGCCCCGCTCGTCGTCGGCGAGCTGGTAGCGCAGGGCGGTGGTGTAACTACGCAGTGCGGCCTTGGTGGCGCAGTACAGGGGAGCGGCGCGCTTCGGGGTCAGAGCCAGGGCCGAGGTGACGTTGACGATCAGGCCTCCCGGCAGCATCAGCGGCAGGGCCAGTGCGGTGAGCTTGACCGGCCCGGTCAGGTTCGTTCCGATCTCCGTGTCCACGTCGCGCAGCAGTCCGTCGGGGTGGCGCTCGGCCGTCCGGTGACCGAACTGCACCGCCGCGTTGTTGACCAGCAGTCGGATGCCGCCCCTGGCACGCAGCTGCTCCGTCATGGAAACGATCTCGCTCTCCACGGAAAGGTCGCACCGGATGGCCTCGATCCCCGGAAGGGCGTCGGCGGCAGCCAATCGCTCCCCGTCCCGACCGCAGACGACGACCCGCTCGCCGCGCCCTGCGAGCTGTCGTGCCAGCGCCAGACCGACGCCCGCGGTGCCGCCGGTGATCACGGCCAGTCCCGTGCGTTCCGTACCGGACACGTCTACCCCCTGCTCGTTCCGATATTTCATTACAGCACTGTACTGTAACGAAATATGAGCAAGGGATGCGCGCACACGAGAGGGAGCGTCGTGACGTACGTGGTGATGAACATGCTGCAGTTCCAGCCCGCCTGGCTCCGGTTGGATCGGAGCGAGCGGGCCCGTGTCTGGGAAACGGTCAAGGCCCTGGCTGCCCGAGACGAAGGGATCCGGCTGCGCTGGTTCGACGCGGAGGCGTTCTGCGCCGACTACAGCGACATCCTGTTCGTCGAGACCGAGGACCTCTCCGGTTACTACATGTTCTGGGAGGCGGTTCGGGACACCGAGCTGTTCTCGGTGCCGTACGTCGAGGTGAAGCAGATCGCGATCGGGGTCGAAGACGGGTTCGCCGCATACGACAGGGCCGTCGCCGAGCAGGGGCAGGTGACCAGTGAGTGAGCGACGCCCCGCGCCGGGTCGGCCGCGCAGCGACGAAGCCTCGGCACGGATCCTGCGGGCCACGGTCGAGCTTCTGGCCGAGAGCGGGGCGGCCAACGTGTCGGTCGACGCGGTGGCCGGCCGTGCGGGCGTCTCCCGGCCCACGGTGTACCGGCGATGGAAGGACCGAACGGAACTGATCGCGGCCGCGGTCAGGGACGCCTTCGCGCAGACCAACCCCGAAGCCCCGCACACCGTCGACCCACTGGCGGACCTCGTCACCGTGCTGTCCAACACCATGCGCCTCCTCACCGGCACCGAACTCGGCCGCGTCATCGCCGGACTGGTCAGCGAACTGCCCCGATCGCCCGAACTCGCCACCGCTCTGCGCGAAGTGGAGCGCGAGAGGCGCGAGGTCCTCCGCCAGGTGCTGCGACGGGCCGAAGAGCGGAACCGGCTGCGGCCAGCCGATGTGGAGCTGGCCGTCGATCTCCTGCTCGGCCCGGTCTACTTCAGGTTGCTCATCACCGGCGACCCCGTCTCCCGCGAACTCGCCACGGAACTCGCTGAACTGGTGGTCGCCCCACCGAGTCCCGACTGACCGGCCCCTGGCGAAGTGACCACTCGGGCGAACCGGGGCCCGCCCCCGGTCCCGGTGCCGGACGTGCGGAGCCCCTCTGAAGAAGACCCGCAGGTCAGGCCACGATAGGTGAACAAGGTTTGACCGAGGTCACGAGCGTACCCAACCGCATACCCTGTGTGACCGTCGCTGCCGCTGTCAGCGTCGGGATCGCACCGAACCACGGCCCGTCCCGGAACGACCGCCACTACAGGTGGTCGTACGTGTACGCGGCGTGGAAGCCGAGTTCTTCGGCCCGCCGCCAGATCTTCTGCCCTTCGACCCATCGGTGGATGGGGAGGATCACCGTGCTCAGACGCATCACTCAGACGATACGCGGTCCCGGCCACCACTGCCGTGCCGACGGAGCAGGTCGATACCGGCGGCGGGGAGGGACCGCGGGGTTCGCCGGCCTGAAGGGCGGTCTCCGCGCGAGAAGCGCCCCTCCCCTCGCGTGATCCGCCCCTGCTGAGGGCCGTGTCATAGCGAGGGAAGGAGCGCTTCCATCAGCGTCGATCAGCCGCGGCTCTTCCAAGAAGAAGCGGCGCAACTCTTGAAGCGCCCCTTGAACGGCTCCGGGAGGTTCTGGACCTTGATTCCCCGGTACTGTGGCAGGTTGATGATCCTGGCGTTCTCCGCGCACAGCGCCTTTGTCGGCTCCCAGTTGCACGAGCGGGTGTTGTACTGGCAATCGCGCGCGGACGCCTGCGAAGCCCCCATGGCTCCCACGCCGGATGCCATGAGAACGGTCACCAGAACCATGCTCGCCTTGCGCTTCATGTTTCCCCCATATGGTTACTACTTCGGGCGCGCAACCTGCGCGCCCGGGTCGAATACAGACTCTAGGAACCCGCGTTGTTCCTGCCCAGACATCTGAGGATCTTCAGAGCTTCCCGACCGGACATGCTGCCGGTGTAAAACAGGCAAGGTAACCGTGCGCGGTCCTCGGCCCGCCGCCAGGTCTTCTGTCCCTCGCTCCACCGGTGGATGGGAAAGATCCCCGTACTCAGACGCATCCCCCCGACATACGCGGGCCTCCCACTGCCACGGATGTGCCGACCGAAGAAGCTGATTCGGGAAGCCACGCCGACGTCTCGGCGGGGGTCGCTACCGTGGCGTCCTGAGCACGCTGAACGTGGCTGACGCCGTACAGGGCGCGGGTGGACCCTCGGTGGCCGACCTCATCGAGCGCAGCGCCGAATTGAAGGGGTGGATGGTCGCCTTCGCGCAGAGTGCCCGTTTCGACCGGTGGTTGACGCCCCTCCTGCTGGAGGCCGGTTGGCCTGAACGGCAGTTGGAGGAGGGCGAGGCGATCCGGATCACCGATCACTTCATCCTGGGGTACCGCCTGCCGGACGGTTCGACCGTGATGGACCGGTTCGTCGCCGGCCGGAAGGACTTGACCCCGGCCGACCGGGAGATGCCGCTCGGCTGGCGTGACCCGGTCGAGGGCGTCTTCGAGATCCGAAGCCGAGGATCGACGGGCTCAACTTCTACGCCGGCTACGGCACGGTGAGGCGCTGCTGCGCCGGCGCAAGCCCTGGTACTACGAGAACGAGCCCCGTCCGGGCGTCTCCGTCATCGGCGACCGCCTCAGCAGGCTCGCCGCCGGCCGCCGATAGTCACCGCAGAGCGCCAGCGGGTTAATAGGTCATGTACTACACTTCCCCTATGGACACGCCCCGCCCCGGCAAGACGCGAGTCACCAGCGTCTCCCTACGTGCCGAGACCCTGGAGGCGATCCGCGCACGCGCCGGCAAACAAGGCGTCTCCTCCTATATCGAGGAGGCCGTACAGCGGCAGCTCCAGCGCGAGGCCATCGACGAGTACATCGCCACTGCTGAAGCAGAGCATGGCCCTGTCGACCCTGCCGAGGTGTCGGACAAGGCCGAGCGTATCCGCGCCCACCACGCTGCCCACCGCGGTGAGCCCGCTCCAGCGGACGCCGCATGAGCGGGACTCTCGTTCTCGACAGCGAGGCCCTCTCCAAGCTTTCCCGTCGGCACCGTGACATGACCGTATGGCTGGACGTCGCCCGCAGACTGGACCTGCTCGTCGTGACGAGTGCCGCCACGCTGGTGGAGGCGCGCGACCCGAAGGTGCCGCAGGCGGCGTTCGACCATGCCGTTTCCCTGGCCAAGGTGCGCCCCGTCACGGAGGAGATCGCACGTGCGGCAAGCAGCCTGCTCGCCGCAGAAGGCCTGCACGGTCACAAGTACGCCATCGATGCGATGCTCGCGGCCACGGCCCACGTGGAGCACGGCGACGTCACTGTCATCACGAGCGACACGGATGACCTGCGCAGACTGTGCCACCCTCGCATCGCCGTCGAGCCGACCTAAGCACCCACGTCGGCTTTTCCTGCCCCCTTGCCGCGTTTCCGCAGGTCAGCCTGCGATAGGCGAACGAGCCTTGACCGACATCACGAGCGTGCCCAGACGCGTACTCTGTGTGGCTGTCGCTGCCGCTGTCAGCGTCGGGATCGCACCGAACCACGGACGGTCCCGGAAGGTCCGCCAGGAAAGGTGGTCGTCCGTGTACGCGGCGTGGAAGCCGAGCGCCTCGGCGCGCGGCCACTTGGCGCGGCCTACCTCGTGCCAGCGGTCGATCGGCAGGATCACAGTGCTCAGTCGCATGGTGGTGACCTACGCGCAGGCGGCCTGAGCACCAGGGTCCAACCTCAGGAGCCGGCCGCGCCGGACCACGAGCGGAGCGATGACGGGTGCCTCGCCGACGGCGTGGCACCCGTCCGTGCGCTGCCGAGCGGTGTTCAGCGCAGGACGGTGACGGGCGCCACGCTGCCTCCGTCCGCATGAACGAGGGCGTATCCGCCGGAGTCGAGGATCCACAGGTCGGCGGGGAACCGGGTGTCGGTCTCCCGCGTCGCGACCTCGTGGGTCCGCAGGCCAGTACGGGGGGAGACGGCCGTCAGCTTGCTGCCGCCGACCGCCCAGATCTCGTCCTCATGGCGGACCACCCCCTCGACCTCGTCGTCGGTGTCGATGCTCCAGAGCCGGGTGCCGCTGGTCAGGGAGAACCCGGCTATCCGGCCCCGTGTCGACTGGTACCCCGGCCTGTTGCCGCTGGATACCCACCGCCGGTCACCGGATCGCACCTCGGCAGCCACCAAGGTGTCGCCGACCACGGCGGCCGAGCGGACCGGGCGGGCCTCCAGCACATCGAGGTACTCGCTGGAGTATCCGGGCAGGATCCGGATCTCCCCCGTCGGCTCGTCGGTCGGCAACGTGGTGCGGACGTCTCCCCGTTCGTCGTAACTAACTACTGCCCGGGTACCGCGGAGGTCGCTCTCGTGCACCCAGAGAGTCAGGGGGGCGGCTGACAGGACCATCAGGAACCGCGGGGCGCCGACAGCAGGCACTTGGCCGCGGCTGAGTCGTCGGCCGTCGCGACCCGCGTACGTGGCCAGTGCGGGAGCGGCGCGCGCCCCGCAGTCGGCGACGGTCACCACGGTGTGGTCGTCGCCGTCGGCGAGAAAGGGGGAGCAGCCTGCCTCGCTCGCGGCGCGCCAGCGCTCCCTTCCGTCGGACAGTCGGACGGCTCTCCATCCTCGGGCCTCGGGCAGAATCACGGTCTCGCCGGTGACCGCGATCAGGTCGGGTACCTGGCCTTTCAGGGCACGATCCACCGGTGCCATGGAGGAACGCCAAACCTCCCGCCCCGTGCCCAGCTCCAGGGCGGCCACGGCCGCGCAGGACGCGCCATCCGTGGTGTATCCGAGGACACCGATGCTCCCTGGCGTCCGACGGCTCAGTGTGCAGACCGTCTCCCGGCCAGGAGGGCTCCAACTCCACGCGATACCACCGTCGTCGACCCGGAACGCGGTCACCCTGTCCGCCCGTACCCGAACGACGACGCCGCCACTGTGCCAGCTGCCCACAGCCGACACACGGGTCTGGGTGTCATGCGGGGCCGACCACACGGGCCGTACGAACTCTCCCGTCGACGAGACGGCCGCCAGCGCGACCAGGACGGCCGCGACGAGAGCACCGGTCCAGGCCCAGAAGCGGTGTGTCAGCACCGCGCGGAGAAACGGCCACCAGGTGATCCACAGACCGAGGGCGCCTCCGATGAGGTACGCCCACTCGCTACCGTCACCGAGGCCCAGCAACTTCAGCGTGCCCCCGGCCAGAAGCGCTCCCGCCGCCGCCCCGCCTGGCAGGGCGATGATGGCCGCGACCGGTCCGGCCACCGGCCAAGGGGGTATCGCACCCGAGGAACGGACGACGTTGCGTGTGCGCGCCATGGCATCTCCCCTCCGGCCGGCGGGCGGAGAGCGGCCCGACGGGCTTTCCTGTTCGCTGCCATGATCCGCCTCCGGCGACGGGCGGCGTAGAGCTGATCACGGACGCCGCGACGGCCCATGACTGCTGACAACCGGCAATCGCAGTCTCTGGCACGGCGTGCTGGGAGCGTGCGCGCCAGTGATGAAACGCCCGGCAGGCGACGCGAGACGCCCCTGACGCATGTCTCCCCGGGTCAGGCTGTGACAGGTGAACGAGGCTTGACCGAGGTGACGAGGGTCGAGCTGCCGTCAGCACTGGCGGGTTCGGACACCGTCGGCGTCATCTACGACCAGGTCGACGGGCTCAACTTCTACGCCGACTACGGGATACTGCGGGACCTCTTCGCTGATCCGGCCCTCGCGGGCCGCAAGCAGCACCAGAACCTGCTGCGCACGTACCTGCGCGAGGAGTCGATCACGCCACTGCCGATCCGCCGACGGATGGTCGCCGCTCACCCGGAGACGGCGGACGCCGTGTTCCGAAAGCCGCTGAGGAAGCCCGGATTCGTCTGGAGCGAGCACGCCGACGCGCTGCTGCGTCGGCGCAAGCCCTGGTACTACGAGAGCGACCCACGCCCCGGGCGGGGTGTCCGTGATCGGCCACCGTCTGAGTGAGCTGCTCGGTGCCGGACGGCGCTGAGCTCATAGGTGGGTAAGCCCGACAGATGGCACGCATACCGCAGTATGCTGGCTCCATGGCTGATACGACCCGCATCACGGTCACTCTGCCCACTGAGCAGGTGGCGGAGCTGAAGAGGCTCACGGACAACGTCTCCGGCTACGTCGCGGAGGCGGTCGCCCGCCAGATCAGAAACCAGCTGCTCGGCGAGGAGCTGCGCCGCTACGAGGAGGAGCACGGCGCGTTCACCGACGAGGAGCTGGCCGCGGCCCAGGCCAGGATCTTCGGCACGGCCGAGCACGAGGAGCCGGCGAGCGCCGCGTGAACCACCGCATCGAGACCGTCGTACTGGACTCCCAAGGACTGTCCGCCTGGATCTCACAGGACCGGGCCGTGCTCGCGATGATCCGGTCCTTCCACTCGATGGCTGCCGATCTCGTGGTCTGCGCCAACACCATCGTGGAAGTCGTGCACGCCCGGGTGAACACCGCCCGACTGAACTGGGTGCTCTCCCAGGTCAAGGTGGAAGCGGTGACCGAGCAGGCGGCCAGAGCCGCGGCCGGCCTGCTGAAGGAAGTCGGCCTTCACGGCCACAAGTACGCGATCGATGCCACCGTCGCCGAGCTGGCACTCCGCCAGCCGGGCCCGGTGGCCATGCTCACGTCGGACGTCGACGACATGGCCAAGCTGTGCGGCAACCGCGTCCGGCTCATCGCGATCTGATCCGCTTCGCTTCGGTCGGGACCGAGACGCCCCTGACGTGTGTCTCCCCGGGTCAGGCTGTGACAGGTGAACGAGGCTTGACCGACGTCACGAGCGTGCCCAGACGCAGCCGCTCGGTGGTGGCGGCCGCGGCGGTCAGGGTGGGCACCGCGCCGAACCAGGGGCCGTCGCGGAAGGTCCGCCACGACAGGTGGTCATAGGTGTAGGCGGTGTGGAAGCCGAGCTGCTCGGCCCGCCGCCACTGGCCCCGGCCCCCCTCGTGCCATCGACGTACCGGAAGGATCACCGTGCTCAGACGCAGGCTCATGCATCGAGCCTACGGCGGGCCCATGTTTCACGTGAAACATCGGCCCCCTCAATGTTTCACGTGAAACAGCGCCCTCTGCGGCAGCCTGGCTTGATCATGGTCCGGTCCCCCCGTCCCATGGGCGAAGATGGAGCCGTGACCTCGGCTCCTCAGTGCCCGGACGGGCCCACCCCCACTCCCCGGCTCATCGCCACCGACCTCGACGGCACCCTGCTGCGCGACGACCAGTCCGTCTCGCCCCGTACCGTCGCCGCACTCGCCGCAGCCGAGAAGGCGGGGATCGAGGTCTTCTTCGTCACGGGCCGTCCCGCGCGATGGATGGACGTGGTCGCCGACCACGTCCACGGTCACGGCCTCGCGATCTGCGCGAATGGCGCGGCGGTTGTCGACCTGCATGCCGGGCGGGAGTTCGTACAGGTCAGAGCCCTCCCGAGGGTGGCCGCACTCTCCGTCGTCGAAGCTCTGCGCGCGGCGGCACCCGGCACGTCCTTCGCCGTCGAGCTGACCACCGGCATCAACTACGAACCCGCCTACCCGCCCTTCTTCAAGGATCCGGGCGCCCGGCTGGCAGCCGCCGAACAACTGCTCCACGAGAACACGTACGAAGGCGCAGCGCCCGTACTGAAACTGCTGGCGCACCACTCCGAGATCGCCCCGGACGAGTTCCTGGCACTGGCCCGCTCCGCCGCCGGCGCGCACGCGTCGATCACCCGGTCGAGCCCCACCTCTCTGCTGGAGATCAGTGGGCACGGCGTGTCCAAGGCGAGCACGCTGGCGCTGTGCTGCGCCGAACGGGGCATCTCCCCGGACCAGGTGGTCGCTTTCGGGGACATGCCGAACGACGTGGAGATGCTCAGCTGGGCCGGCACCTCCTACGCGATGGGCAACGCCCACCCGGATGTGATCGCTGCCGCGTCCGGACGTACGGTCGCCAACAACGAGGACGGGGTGGCCCTCGTCATCGAACGCATCCTGGCCGAACGCCTCGCGCGGCACGAGGCGTAGGCCGGGCCTGAGTAGGCCAGGCCGGGGTAGGCCGGCCAGGCACAGGCGCACGCCGGCCGGCGCTACTGGAGCGGAGCCTCCCACACCAGAGTGGTCCCGCCGCCGTCCTCCCCGAGCCCCGGCCCGTAGGAGCTCGTGCCGCCGAGGGACTCCGCCCGCCGCCGCAGGTTGCGCAGGCCGCTGCGCCGACCGCTCTCGGGGATACCCACCCCGTCGTCGGCGACTTCCAGCCGGACTCCGGGCCGGCCGTCGGGCAACGTGACGGTGCAGTCCAGGACCACCTCGATCCGGGACGCGTCGGAGTGCCGGAAGGCATTGGACAGCGCCTCGCGCAGCGCGGCGATCAGGTTCTTCCCCACGAGCTCGCCGACGACCGTATCGACCGGTCCGAGGAAGCGGTGTGCCGGTTTGAAGCCCAGTGGGACGGCCGCCATGTTGATCTCCCGCAGGACGCGGGTGCGCAGCCCGGACGGCGCTTCGGCGGGACCCTGCTGGAGGGCGAAGATCGCCGTCCGGATCTCCTGGATCGTCACGTCCAGTTCGTCCACGGCCTTGCCCACGCCGTCGCGGACCTCGGGCACGATCGACCTGCGCTGCGCGCCCTCCAGCATCATCCCGGTGGCGAACAGCCGCTGGATGACCAGGTCGTGCAGGTCACGTGCGATCCGGTCGCGGTCCTCGAAGACCGCCAGCCGCTCCCGGTCGCGTTGCGCCTCGGCCATCATCAGCGCGAGCGCCGCCTGCGAGGCGAACTGGGTGGCCAGGGTTCGCTCGGACTCGCTGAAGGGCCGACCGCCGAGGGCACGCGGGGTGACCAGAGCTCCCAGGACCCGCCCGCCGCTGTGCAGGGGGAGCATCATGCAGGGGCCGAACTCGCTGGTGTGCGGACTGATCATGCGGGGGTCCGACGAGGCGTCGTCTGTGAAGACCGGCTCGCCGCACAGCAGATGCTCCACCACCGGACTCTCGGCCGGGATCACCACGCCGAGCGAGGCGGCGGCGTTCTCCGCCGATACCGCGACGATCTCCATCCCGCCCTCCTCGGCCGGCAGCAGGACGATCCCGGCGGCGGAGTCGGCCAGGCGGCGGGCCTGTTCGGCCACCACGGAGAGGGCGTCGTCGGCGTCCCCACCGGACAGCAGGGCGGTGGTGACGGCGACCGAGCCGTCGATCCAGCGCTCGCGCTGGGTGGCCGCCTCGTACAGCCGGGCGTTGCCGATGGCGATGCCCGCCTCGGTGGCCAGCACCCGGACCATGTGGACGTCGTAGTCGTTGAACTCGACGCCGCCGTGCTTCTCGGCGAGGTACAGGTTGCCGAAGATCTCCCCCTGCACCCGGATCGGGACACCGAGAAAGGTCTTCATGGGCGGGTGGTGCGCCGGAAAGCCCGCCGAGCGCGGGTCCCTGGTCAGGTCGGCGAGCCGGACGGTGTCCAGGTGCGAGATCAGCGCTCCGAGCAGGCCCCGTTTCCCGTCCGGGCGGTGGCCGATCCTCCGGGCCACCTCCGGGCTGATCCCGTACGTGACGAAGTCGGAGAGCCCGCGGCCCTCCGTGTCGACGACTCCGAGCGCCGCGTAGCGGGCGTCCGCGAGTTCTGCCGCGGTCTCGCAGATGCGGTCGAGCGTGGAATGCAGCTCCAGCCCGGTACCCACCGACCGCATGGCCTCCAACAGCTGCGGCACCCGGGCCGTGAGCTCGGTCGACAGTCCGTGCAGGCTCTTGGCGGCCTCGGTGGCGGCCGCCAGGGGATCCGGTGTCCCCCGCGAGGGATCAGGCGGCGGATCCGATGACTGCTGCGACGACTGCGCTGACATGCCCTTGAGCCTAGTTAGTCCCCATTAGACGGGAAAGTTGGCCAAGGTCCGGTCGGCTTCCCCTTCCCGCTCCAGCATCCGGCGCAGCGGCCCCTCGACGGCGGCCAGCTCCGCGTACGTCCCGCGCTGCACGACCTCCCCGCGGTCCAGCACGATCACCTCGTCGACCGCCTCCAGGCCGGCCAGCCGGTGCGTGATCAGCACGGTGGTCCTGCCCTCCGTGGCGGCCAGCAGGTCTGCGGTCAGGGCGTCCGCCGTGACCAGGTCCAGGTGCTCGGCCGGCTCGTCCAGGACCAGTACGGGGAAGTCCGCCAGCAGCGCCCGGGCCAGGGCCAGGCGCTGGCGCTGGCCGCCCGAGATCCGCTCGCCGTGCTCGCCGACCAGCGTGTCCAGCCCGTCCGGAAGGCCGTCCGCCCACTCCAGCAGCCGGGCCGCGGCCAACGCGTCCCGCAGCTGCTCCTCGCTCGCGCCGGTCCGGGCCAGCCGGAGGTTCTCCCGGACCGAGCTGTCGAAGAGGTGCGCGTCCTGGGCGCACAGGCCGACGAGCGCCCGTACGTCATCGCTGTCGAGCGTGCGCGCGTCCACACCGGCCAGGCTGTAGGAGCCCTCGGCCGGGTCCAGGAACCGGAGCACGACCTGCGCCAGCGTGGTCTTGCCGGAGCCCGAGGGACCGACGACCGCAATGCGGCGGCCGGCCTCCAGGGTGAGGTCCAGCCCGCGCAGCGCATCACGCTCCTGGCCCGGGTGGCGGGCGGTGAGTCCGGCCAGCCGGAGCGGGAAGGGCGAGACGGGAGCGGCCACGGGCTGCTCGGGCTCGGCCACGGGAACGGGCGCGTCGATGACCTCGTAGACCCGTTCGGCGCTACGGCGCACCCGCTGGCGGTACTGGACGGCGAGGGGAAGTCCGCTCACCGCCTCGAAGGCGGCGAGCGGCGTCAGGACCGCGACGGCCATCGCGACCCCGGACAGCCGTCCGTCGTGGACCGCGTTCGCGGCGACGGCCGCGGCGGCCACCACCGTGAGCCCGCAGACCAGGGCGGACAGTCCGCCGCCCAGCCCGCCCGCGGCGGCGCCCCGCGCGGCGATGCGCGTCAGCGCGCCGTCGCTCTCCCGCGCCCGGCCCTTGCGGTCGGCCAGCGCCCCGGCCACCGTCAGCTCCGCGGTGCCGGTCAGCAGGTCGGCCACCCGGGTGGCGAGTTCGCCCCGGGCGGGCGCGAGCCTGCGCTCCGCACGGCGGGCGCAGGCTCCGCTGACCAGCGGCACCCCGACGCCCGCGGCGAGCAGGCCGACGGCGAGGACGGCCCCGGCCTCGGGCAGCAGCCACGTGGTGAAGGCGACGGAACCCGTTCCGACGAGCACCGCGGTACCGACGGGCAGCAGCCAGCGCAGCCAGTAGTCCTGCAGGGCGTCGGCGTCGGCGACCAGCCGGGCCAGCAGGTCCCCGCGCCGGTGTTCCCGCAGTCCGGCGGGCGCAATGCGCTCCAGCCGGCGGTACACCGACACCCTGAGGTCGGCGAGCATCCGCAGGACCGCGTCGTGCGAGACGAGCCGCTCGGCGTACCGGAAGACGGCGCGCCCCATTCCGAAGGCCCGGGTCGCGGTGACCGCCACCATCAGATAGAGGACGGGGGGCTGTTCGGAGGCCCTGGAGATCAGCCAGCCCGACACGGCCATCAGGCCGACGCTGCAGCCGACGGCCAGCGCCCCGAGCAGCAGTCCCAGTCTGAACCGTCCCTGCCATGCCTTCGCCACCGCCCGCACCCGGCGCAGCGGATCCGTGCCGCCGGTGTCGGACGTGCCGCTGCCGGTCCTCACCCGCTCCGGGGCGGCGCCGAGGATCCACTCACCGGCATCCGGGCCGAGGCCGTCGGGGAAGGGACCCTCGGCTTCCGTCCCGAAGCCTGCGGAGCGGGGGAGCGGTCCTTCGAGCGGCGAGGGTCCGGAGAGCGGCTCGGCCGGAACAGGACCGGCCGTCATGCGGACCACCCGGTCCGCGACGGCGAGCAGGGCCGGCCGGTGCACCACCAGCAGCACCGTCCGTCCCGCGGAAAGCCGCCGGACCGCGTCGACGATCCCCGCCTCGGTCTCGCCGTCCAGCGCCGCCGTCGGCTCGTCCAGCAGCAGGACCGGCCGGTCCGCGAGGAAGGCCCGGGCCAATGCCAGCCGCTGCCGCTGCCCGGCGGACAGGCCCATGCCGCCCTCCCCCAGCAGGGTCTCGGCGCCGCGCGGCAGCGCGGACACGAACTCCCAGGCTCCCGCGTCCTTCAGGGCGGCGGCCACGTCGTCGTCACCGGCCCCGGGCCGGGCCAGCCGTACGTTCTCGGCGACGGTACCGGCGAACAGGTGCGGCCGCTGCGGTACCCACGCGATCCGCTCCCGCCAGTGCTCCGGCGACAGCTCGGCCAGGTCCACACCCGCGATGCGGACCCGCCCGGCGGTCGGCCGCACGAACCCCAGCAGCACCTGGAGCAGCGTGGACTTGCCGGCCCCGCTCGGGCCGGTGAGGGCCACGCACTCCCCCGGTGCGACGGTCAGCGAGACGGGTCGGGGCGAGTCCTCGAGCCGGCCCTCGTACCGGACGGCGACCCCGTCGATCTCGATCCGCAAGGGAGCCCCGACCGGCAGTTCCGCCGTACCGGCCGGACCGGCGGCGGGGGTCTCCAGGACCTCGAAGATCTCCTCGGCGGCCGCCAGCCCTTCCGCGGCCGCGTGGTACTGCGCCCCCACCTGCCGCAGCGGCAGGTAGGCCTCGGGCGCCAGGATCAGGATGACCAGCCCGGTGTAGAGGTCCAGCTCGCCGTGGACCAGTCGCATGCCGATGGTCACCGCGACCAGCGCGACCGACAGGGTCGCCAGCAGTTCCAGGGCGAAGGACGAGAGGAAGGCGATGCGCAGCGTCCGCATCGTCGCCCGCCGGTAGTCATCGGTGATCCTGCGGATCGACTCGGCCTGCGCCTTGGCCCGGCCGAAGACCTTCAGCGTGGGAAGCCCGGCCACCACGTCGAGGAAGTGCCCGGACAGCCGCGACAGCAGGCGCCACTGGCGGTCCATCCGGGACTGGGTGGCCATGCCGATCAGGACCATGAACACCGGGATCAGGGGGAGGGTGACCACGATGATGGCCGCCGACACCCAGTCCTCGGTGACGATGCGGGCGAGCACCGCCACCGGCACCACGACGGCGAGCCCCAGCTGGGGCAGGTAGCGGGAGAAGTAGTCGTCGAGCGCGTCCACGCCCCGGGTGGCCAGCGACACCAGCGACCCGGTCCGCTGTCCGCCCGGACGCCCGGGCCCGATCTCCGCGGCCCGGTCCAGCAGCCGGCCCCGCAGTTCCGACTTGACCGCCGCACTCGCGCGGTGCGCGGCCAGCTCCGTCAGCCATGCGATCAGAGCGCGGCCGACCGCCACCGCCGCGAGCAGCAACAGCGGCGTGCGGAGCGCGGCGCCGCCGAGGCCCTGCTCGAAGGCGCCCACCACGATCTCGGCGATGAGCATCGCCTGACCGACGACCAGCCCCGCCCCGGCCAGCCCGAGAGCCACCACCGCCCCCAGGAAGAGGCGGGTGGAACGGGCGTACCGGAGCAGGCGCGGGTCGATCGGTTTCACGTGAAACATCCTCCGGGGGAGGGCCGGCCGGGCCGGCGGGTCGGGCGGCGCGGGAAGACGGGTGTGTCCACGGACACGGAATCAGTGCGCGTCGACGATGTGCTGCGTCCCGATCCGCTTGCGGAACACCCAGTACGTCCAGCCCTGGTAGAGCAGTACGAGCGGGGTGGCGACGGCGGCGCACCAGGTCATGATCTTCAGCGTGTAGGCGCTGGACGAGGCGTTGGTGACGGTGAGGTTCCAGGCCGCGTCGAGCGAGGAGGGCATCACGTTCGGGAAGAGCGTCAGGAAGAGCATCGCGACGGCCGCCGCGATGGTGATCCCGGACAGTGCGAACGACCAGCCCTCGCGCCCCGCCAGGTTGAAGCCGAGCGCCCCGAGCAGGGCCAGCACCGCAATGGCCATCGCGACCAGGCTCTTGCCGTCGCCGCGCGAGACCTGGGTCCAGACGAGGAAGACCAGGGCGAGGACGGCGGTGACCAGGCCCAGTACGGTCGCCGTCCTGCGCGCCCGCTCCCGGATGTCACCGACGGTCTTCAGAGAGGCGAAGACCGCGCCGTGGAAGGTGAACAGGGTGAGGGTGACCAGCCCGCCGAGAAGCGAGTAGACGTTGAGCAGGTCCAGGAAGCTGCCGACGTACTCCTTGTTCTGGTCGATCTTCACTCCGCGCACGATGTTGGCGAAGGCCACGCCCCACAGGAAGGCGGGGATCAGCGAGGTCCAGAAGATCGCGTGTTCCCAGTTGGTCTGCCAGCTGTCCTCGGGGCGCTTGTGCCGGTACTCGAAGGCCACCCCGCGGATGATCAGGCAGATCAGGATGAGCAGCAGCGGCAGGTAGAAGCCGGAGAAGAGGGTGGCGTACCAGTCGGGGAAGGCGGCGAAGGTCGCGCCGCCCGCCGTGAGCAGCCAGACCTCGTTGCCGTCCCACACGGGCCCGATCGTGTTGATCAGGACCCGCTTCTCCGTACGGTCGCGGGCGAGCAGCTTGGTCAGCACGCCGATGCCGAAGTCGAAGCCCTCCAGGAAGAAGTAGCCGGTCCACAGGACGGCGATGAGCACGAACCAGACGTCGTGGAGCTCCATGGTGCGTTCTCCTCAGCCTCAGTACGAGAAGGCCATCGGCCGGTCGGGGTTCTTGTCGTCCCCGCCGATCTTGGTGGGCGGGTTGAGGTCGGCCTCGGTGAGCTCCGGCGGGCCGAGCCTGACGTACTTGACGAGGAGACGGACCTCGATGACGGCGAGCACGGCGTAGAGCAGGGTGAAGCCGATCATCGAGGTGAGGACCTCGGCCTGGGAGACGTTCGGCGAGACCGCGTCCCGGGTGCGCAGGACCCCGTAGACGACCCACGGCTGACGGCCCATCTCGGTGAAGATCCAGCCCCAGGAGTTGGCGATGAGCGGGAAGCCCATGGTCCAGAGGGCGACGATCCAGTAGAGGTTGCCGATCTTGGGGCTCAGCGGCTTCTTGAAGAGCACCAGGTGGGGGACCTCGTCCTCCCCGGTGCGCAGAGCCGGCGGAAGCAGGAACTTCCTGCGGGTCAGCCAGAGCCCCAGCATGCCGATACCGAGCGAGGCCATGCCGAAGCCGATCATCCAGCGGAAGCCCCAGTAGGCGACCGGAATGTTGGGCCGGTAATCGCCCGGCCCGAACTTCTCCTGCTCGGCCTTGTTGACGTCGTTGATGCCCGGGACGAAGGAGGTGAAGTCGTCGTTGGCCAGGAAGGACAGCAGACCCGGGATCTCTATGGCCACCTTGTTGTGACCCTTTTCGACGTCGCCGTAGGCGAAGACGGAGAAGGGCGCGGGGGCCTCGCCGTCCCAGAGCGCCTCGGCCGCGGCCATCTTCATCGGCTGCTGCTTGAACATGACCTTGCCGAGCAGGTCACCGCTGATCGCCGTACCCAGGCCGGCGATGATCAGGACGACCAGGCCCAGGCGCAGCGAGCTGCGCATCACCGGGACGTGCTTCTTGCGCGCCAGGTGGTAGGCGGAGATGCCGGCCATGAACGCACCGCCGACCAGGAAAGCGGCCGTGATGGTGTGGAAGAACTGGGTGAGCGCGGTGTTCTGGGTGAGCACCAGCCAGAAGTCGGTGAGCTCGGCCCGGCCCCGCTCCTCGTTGATCCGGTAGCCGACCGGGTGCTGCATCCAGGAATTGGCCGCCAGGATGAAGTAGGCGGACAGGACGGTGCCGATGGACACCATCCAGATGCAGGCCAGGTGGATCTTCTTGGGCAGCTTGTCCCAGCCGAAGATCCACAGCCCGATGAAGGTGGACTCGAAGAAGAAGGCGATCAGCGCTTCGAAGGCGAGGGGGGCGCCGAAGATGTCACCGACGAACCGCGAGTAGTCGGACCAGTTCATGCCGAACTGGAACTCCTGGACGATGCCGGTGACGACACCCATCGCGATATTGATCAAGAAAAGCTTTCCCCAGAACTTCGTGGCCCTGAGGTACTTCTCCTTCTCGGTGCGCACCCAGGCGGTCTGCAGGCCGGCCGTGAGGGCGGCGAGCGAGATCGTCAGGGGCACGAAGAGGAAGTGATAGACGGTGGTGATGCCGAACTGCCATCGCGCCAGGGTTTCTGGCGCCAGAGCCAGGTCCACGTCGTCGTCTCCTTCGTGTCGCCGTGATCACAGCGGCAGCCTGCCTTCCGAGCCCGCCCATTCCGGGAGGAAGCAGACACGCTTGTGAACGCGTTCACATTCACAAGCATTATGGCGCACCGCATTCGGCCACCTTCCGGCGGGGTACCCCTCTAGCCAATCGATTCAACAGATTGTTGAATCCGGCTCATGCAGATTCGAATCTCCTGGCCCGCGGGCCAGCTCACCGCAACCCTCGACGAGACCCCGACCAGCAAGGCACTGGCCGAGGCCCTTCCGATCTCCGCCTCCGCGCATACGTGGGGCGAGGAGGTCTATTTCGACACCGGTGTCCGCGTGGCCCTGGAGGACGACGCCCGGCAGGTCGTCGAGCCCGGCACGGTCGCGTTCTGGACCGAGGGCGACGCCCTCGCGCTGCCCTACGGCCCGACGCCGATCTCGCGCGGCGGCGAGAGCCGTCTGGCGAGCCCGTGCAACGTGCTCGGCTCGTTCGACGGCGATCCCCGCCTGCTGTCCACCGTTCGCGACGGCGATCCCGTCCGTGTGGAACCGGCCTGACACTCCCGCCCCACCCGACCGCGCGGCGCTCTCCCGCCGGCCGGACGGCCGCGGCCCGCGCCGCTCGCGGAACCCGCGCCGCGGAGCCTAGAGCTCCTTGAAGAACGCCTCCGCCGTGTGCAGGAAGAGGTCGTTCGCCTCGGGCTCACCGATCGTGACCCGAAGGCCCTCGCCCGCGAAGGGCCGGACCACCACACCGGCCTTCTCGCAGGCCGCCGCGAAATCGACGGTCCGCTCGCCCAGGCGCATCCACACGAAGTTCGCCTGCGTGTCCGGCACGGTCCAGCCCTGCGCCAGCAGCGTCGCGTGGACCCGCGCACGCTCGCCCACCAGCGAACCGACCCGGCCCATCAGCTCGTCCTCGGCGCGCAGCGAGGCGACCGCCGCGTCCTGCGCGAGCTGGCTGACGCCGAAGGGCACCGCCGTCTTGCGCAGCGCCGCCGCCACCCGCTCGTGCGCGACCGCGAATCCGACCCGCAGTCCGGCGAGTCCGTACGCCTTGGAGAACGTGCGCAGCACGGCCACGTTGGGGCGGTCGCGGTACAGCTCGATGCCGTCCGGAACGTCCGTGTCGCGCACGAACTCGCGGTACGCCTCGTCCAGCACCACCAGGACGTCCGAGGGCACCCGGTCCAGGAAGCGCTCCAGCTCGGCCCGGCGCACGGCGGTGCCGGTGGGGTTGTTCGGGTTGCAGACGAAGATCAGCCGGGTCCGCTCGGTGATCGCCGCGGCCATGGCGTCCAGGTCGTGCACGTCGCCGTCGGTCAGCGGGACCTGCACCGAGGTCGCACCCGAGATCTGCGTGATGATCGGGTACGCCTCGAAGGACCGCCAGGCGTACATGACCTCGTCGCCCGGGCCCGCCGTGGACTGGATCAGCGACTGGGCCACGCCCACCGAGCCGGTGCCCGTGGCCACGTGCTCGACCGGCACGCCGAACCGCTCGGCGATCTCGTTCACCAGTCCGGTGCAGGCCATGTCCGGGTAGCGGTTGAAGGCCCCCGCCGCCGTGACGGCGCTCTCCAGCACCCCCGGCAGCGGCGGGTACGGGTTCTCGTTCGAGGACAGCTTGTACGCGACGGGCCCGCCCGCGGCAGCCGGCTTTCCGGGCTTGTACGTCGGAATGCCGTCCAGCTCGGCGCGCAGCTTCGGGCTCTTCTCGCTCACCGCAGGTCCTCCTCGACCGTCCCGTCCGACGTCGCCGTCGACTCAATACTGCTCACCTTATGAGGATTCCGCTCTCCCGAGAATGGGGGCGCCTGGATTGTGGGGGAGCGCGCGCATATATGCGCACGCCGGTGGCCTGCGCCGTGGCGCGCATCCCTCGTGCAGGTGAGTTGCGGCCGACACGAAAGCACGCCGTTTTGGCATGCCCGGTCCCGACGACAAACTCCACTGCCAGCACACACGACCAAACGCCTTCATTTCCAAGGTCATTGGGGGTGGCGAACCACGCAGAAACGTGCCTGTCAACGCGTGCATATGCACCCGGACCGCCCACCCCACCGAGCCCTACTATCGGCTCGCCATGACAGCAGCAGGGAAGCATCAGGTGAGCCGGACCGAGACCACCCGGCGGGCCGCCGGCCGACAGGGCCGGGCCGGCATCAGGGACGTGGCCGCCGCGGCGGGCGTATCCATCACGACCGTCTCGGACGCGCTCAATGGCAAGGGACGGCTGCCCGACGCCACCCGCCGCCACGTTCGCGAAGTAGCCGACCGGCTGGGGTACCGCCCGTCGGCCGCCGCCCGCACCCTCCGTACCGGAAAGTCGGGCCTCATCGGCCTGACCGTGACGACGTACGGGGATGAACCTTTCACCTTCACCGAATTCGCCTACTTCGCCGAGATGGCCAGGGCCGCCACCTCGGCGGCGCTGGCCCGCGGATACGCACTCGTCATCCTCCCCGCCACCTCCCGCCACGACGTGTGGTCCAACGTCGCCCTCGACGGCACCGTCGTCATCGACCCCTCCGACCACGATCCCGTCGTCACCGAGCTCGTCCGCCAGGGCCTGCCCGTGGTCTCCGACGGCCGGCCCGCCGGCTCCCTCCCCGTCACCGCCTGGGTCGACAACGACCACGAGGCCGCCGTGCTCGGCCTCCTCGACCACCTCGCCGCCGCCGGCGCCCGCCGGATCGGGCTGCTGACCGGCACCACCACCGACACGTACACCCGCCTGTCCACCACGGCCTACCTCAACTGGTGCGAGCGCGTCGGCCAGGACCCCGTGTACGAGTCCTACCCGGCCCACGATCCGTGCGCGGGCGCCGTCGCCGCCGACCGGCTCCTCGCCCGCCCCGACCGCCCCGACGCCGTCTACGGTCTCTTCGACCCCAACGGCACCGACCTGCTCGCCGCCGCCCGCCGCTACGGCCTGCGCGTTCCCGAGGACCTGCTGCTCGTCTGCTGCAGCGAGTCCACCGTGTACGCCAACACCGAGCCGCCCATCACCACGCTGTCCCTCAAACCGCGCCGCATCGGCACCGCCGTCGTGCAGCTGCTCATCGACGCGATCGAGGGCGTGGACACCGGACGCCCGGTCGAACAGGTCGTCCCGACCGAGCTGATCATCCGTACCTCGTCGCAGCGCAGGCAGCCCCGAACGACCGTGAGCCCACCCCGGTCTCCGGCCCAGGACTGACCGCCGGACCGTCCGGTCGGCCTGATCGGCGGCCGTCCGGACTTTCAACAACCGGCAATATCGGGCAAAAACGGTAGGAACGATACGCTCCGCAAAGGATTCACCACCCCTGGTGCGTCACACAGCGCGAGCCGCATTCCTATGATGGGCGCACGACATCACGGACCCTCCTCCCAGGAGGTCAGGAGGGTCCGCAGGTGTACGGCAGCGCGACGGTGGTGGAGGGGTCGATGACTCAGGGGGCCGGTCAGGGACCCGCGATGCGGACGGAAACGCTGCGGGACTTCCGGGTGCCAGTCACCGAACCCGCCGCCCCGTACGCCGTATCCACCGGTCTGCCCCACGAAGCCCCCGTGTACGGCGAATACCCCGCCTACTACGAGGACGGCGCACGGGCCGCCGTACCGCCCCAGCCCGGGTACGCGCCGCAGCCGCCCGCGGCGCCGGTCCCGCAGCCCGACCCGCACGGCGAGCCGCACGGCGAGCAGCACCGCGATCCGCGTCACGACCCCCGGCAGGACCCGCGCCACGAGGAGCACCCGCACGGGCGCGCCCAGGAGTACCCGCACCCCCCTGCGCACCCGCACGCCGACGCCGAACCGGTGCACTCGATGACCAAGGACCCCGAGGAGGAGGAGCCCGAGGGCTACACCCCGACCTACCGGGACCTCCCCGTCATCGGCCGCACCCCGCTCGGCGGGCCCGGCGACACCGTCCAGGTCCAGTACGTCCCGCAGGACGCCTCCGGACCCGGCCCGCTGTACGTCGTCGGCGACGTCCACGGCTACCTCGACGAGCTCGTCACCGAACTGCGCACCCAGGGCCTGATCGACGCCGAGGGCCACTGGTCCGCGGGCAACGCCCGGCTCTGGTTCCTCGGCGACTTCACCGACCGCGGCCCCGACGGCATCGGCGTCATCGACCTCGTCATGCGGCTGTCCGCCGAGGCGGCCGCGGCCGGCGGCTACTGCAAGGCCCTGATGGGCAACCACGAACTGCTGCTCATCGGCGCCAAGCGGTTCGGCGACACACCCGTCGTCTCCGGGGCCGGCACCGCCACCTTCCAGGCCGCCTGGCTGCTCAACGGCGGCCAGCGCACCGACATGGAGCGACTGCAGGACGTGCACATCCAGTGGATGTCGAGACTGGATGCCGCCGTGCTGGAGGAGGACCACCTGCTGCTGCACTCCGACACCACGGCCTACCTGGACTACGGCGACTCCATCGAGGACGTCAACGACACCATCCACGAGCTCCTCAACCGGGGCGACGTCGACATCACCTGGGACCTCTTCCGGAAGTTCACCAAGCGCTTCGCCTTCCGCGACGAGGAGACCGGCCCGCAGGCCGTCCGCGAACTGCTCGACACCTACGGCGGCAGCCGCGTCGTGCACGGCCACAGCCCGATCCCGTACCTGCTGGGCGAAGTGGGCACCGAGGACGGCGACGAGTCGCGCGGACCGGAGGCGGTGGACGGCCCGCACGTCTACGCGGACGGGCTCGCCATCGCGATGGACGGCGGGGTGACAATGGCGGGCAAGCTGCTCGTCGTACGGCTTCCGCTGAGCGACTGAGAGCTTACGCAGAGGGGTATTTCCGGAAAGCCCCTGTCACGGCGCGGTGTGGTCGCTCTACCATCGCACTATCCGTAGCAGGCTCTCCTCCGTTTCAGCCGGCACCCGGGTCTACGCGCGGCACACCGGCTTCTACGGAGCATCGGGGGATGCACATGACCAGCGCTCCGCACCTGCTGACAGAAGACCGGCCCGAATTCGACCGGCTCATCGACGAAGCACTGCGCGCCGCGAACGAACGGCCCGAGCTCGCCACTCTCGGCGAACGGCTGAACGCCGAACAGCTCCGCACCATGGCCCAGGGCGCCAGCGCCCTGCTGGCGGCCGCAGCGGCCGCCGAGTACGGCCACTACGTGAAGGTCCGCGAGGAACGGCGTGACGGGACACTCTCCGCCCCCGGTACGACGGGGGACGAGGACGGAGACGGGAGCAGCGGCGGCGGCGCGGGCGTCAGCGCCGTGGTCGCGGTCCTCGCACCGGTCCTGGCGGGCACCGCCATGCTGATCTTCCTGCTCGTCGGCTACATCCTGAAGATGATCGAGCCCGAACCGGCCTTCGCACAGACCATGCTGACGGCGGGTTGGCTCTTCGGGGCGCTCACCGCGGCCTCCCTGCTCTTCGCCGTGATCGGGCTGCTGGTCACGGCCGTCCGCAACAGTGCGACGGAGGTGGCGGCGGACGAGACCGAGGCGGTACCCGACGAGGTGGCGCGGGCCCGCGAGGCCTGGCGGCACGCCCTGCTGGAACGCGGCATCATCCCGTTCCTGCGGGACGCTCTGGCCGATCCGAGCGCGGGCCCGGGCTTCCCGACCCCCCGCACGCCAGGGGCCGGGCGCATCCCCAGTCTGGGGTACACCCGGCCCGACTTCACCAGCCCGGGAACCCCCTCGCAGGGGTCCCCGCCCGGCTACACGCCACCGGACTTCACCAGCCCGGACTTCGGCGGTCCGGAGCAGAGGCCGGACTAACGGCTCCGGCCGGCTCCACGGCCTACTTCAGCGCCTTCGGCAGGTGGTTGGGGTCCATGCCCTCCATGGGCCTACTGCGCACGGGCGGTGTCTCGACCAGCGCGTTCACCGGCGTCCAGTCGTCGTCGCAGGTGAGGGTCGGGGGGTTGTTGCCCGGGTTCACCGTGCAGGTGGTCTCCCAGACCCTCCCGTTGGGGGCCACCGTCTCTACGTTGACGAGTCCGGCCTGGTCACTGACCGAGATGCCGCATGCTCCCTCGGGGAAGTCCGTGTTGTCGCTGAGGTCGTACCACTCGAATTCGTCCGGCGGAGCCGGGGTGAGGCTCCGGATGCCGACCCAGGCCTGACCGTCGATCAGTACGGACTTGACCTCCGTAGCAGCATTGGGCTTGTAGGCGGCCACGTCGGTGCACTGGCCCGCGCCGGTCGCACCCGTGGCACCGGTCGCGCCGTCGGCGCCGGTCGCACCCGTGGCACCCGTCGCGCCGCCGATGCCCGGCTCGCCCTGCGGGCCGCGCGGACCCGTGGGGCCGGTCGGACCCGTCGGGCCGCGCTGGCCCTCGCACTTGTCGCCGCCGCCGCGCGGGCCGGCCTGGACCTCCACCGCTCTCGGATCGTGCTTCGAGTCGTTCTTCGTCGTGCAGTCACCACCGCCGGCGGGGCTCGCCGACCGGACCGTGGCGGCCGCCTGGACGTTCTGGGTGGTGGCGAACGCCGGACTGGCGATGCCCACCATCGCCAGGGCCAGTGAGGCCAGCGTGCCTCCCTTCACCACGGCATTCCGCCGGGCCACCGGGCCAAGAGGCGACCTGGTCCTGTTCACGGGGCTCATATACGCCGCTCCTTCTCGAAACCGAATCGAACGATGCGCGACCGGCCCGGACGGGCCGCCTCGCCCATAGTCGGTAAATAGGATTGAAGGAATGAAGCGCCTCGCTGCGGCAGTCATCTCATCGGACCAGCAGCGGGCCCCCAATGGCGGCTCTCATCGCGCCTTCCTTGCACCCCTTTGGCCGGATCCCTACGGTCGCCTCACGATCGTCTTCACCACCACCGTGGACGGGATCCTTGAAAGCGAAAATCTGCCTGAACATGATCGTGAAGAACGAGGCCGCGGTGATCAGGCGCTGTCTCCAATCCGTACGCCCTTTGATCGACACCTGGGTGATCGTCGACACCGGGTCGACGGACGGCACCCAGGAGATCATCCGGGAGTTCCTCAGTGATCTTCCCGGTGTCCTGCACGAACGCCCCTGGAAGGGATTCGACGGCAGCCGCAGCGAGGCCATCGACCTGGCCCGCGCCGGCGCCGACTACCTGCTGTTCATCGACGCGGACGACGTGATCGAAGTCGAGCCCGGATTCCACATGCCGGAGCTCACTTTCGACGCGTACGGCATCGCCGTGCACCATCAGCCCGTCATCCACTGGCGACCGGCGCTGGTCTCCACCCGACTGCCCTGGAAATACGTCGGTGTGCTGCACGAGTACCTCGATTGCGAGGAGCCCTTCACCCGGGGCGAACTCGAAGGCTTCCATATCCGCGTCGTCGGCGGCGGAGCCCGCCAGGGCGAAGGGGGCGACCGGGAAAAGTACCTCCGCGATGCGGGGATCCTCGAAAAGGGCCTGCTCGCAGAACCCGGGAACGCCCGCTACGCCTTTTACCTGGCCCAGAGCTGGCGCGACGCCGGCGAGCCGGAGAAGTCCCTGGCCGCCTACGACCAGCGGGCGGCCATGGGCGGCTTCGCCGAGGAGGCCTACTGCGCCCGGCTCTACGCGGCACGTCTCGCGGCGGCCCTGAAGCGTCCGTCGGCCGAGGTGACGGACCGCTATCTGCGCGCCCACGAGAGCCGTCCCGGGCGGGCCGAGGCGCTCGGCGATCTGGCGCGCCTGTGCCGTCTCGAGGGGCGCTTCCCGCTGGCGTACCTGTTCGCCCGTCAGGCGGCGCGGATCCCGAGGCCGGACGACATCCTGTTCGTCGAGTTCGACTGGTACGAGTGGCGCGCGCTCGACGAGCTCGCGGTGTCCGCCTACTGGGTCGGCGCGTACGAGGAGTCGCTGCAGTGCTGCGAGCGACTCCTGCGGGAGGGCGGGCTTCCGGAGAGCCAGCGTGAACGGGTCGTCGAGAACCGTGCGTTCGCCCTGGCCGAACTGGGACCGGAGTACCAGGTGGTGGCCTGAGGGCCACCACTCCCGCACGGCCGAGGGGCCGGACGCGTCCACGCGGTGGATGCGGCCGGGGCCGGCGGCCTCCACGGCCTTACCCACCTGCCAAAGCCGCTCCGGCCACCGGCGTGGGACTCTAAGCCGTTCGACCTCGATAACTGTCAATGCAGGGGCAACAGTTGAGGTGTCTCCGGCGACCTTGGTGCGGGGTGGGGATTGCCCCCGTGATCTTCGGCGCACGTCGGCTATCGCCATCCCGGCGCCCCGCCGAAGGCGAGCCTAAGCATTCTGAGATCCCTTGGCCAAGGCCCGCCACCCGCCGCGTGTCAGCGGTACCTTCGCGTCAGAAGCGTGGTCGCAGATCGGGGTGGTGGGTGTGAGCGGGTACATCGAGGAGCAAGAGCGAATCGGGCAGCGGGTACGGCGTCAGCGGCTCTCCGTCGGGATGACTCAGGCCGATCTCGCCGCAGCGCTCGGGCGGACTCAGGGCTGGGTGTCCAAGCTGGAGAAGGGCCGGATCGAGCTGGACCGGGCCGGTCTGATCAACGCCGTGGCCGCCGCCCTGCACTGCCACCCGAACACCCTGATCGAGCGCCCCTACACAGGCGGCGGAGCCGAGACCAAGTGGCAGGTCTCGGCAGCCGCGATCCTGCGGGAACTGCGCCGCTACGACCTGACGCCCGTATTCGACGGTATCCCGCGACCGTCCGAGATGCTGTGGCAGGACATGAAGCGCCTGCTCCGCCTGCGGGACGCGGCGGCGAACGGCGCTGTGCTGGCCGAGCTGCCGGACATGCTGCGGGAGGCCCGCGCCCTCGCCGAGGTGTCCACCGGCCATGAGCGTGAAGAGGCGTTCGCGATCTACGCGGTGGCATGCAAGTTCGCGCACACCGCCGCCCACGCCCTCGGACACTCTGAGTTGGTCGCCATGGCTTGCGAGCGGGCGACGTGGTCGGCGCAGCTCTCCGGCGACCCGGTGATGCCCGCAATGGCGCTCTGGATGCGCATGTGGGACACATGGGCATCCGCCGACTGGGACGACGCGCTCGCCCTCGGGGACAAGGCCCTCGCCGGCATCGAGCCGGAATACGAGGCTGGGGACCCACTCGCCCTGCGCATGTGGGGCGCCCTGCACCTGCGGGCCGCGATCTCCTACGCCCGAGGCGGGAACGCAGCCGGATCGGACGACCGCCTCGCCCTGGCCCGAACCGCGGGCGAGCGGATCAACGCCTACGTCGGACCCGAGATCCACGATCGGCACTCGGTCACGTTCAGCCTCGGGAACGTCATCATCCACAGCGTCAGTGCCGCCCTGGAGATGAGCGACCAGACGAAGGCTCTTCGGCTCAACCGCGAGGCGGACCCCGCGCACATCGCGGTCCTGCCGAACTCCCGTCTCGGGCACCACCACATGGACCTCGCCCGCGCATGGCTGTGGGACGGCAACCGGGACCAGGCCCTGACCGAGCTGGAGACCGCCGAGCGCATCGCCCCCCAGCTCGTTCGCAATCACCCCGTCGCTCGGGCGACTCTGCGGAAGATCGTCTATGCCGAGCGGGTCGCTACCCGCCAGCGCCTGCGGGGGATGACCGGACGGTTTTCGCTGGATTGATCTGCGGGTATTCCGCAGAATCATATTCGTGGGTAGCGGGCCGCATACGGTCCGCTACATGACCTCTACGCGTCGCACTGACAATGACCGCGTACGACAGCAGGCGGATCCTGACCCCCGCTGGCCCCTGCGCGGCGATCTCGCGTACGACACCGCATCCTCCCGCACGGGCGTGGTCATAGACGTCCCCAACGACACCGGCACCACGTTCTACCGCCTGTGCCCCGAGGGAGGCGGCACCGCGGCCTGGTCCGCCAGTCTCGACACCCTCATGCCTGCCGAGGATGCGGCTCCGCAGCCCATCCCCCGCCGGCCGCCCGCCCGCCAGCCCCAGGGTCAGGCGGAATGCGCGCCCTGGGACGCCTCCGGCAGTCCCGACCCCAGTCCGGGCCTGCGGGCCCGTGCTGACCGGGGCATGGAGCGATTTTGGAAGTCGGCCGCCGAGGACGACCAGGCCGGGAGTACCGCATGAGCCGCCTGCCTCGCTGGCTGCACGAGGGTGCCCGGGTCCTGGACCCCGCCGAAGACCGCGAGGGGATCGTGCAGTTCATCGGCGAGTGGGTCGATCCAGCCACACGAAGGGCCATCCCCCGCGCGATCTTCTTGCGGCCCGAGGGTGGCGGCCGGGAATGGGTCGTAGCCGACCATCAGGCCCTACGCGAAGCGGACCCCCGATGAACGTCCGCCCAGGGGAGTTACCGCCGCCCGGCTGGGGCATGATCACCTCCCTCCTCTTGATCGGTCTCGCTGGTCCCGCCGTCGTCCTCAGCGGCCAAGTCCTGAACCTGGACCAGTCGGTGAGTACACCCCCTCCGGCCACCGTGCCGGACGTCGAACCGCCCTCGTAGGCGGCCCACAAGCTCCCCGCCCTGGTAGTCGCGCAGGCGCCACCCGGGCGGGGGCACCACTCCGCCCGCCCCTTCTCGCGCCAGCCGGGCGGAGCACGGCGCCGGGGGTTCTCATCCCCCATGTACCCCCGGCGCCATCCACGCACCACTCGCTCACACCGAGAGGAGCACGATGCACAGTGCCTTACGGCTCGCGACCGTCCCCCGGTCCGTGATCATGCAGCCGACCACACAGTGCCTCCCCATGGACTGCACGTATTGCTACCTGCCGTTCCGGAAGATGAAGAACCTGATGCCGGTGGCCGTCGCCGAGGCCGTGGCCACGTCCGTCAACCCGTGGGCTGCCGACGATCCGGCGTTCGAGGTTGTGTGGCACGGCGGCGAGCCGCTGGCCACCGGCCGAGAGCACCTGACGGCCCTCATGGCCCCATTCAAGGGCGTGAAGCACTCCGTGCAGACGAACGCCGCACTCATAGATGACGCATGGTGCGCGTTCCTGCTGGAGCACGACGTGCACGTGGGCGTCAGCATCGACGGCCCCGCGGACATGAACACCCACCGCATCACCCTCGCCGGCCACCCGGGATTCCGCGTCACCATGCGGGGAATCGAGCGACTACGGCACCACGGCATCCCCTACTCCGCCATCGCCGTGGTCTCCGATCCCGACCCGGCCGACGCCGCCCGCTTCTACGAGTTCTTCGCCGAGCTGGGCGTGACCACCCTCGGCGTCAACGTCGAAGAGGAAGAGGGAGTCAACACCGGCTCCAAGGACGCCGACCCCGTGCGGGCGTCCGAGTTCTGGGCGGCCCTCACGGATGCCTGGCACGGTAACCCCGTCATACGGCTGCGCGAGGTGCAGCGCGTACTCAACTTCGCTGGTGCCGTCCTACAGGGCCACGAGACCGCCCCCATGCCCGCGTCCTCGCCGTGGGATCCGCTGCCGACCGTCGCCCATGACGGCGGCGTGGTCATGCTCTCCCCGGAGCTGGCCGGGTTCACCGATCCTCGGTTCGGCGACTTCACCACCGGCAACGTGCTCAAGGACGGCCTGGACGTCCTGGTAGCCGAAGCCGAGGAACGCACCCCCTGGATCACTGAGTTCTGGGACGGCGTGGACGCCTGCCGGGCCACGTGCCCCGCCTTCGCCTTCTGCGGAGGAGCGCACCCCGCGAACCGGTACTTCGAGCACGGGGGCCGCATGGACGGCACCCGTACCTCGTACTGCACCACCTCGAAGATCGCCCTACTTGAAGGAGTGACGCGACATGTCCGCACACACCGCCCCTGACGCCACCACGCTCGTGATGGACTCGGCACCGGGATTCACGTCTCTGCTGGAGGCCGCCGGTACCGCCGCCATCGCGCGCTGGGGGAACACCTGGAGCAACGCCGACTTCGAGAACTACCTGTCCGCGACCACGTTCGACAACCGGCCGACGTGGGACAACCCCACCCCCGTCTTCGACAACAGGCCCACCTGGGACAACTGGAAGAACAAGTAGCGCCGCCCACACCGAACGGGGCGGCCCTGTCAGCCGCACAGGGCCGCCCCGGCACCACCAAGGAGGAGCACACCATGGCCACCCGCACCTTCGGCCACGTCACCGTCACCACGCCCGACCTGGACGAGCCCGGCCTGTACCTCTCGACCGTCGACACCCTCGACAGCCCGCGCGGCGCCCTCCAGGACTTCGCGTTCGGTGACGCCGACCTGCGGGCGCTCGACCTCGCAGATACCCAGCTCATCACCGGCCGCATCACGGGCCTGCGCTCCAAGCGGGTCGAGTTCGAGGCCTTGAACCTGCACGGGGTGGAAATCACCGGCAGTGACCTCGGGGCGGTCCGCTGGAACGAGAGCAAGCTGACCCGCACCCTCCTCCGCGACTGCAAGCTGATGGGGGCCGCCCTGGACGGCCTGGTGCTCGATGACGTGCTGTTCGAAGGCTGCAAATTCGACTACGCGACCTTCGAAAAGGTCCGAGCAACGGGGCCCGTCGCGTTCGCCGGCTGCACCTTCACCGAGGCCACATTCACCGACTGCGACCTGTCCGACGTCGTCTTCTCCGACTGCACGTTCAGGCTCACCGAGTTCGGCACCGGTCGCTACCGGGACACCGACCTGCGCGGCAACGATCTCTCAACAATCCGCGGCGTCTCCAACCTGTCCAAGATCCGCATCGGGCACGTCCAGCAGAGCGACCTAGCCCAGGCCCTCGTGAACGAACTCGACATGACCCTCGGCGACGACTGAGCCAGGAGGACCAGTGCCCTTACACGTAGCCTTCACCGACCAGGACGGCTTGCGGGGGCGGTGCGACCTCGCCGCGGTCCGCACCGTCATCGGGCATCCCGCCCTCGAAGACGGGGCGGTCGTACCGTCCGGGCTGTGGCAGCCACTCAGCGAGTCTGCCCCCCAAGGTCTGAACGCCCCTCCGTGGACCCCGCCGAGCACGCTGGTGGAGATCGTCCGGCCGCCAGCACCGAACGGCGAGAAGCTGGAAGACCTGGCACAGCAGATGGGCGACGAACAGGCCCAGTACCTGGGTCAGGCCCTCGCCAAGCCCAACATGATCACCACCACTGAGAATTACCAGGACGGCCGCCTCATCGGCCTCCATCTCGACAACTGGGACAAGCTCAACTACGGGCAGAAGACGACCGGCCGACGCCGCCTCGCCCTCAATTTGGGCCCCGGAACCCGTTACATCCTTCTGGGCGCCCTCGACGCCCAAGCCGTCTGCCGGGCAGTCCACCCCGAGGACTATGCGTACCGCTGCCCCAGCACGGACGACTACCGCGCCCACGTCGCCGCAAGGCACCCCATCCGGTGCATCCGGATCCGCCTCGCACCCGGCGAGGGCTACATCGCCCCCACGGAGTACCTGCTACACGACGGCTCCACCGAAAACCAGGACCAGCCGTCGGCCATGGCCTTCTGGCTCGGCCGCTGGCAGCGCGGCACCCTGCCGTCCCTCGTCTGATCGCGACGCCGCCACCTCGGTCACATCGACCCGCAGGTGGACCTCCGGTTCAGGTCGTCTGGCCTGGGGCGCCGCCCAGAGGGACTGACACAGACGGTCCCGGTTCGAAATGGCGGAACCGGGACCGTGTGCTGAGGGACGATCTATCGTCAGAAGATCAGGCGACAGAACGGCGAAGGCTGGCCGACGACTCCCCCCGGAATGTCGTCGGCCAGCCACGTTCGCGCAGGTCAGTCGGCCAGCGGCAGGTAGACCCGGTTACCCGAGGCCGCGAACTCCGCCGACTTCTTGAGCATGCCTTCGGCGATCTCCGCCTCCGACGCGGCAGGCTCGTCGCCGCCGAACTGCTCTGTGATGCTTCTGCTGATCTTCATGGAGCAGAACTTCGGACCGCACATGGAGCAGAAGTGCGCGGTCTTCGCCGGCTCGGCGGGCAGGGTCTCGTCGTGGAACTCACGGGCCGTGTCCGGGTCGAGCGCCAGGTTGAACTGGTCTTCCCAGCGGAACTCGAACCGCGCGTCGGACAGGGCGTCGTCCCACTCCTGGGCGCCCGGGTGGCCCTTGGCGAGGTCCGCGGCGTGCGCCGAGATCTTGTAGGTGATGACGCCGGTCTTGACGTCGTCCCGGTTGGGCAGGCCCAGGTGCTCCTTGGGCGTGACGTAGCAGAGCATCGCCGTGCCCCACCAGGCGATCATCGCGGCGCCGATGCCCGACGTGATGTGGTCGTAGGCGGGCGCGACGTCGGTGGTCAGCGGGCCGAGCGTGTAGAACGGCGCCTCCTCGCAGATCTCCTGCTGGAGGTCGATGTTCTCCTTGATCTTGTGCATCGGGACGTGGCCCGGACCCTCGATCATCGTCTGCACGTTGTGGCGCTTGGCGATGGTGTTGAGCTCGCCCAGCGTCTTCAGCTCGGCGAACTGGGCCGCGTCGTTGGCGTCCGCGATGGAACCGGGGCGCAGGCCGTCACCCAGCGAGTACGTGACGTCGTACGTCGCCAGGATCTCGCAGAGTTCCTCGAAGTTCGTGTAGAGGAAGTTCTCCTTGTGGTGCGCGAGGCACCACGCAGCCATGATCGAGCCGCCGCGCGAGACGATGCCGGTCTTGCGACGGGCGGTCAGCGGGACGTACGGCAGCAGCACGCCGGCGTGGACCGTCATGTAGTCGACGCCCTGCTCGGCCTGCTCGATGACCGTGTCCTTGTAGATTTCCCAGGTCAGGTCCTCGGCGCGGCCGTCGACCTTCTCCAGCGCCTGGTACAGCGGCACGGTGCCGATCGGGACGGGGGAGTTGCGCAGCACCCACTCGCGGGTGGTGTGGATGTTGCGGCCCGTCGAGAGGTCCATGACCGTGTCCGCGCCCCATCGGGTCGCCCAGGTCATCTTCTCCACCTCCTCCTCGATGGAGGAGGTGACGGCGGAGTTGCCGATGTTGGCGTTGACCTTCACCAGGAACTTCTTGCCGATGATCATCGGCTCGATCTCCGGGTGGTTCACGTTCGCCGGGAGCACCGCGCGACCTGCGGCGATCTCCTCGCGGACGACCTCGGGGGAGACGTTCTCGCGGATCGCGACGTACTCCATCTCCGGGGTGATCTCCCCGCGGCGGGCGTACGCGAGCTGCGTGACGGCGGCACCGTCACGGCCCCGGCGGGGCTGGCGCGGACGGCCCGGGAAGACCGCGTCGAGGTTCTTGAGGCCACCGCGCGGCGAGGTGTGCTTGATGCCGTCGTCCTCGGGGCGGACCGGGCGCCCGGCGTACTCCTCGGTGTCGCCGCGGCCGATGATCCAGTTCTCGCGCAGCGGCGCGAGACCCCGTCGCACATCGGTCTCGATCTGCGGGTCGGTGTACGGACCGGACGTGTCGTAGAGCGTCACGTCCTTGCCGTTGGTGAGGTGGACCTGGCGGACCGGCACCCGGATGTCGGGGCGGGAGCCCGCCACGTAGCCCTTGTGCCAGCCCGGCTTGCGCTCGGTCGAGCCGTCGGCGTCGTGGCTGACGGCAGGCGTGCGTGCGTCCTGAATGGTCATGAGACCTATCTCCCTACGCCGGCATTACCCGGTAACAGGTTCGGCGGTCGACGCAGCCTCCTCCCGTACGCATCCGTGATGCGCGTACGGTGATCAGCGTCCTCTCAGCCCGGTGCTCCGAGCTCCCGCGTTGTGCAAAGTAGCCCCCACGCTAGCGTCATCCATGGCGTGCTGAACAGTGGGCCCCCTCATCTCTTGCGATGATCTGCTGGTGACGTCATCGCCGCAGCCCCCCACCGAGCCCCCCGAGCCCAGTGCCCACTCCGGCCACGCGCACGACGGCCCCAGCCATTCCCCCGGCCAGTCATCGGGCCACTCACACGGCCATTCGCACAGTCATGCACACGGGCCGGCGGCCCCCGTCTCGAAGCACCTGCGCAAGGTCATCGCGGCTGTGCTGATCCCGTTCGCCGCCGCCGTCCTCGTCGGCCTGGCGGTGCTCTGGCCGGGCGGCACGCCCGGCCACGAGCGGACCGGAGTGGGCTTCGACCGGCAGACCCAGCAGGCCAAGGTCGTCTCGCTGGAACAGGTCGACTGCAAGTCCGTGAACGCCTCGCAGGCGCCGGCGACCGGCGGGTCCCCGTCGGGCGGCGCGGCGCGGGCCGCTCAGACCGGGGACTGCAAGAAGGCCACCGTCGAGATCGGCAGCGGCCCGGATAAGGGGCGCACCTTCGTCGAGATCGTCCAGCCGGGCGCGCCACGGCAGTTGGCCGACGGCCAGGAGGTGGTGGTGGCCTACGCCCCGGACGCGCCCCGCGACCTGCAGTACTCGGTGATCGACGTGAACCGCAAGGTCCCGCTGGCGGTGCTGGCCGGCATCTTCGCGCTCGCGGTCGTCCTCGTCGGGCGGATGCGCGGGCTGTTCGCGCTGATCGCGCTGGTCGTCAGCTTCGGCGTGCTGACGCTGTTCATCCTGCCCGCCATCCTCCAGGGATCGAATCCCCTGGTGGTCGCGGTGGTCGGGGCGAGCGCGATCATGCTGATCGCGCTCTACCTGTGCCACGGTCTGACCGCCCGCACTTCGGTGGCGGTCCTCGGCACGCTCGTGTCGCTGCTGCTGATCGGCTTGCTGGGGTCGGTGTTCATCGACTGGGCGTTCCTCAGCGGCAACACCGACGACAACACGGGGCTGATCCACGGGCTGTACCCGGACATCGACATGAGCGGTCTGCTGCTCGCCGGCATCATCATCGGATCGCTGGGCGTGCTCGACGACGTGACGGTCACCCAGACCTCGGCGGTATGGGAACTCCACCAGGCCGACCCGTCGATGGGGCCGCGGGCCGTCTACCGGGCGGCCATCAGGATCGGCCGCGACCACATCGCGTCGGTGGTCAACACCCTGGTGCTGGCCTACGCGGGCGCCGCGCTCCCCCTGCTCCTGCTGTTCTCCATCGCCAACAGCAGCATGGGGTCGGTCGCGAACAGCGAGCTGGTCGCGGTGGAGATCGTACGCACCCTCGTCGGCTCGATCGGGCTGGTCGCCTCGGTGCCCGTGACGACGGCGCTGGCCGCGCTGGTGGTTTCGGCCGACCGGCCGGAATCCCCGGCCGTCGCACCGGGCTCGGGACCGGTGCGCGGCGGCCGGGGCCGGCGGCGCAAGCGCTGAAGGGCTGAGCGCTGGAGCGCTTGAAGGGCTGCGCGCTGATGGGCTGAGCGCTGGAGGGCTGGGGGGCTGGGGGGCTGGGGGCTGTTCAGCCAGCGTTCTGCTCGTTGTGCTTCGACTCGGCCAGGATCCTGCCGAGCGCCTCGTCCAGGTGTTCCTCGAAGTCCCCGGTGTTCCGCTCCTGTCCGAGCGGGACGATCCGGTCGGTGCGGTCGAGGAACGCGACGAGCGGTGCCGCGCCGGCCCGGAACAGGGCCCGGTCGCCGCCGACCTGGAGCCGGATGTGGACGTCGGACAGCTCCTCGGGGCTGGTGGGAGCGATGTGCACATCGCCGTCACCGCACGGCTTGTTGATGCCGTCGAGGAGCAGCTCCCGGCCGAACGCCCAGGTCACGGGCGCGTCTCCGGGAAGGTGGAAGGTCAGGCGGACTGCGTAGGGATCACGGGCGTCGTACCGGAGTTCCACCGGGATCCGGAACGAGAGCTCCTCGGAAACGAGGAAACTCATCATGACCTCTGCCTGTACCGACTCGCGCATTGCCTACCCCGCTGTAGTGGAAGTGGCCAGGAATGATCCCCCAGGGCCCTCTTGACAAGAGTGGTGGAAGCGCTTGCGGATCACAAGGAGTGAGTTTTCAGATACTGATAGAGAAGGAGAGGGTACTCAACAGCGCGCCTACTTCACTCCGTAGCCGATCGACTACATACAGCAATCGATCTTCCTGGTGCAGGGGCAAAGAAATGGCCATGGTCGCCGCCGTATCCCCGGCCGTGATGGGGATGGCGGCGCAGACCGTGCCGAGGGCATATTCCTGCCTCTCGATTACAGGCTGCATTCGCCCGAGGGCCCCGATCCGGTTCTCCAGGGAGCGCAGATCGCGCACCGTATAGGGGGTGATGGCCTCTACCGGATGGCGGTCGTAATAGTCCTTGCGTGCGCTCTCGTCGAGCTGGCCGAGCAGACACTGCCCGATGGCGTGCGCGAATCCGGTCTCCCGGAAGTCGGCCCACTCCTCGCACGCCGGACTGCCCGGGGTGTCCGAGACCCCCACGACCTCGATTTCACCCTCGCGGTAGACCGCGAAGTAGACGGGCGCCCCAACCGCGTCGCGGAAGTGCGCGAGCGAATCGAGGATCATGCTGCGACGTTTCTGCTGGAGCCCTCCGACGGCCAGCCTCCCGGCCGCTTCACCGAGTACGAAGACTCCGCTCTGTCTGCGCAGGTAGCCCTCGTGCGTCAGGGTGCGCAACAGGTGGTAGGCGGTGGGGAGCGGGAGCCCGGCCTCACGCGCCAGCTGCTTCGCCGGGGCTCCCCCGCTGTGGGATCCCGCGGCTTCGAGCAGCCTCAGCGCCCTCTGCACCGAACCGATCAGTGTCGGCACACCGGCATTGTGGACCGGAGACAAAGCTCACCCCCAGGCGTGGCTGCGGGCCTTCAGGGGTGGCCCGCCCTGCGGGGGCCGCCCCCGCGCATACCGGGTCCTGGGGGTCGCGCTCGGCGGTTCGTCGCCATCACCACAGGTCAGGCGGTGATGGCGGCTTTCGGTGCCCAGGGATCGGCACAGTTCGCGACTCTATCCACCGATTCCGGGGCCGTGAGGGGTTTGGGGCGTCACGTTCCCTCAGCTGGGTTAACGGGGGAGCCGCCCCCAGGGCCGCCTACCACTCGCCGGAGGAGGACTTCGAACGCCCGCCGCCGAACTTCTTCACGACGAAGATCAGACCGCCGACGAGGCCGACGAAGAGGAGCAGCTTGAAGGCGAACGAGATCAGTGCGCCCAGGACGCTCGTGATGACTCCGCCGAAGACGAACAGGGCCAGCAGCGGAACGGCGACCCACTTCACCCACCAGGGCATGCCTGCGAATATCTCTCGGATCCCGTTCATGTCCTCGACCTCTTCCTGGTCTTCCCGTCCGTGACTTCCTGCTCTCGATGCTAGGAGTCCGCGGACTCGGATCGGGGCCCGCGAGCCCCCGCAGTCCCCTGATCCGCCCCTTAGGGGGATCAGGGGCGCGACCCTCATCCCAGGGCGGGCTCAGCCCTCCGGCGGGGAGAACACCACCATCACCTTCAGGTCCTCGGTGATGTGGTGGAACTTGTGCGGGACGCCCGCCGGAACGTAGACGACGCTGCCGCGCGCCACGGTGGTGGTCTCCTCCCCGACCGTGATCGAGGCCCTTCCGCTGACGACGAAGTACACCTCGTCCTGACCGTGCGGCCGCTGCGGATCGGTCTGCCCGGCGTCGAGCGCGTACAGCCCGACGGACATGTTCCGCTCACGCAGGAACTGCAGATAGGCGCCGTCGTTGGCAGCCCGTTCCGCTTCGAGCTCGTCAAGCCGGAAGGCTTTCATCCTCGTTGTGCCCCTTGCCTCGATCGTTCCCTCACATCCGCTGGTCTGCGGATGTCCCACCGGGATCTTCTCTGCCACGATC
This sequence comes from Streptomyces sp. NPDC090021, assembly GCF_044748225.1. Classification (NCBI taxonomy): domain Bacteria; kingdom Bacillati; phylum Actinomycetota; class Actinomycetes; order Kitasatosporales; family Streptomycetaceae; genus Streptomyces; species Streptomyces sp. NPDC090021. The sequence goes on along the minus strand of NZ_JBIVFO010000005.1, from coordinate 142,389 downwards.
AGACACATGACGAATTTCGTAGTCAAGACGCTCGCCAACGCGGCCGCCCTGGCCGTCGCCATCTGGCTGGTCGCCGGCATCACCCTGGACGACGGCAGTACGATGGGCCGCCGGACGCTGACCCTGATCCTGGTCGCCCTGCTCTTCGGCCTGGTCAACCTCATCGTCAAGCCCGTGGTGAAGCTGCTCTCGCTGCCGCTGTTCATCCTCACCCTCGGCCTGTTCACGCTCGTCGTGAACGCGCTGATGCTGATGCTGACCTCGTGGCTGGCCGACCAGTTCGACCTCAGCTTCCATGTGGACAACTTCTGGTCGGCACTGATCGGCGGCCTGATCATCTCCATCGTCTCCTGGGCCCTGAACATGGTCCTGCCCGACAACGACTGAGCGCGGCCGCACATGTACCGCGTCTGCTTCGTCTGCACGGGCAACATATGCCGCTCCCCCATGGCCGAGTCCGTCTTCCGCGCCCATGTGGAACGGGCCGGACTCGACGCCCTCGTCGCGGTGGACAGTGCCGGAACCGGTGGCTGGCACGAGGGCGACGGGGCCGACCCGCGCACCGTCTCCGTCCTGGAGGCCGCCGGCTACGCACAGGAGCACCGGGCCCGGCAGTTCCGTGCCTCCTGGTTCTCCCGCCTGGACCTGGTCATCGCGCTCGACTCCGGACACCTGCGGGACCTGCGGGCACTCGCGCCCACCGCGCAGGACGCCGCCAAGGTCCGGCTGCTGCGGTCCTACGATCCGGCGGCCGCGGCCGGGCAGGACGACGTACCGGACCCCTACTACGGGTCGCTGGAGGGGTTCGAGGAATGCCTGGAGCTGGTCGAGACAGCCACCCCGGGTCTGCTGGACGCCGTACGCGAGGCGACGAAGGAGCACACCGCGTGAACGAGTACGCCCCCGAAGGACCCGGTGAGTCGATCGGCGACGGCACCCGAGCCGTGCGCGCCGGTCTGCCCGAGGCCGTCAAGAACGAACCGCCGCTGCCCGGGCCGGTCTTCGCCGCCCACTTCCACCTCCCCGGAGACGTCGAGGGGCCGTACGCCTACGGCCGCGACACCAATCCGACGTGGACCCTGCTGGAGCGGGCGATCGGAGAGCTGGAGGCCCCCGGCCAGGACGTGCACACCATCGTCTTCGCCTCCGGCATGGCGGCGGTCTCCGCCGTCCTCCTCTCCCAGGCGCGCACCGGCGACACCGTCGTCCTGCCCGACGACGGCTATCAGGCGCTGCCCCTGCTGCGGGAGCAGTTGGAGGCGTACGGGATCCACGTGCGCTCCGCGCCCACCGGAGGGGACGCCCAGCTGCGGGTCCTCGACGGTGCCCGGCTGCTGTGGATCGAGACCCCGTCCAATCCCGGGCTGGACGTGTGCGACGTACCACGCCTCGCGGAGGCCGCGCACGCCGGCGGGACCCTGGTAGCCGTCGACAACACCCTCGCCACCCCGCTCGGACAGCGGCCCCTGGAGCTCGGGGCGGACTTCTCCGTGGCCAGCGGCACCAAGGGCCTCACCGGTCACGGCGACCTGCTGCTCGGATACGTCGTGTGCCGCGACCCGGAACACGCGGCCCGCGTCCGGGGATGGCGCAAGATCGTCGGTGCGATCCCCGGTCCCATGGAGGCCTGGCTGGCCCACCGTTCGCTGGCGACGATCCAGCTACGCGCGCAGCGCCAGTGGACCAACGCCCTGGCCGTCGCGGAGGCGCTGGGCGAGCGCCGTGAGGTGAGCGGCGTCCGCTACCCGGGGCTGACCACCGACTCCTCCCACAAGACGGCCGCCCGTCAGATGCGGGGCTTCGGCTCGGTGGTCTCCTTCACCCTGCCCGACCGGGCCCACGCACAGCGCTTCATGGCCGCCCTGCACCTGGTCGAGGACGCCACGAGCTTCGGCGGCGTGCGGTCCACCGCCGAGCGGCGCGGGCGGTGGGGCGGAGACGCCGTGCCCGAGGGCTTCATCCGCTTCTCCGCCGGGGCCGAGGACACCGAGGACCTGGTGGCGGATGTCCTGCGGGCCCTCGACCGAGCCCTCGACCCGGCCGGTCAGGACGGCTGAACACGGGGTGAAAGGGCGGTCCGAGCCTCCCCCCTAGTGGCTCGGACCGCCCCGGGTTCCGCGCGCGAAGAACCACGCGACAAGGCTAGTTGACTCTGCGTCAGAGTCCAATCACGGTAGCGACAGGGGCCTATCTGCATATTTATAGTTGTAGGCCCCCACCGAGAGGTGTCGCGATGGATCTGGCCCTGCTGCGCACCTTCGTGACCGTTCACCGGGCGGGCTCGTTCACGCGTGCCGCCGCTCTCCTCGGGCTGTCCCAGCCCGCCGTGACCTCGCAGATCCGGACGCTGGAACGCCAGTTGGGCCGGCCGCTCTTCCACCGCCGGGCCCGCGGTGTCACGCCCACCGCCGTCGGCGACGAGCTCGCCCACAAGGCCGCCCCGCACCTCGACGCCCTGCTCCGGATCACCGAGGCGGAGCGGGAGCACGCGGGCGGGCTGCGGTCCCTCCACGTCGCCGGACCGCCCGAGTTCCTGTCCCTGCGGGTGCTCCCCGCCCTCGCACCACTGGTCGGCCAGGGCCACACCCTCCGCGCGACCCTGCAGGGCGATGCCGGGACCGTTCTCGACGGGCTCGCCGCCGGCCACCACGACCTCGTTGTCACCACCGCCCGCCCCCGCGGCGGCCCCTTCACCGCCACCGCCCTGTGCGACGAGGAGCACGTCCTGGTCGCCGCACCCTACTGGGCCGCCCTCGTCGACACCGACCGGCTGCGGGACGACGGTCCGGGGGCGCTGGAGGGCATCCCGCTGGTCGAGGTCCACGAGACCCTGCCGCTCGTCACCCGGTACTGGAGCGCCGTCTTCGACACCCTGCCGGACGCGAGGTCCCTGACCGCCACCGTGGTGGTACCCGATCTGCGCGCCGTACTGGAATGCGTCCTCGCGGGCGCGGGGCTCGCCGTACTGCCCCGCTACCTGTGCCAGGACGCCCTCGACAGCGGCCGGATCGCGGCCGTGGCGGAGCCTGCCGTACCACCGCTGCGCACCTGGTTCCTGGTCCTGCGGACGGGGAGCCTCTCCCTCGCTCACCTCGCCCGGGCCCGCGAACGGCTCCTGGACGCCGCCGTGCACTGGTGAGCCCCCTGATTCCGGCCCCTGGCGCGTTTCAGAAGCGGAGCGGTGGGCCACTCTTCTCCCATGACCGAACGTCCCGTGGTCAAACGCACCGCCCGCGCGATCCTGCTCGACGGTGACGACCTGATCCTCATCAAACGCACCAAGCCCGGCGTCGACCCGTACTGGCTCACCCCCGGCGGGGGAGTGGAGCCCTCGGACGCCACCGTCGTCGACGCCCTCCACCGAGAGGTCCACGAAGAGCTCGGCGCGAAGATCACCGATGTCGTGCCCTGCTTCGTCGACACCGTCGAGCACATCGCCGGCGGCGGGGTGACCGGCGTGAAGGTGCAGCACTTCTTCGTCTGCCGCCTCGAGTCGATGGACCCGGGCCTCCGGCACGGCCCCGAGGTCGACGAGCCCGAGGGCGAGTACGAGATCGTCCGGGTGCCCTTCAGCCGAGTGGGCATCGCCGCGGTCCATCTCGTCCCGCTGTCCCTACGGCACTACCTGGACGGGAACATCGAAGGCGTGCGCGCCATGCACGCGCCCGACCTGGGCTGAGCCCATGGCGGGGCCGGTGGGCCGCCGCCGGTCCCGGACCGGCCGTGCCCGCCGGTCTCATCCGGCGATGCCCGCAAGTTCCTCGACGGCGTCGTGCCGTATCCGTTCTCCAGGAATGCCGATACGCAGGAGTTCATCGACGCCGCTGCGGATCATCGCCGGCGGGCCCGAGATGAACGCGTCGTACGAGCTCCACGGCCCGTGCTCACCCATGGCGTGCGGCAGCTGCCCGGCCAGCCCGTTTCCGACCACCGGCCGGACCGACAGCCACGGGTGCGAACGCTGCAGCCCCAGCAGCGTGTCCTTGTCGTACAGGTCGCTGTCACTGCGCGCCCCGAAGAACACCTCCACCGGGCGCCGCTCCCCGTGTCCGGCCACGTCCTCGATCAGCGCCTTGATCGGGGCGATACCGGTGCCCCCGCCCAGACACAGCATCCCGTTGTCCGTGCTGTGGTCCACCACCATCGACCCGGCCGGCGGTCCCAGACGCAGCACGTCCCCGGGGCGGGCGTGGCGCACCAGCGCGTTGGAGACCCAGCCCGCGGGGACGGCCTTGACGTGGAAGGTGAGCAGCCCGTCGGCGCGGGGGGCCGAGGCGAAGGAGTAGTGCCGCCACACCCGTGGCCACCACGGGGTCTCCAGGCTCGTGTACTGGCCTGCCAGGAAGGCGTAGGGCTGGTCGGGGCGGACGGTCAGCACGGCGATGTCCGGGGTCCGCAGGTCGTGGGAGACCACCTCCGCGTGCCACCACGCGGGAGCCTTCGCCTCGTCCTCCGCCGCCGCGTCGATCATGATCTGGGAGATCGCGGTGTACGCCCTCACCCACGCGGCCTCGGTCTCCGGCCCCCAGCTCTGCGTCGCGAACCGGGCCAGCGCCCCCACGAGGGCCTCGCCGATCACGGGATAGTGGTAGGCCATGGTGCCGTACTTGCGGTGTCCGGTGCCCAGTCGGCAGAGGTAGGGGGCGAGCACGTCGGGATTGTCGATGTGCTCGGCGGCGGTCAGGAGCGCCTTGAGCAGGCGGTCGCGCTGTGCGTCCATGGCCGCCGGGAACATGCCCCGCACTTCCGGGTGCCCGGTGAAGACAAGAGCGTAGAAGTACGAGGTCACCTTGTCGGCGACCGGGGCGATCTCCGCGAGGGTCCGGCGGATGAGTACGGCATCCGGTGAGGGCTCGGCGGCATCGCCCTCGGAAGGTATCCGGGCCGCTTCGCGTCTGGCCGATCTGGTGGGCGGAGCGTCCATGCGGTGCCTCGCTTCGAGCATCTCGGTCGGTCTGCACACGCCACGGACATGAATCCGTGGTTCCCGGTTTCACAGCGTGCCAGCCGCCCCAGAGGCCTGCGGGGAAACGCGGAAAATCCGCGATTCGAACCCACTTTCCTCCTAAGATGCCTCAACTTCCGGGCGTGCCACGGCCACGAGCTGGTATACCTCCCGCAGATCCCGCCCCTCGTAGACATGGGTCGCGCGCGCGGCCAGATGCGGTCGCGCGTTGACCGCCACCGAGACGGGCACCGCCTCGAAGAGGTGGACGTCCGTCCCCGAATCCCCGTACGCCACGCAGTCGCCCCGGGTCACACCGAACTGCCCGCACAGCCGGTCGGCCACCATGACCTTGCCCTCGGGGGTCAGGATCCCGGCCTCCTCCACGGGCCGGGTGAAGGGCACCTCGGGGAAGACCGAACCGTGGGCGGCATGAGCGCCCCACTCCAGCAGCAGTTCCACGAAGAAGGACGGGGACAGGGAGACCACCGCGCAGTACTCCCCGCGTCGGCGGATCTCCTGCCAGACGTCCCGGATGCCCGCGAGCCAGGGAGCCCCGTCGAACGCCGCCCGGACGTGCTCCGGCGTCAGCTCGGCCCACAGCGCGTGGACCGCCACCGAGAACTGGTGCGGCCCGATCTCCCGCGCGGCGAAGGACCGCTCCAGCGCGGCGATCTCGGCACTCACCCCGAGCTGGCGGGAGATCTCCACCGGAGCCGCCGAGCCGTACATCAGTGTGCCGTCGAGGTCGAAGAGGTGCAGGCGCGTCATAACGGTCGAGGCTAGTGGCTCGGTTTCACGTGAAACACCGTGTTTCACGTGAAACACCGCCCCAGCGCTGCCGCACGCGCGGCCGATGTTTCACGTGAAACATCGGCCCAAATCCTCTGGACGACTCCCGGCCCATGATCCAGTCTGGGCCGGTGACACCACCACACATCACCGATCTGCCGATCCGGGCGCTGACCGTGGACGATCTCCACCACTGTGCCGACCTGTCCGAAGATCGTGGCTGGCTCCGCGAGGACCACAAGTGGGGACTGCTGCTCGCCGCCGGAGACGGCTTCGGCATCGATGCGCCGGACGGCCGGGGCCTCGCCGCCGCCTGCGTCGTCACCCGCTACGGCACCTCCGCAGGCCCTGGACTCGCCGCCATCGGCATGGTCCTCGTGGCCGGCCGCTACGCACGCCAGGGGCTCGGACGCACTCTGATGACCCACATCTGCAACGACGTACTCAAGGGCGTTCCGCTCACCCTGCACGCCACTCCTTATGGGCGCCCGCTCTACGAGGAACTCGGGTTCAAGACCACCGGACGCGCCGAAATGCTGGTGGGGGCCTTCCAGGAGGACGCCTCCGGGGCGCACGGCACCTCCCGGGTCCGACGGGCGGTCGCAGGGGACCTGCCGCGCATCCTGCGCCTGGACGCCGACGTCTTCGGCGCCGACCGTACGCACATGATCACGCGGCTGCCCGCCTTCGCCGACCAGCTGCTCGTCGCCGAGGACCAGGCCGGGGAGGGCACGCTCACGGGATACGCGGCGGCCTGGCCCAACATGCACACCCATGTCATCGGCCCCCTGATCGCCCGGGACACCGGCACCGCCATGTCCTTGGTCGCCGCTCTCGCCAGGGGCACGGACCGTGTGCTGCGCACCGATGTCGACGTACGGCACGAGGAACTGCTCGCGTGGCTCAAGGAGCGCGGCCTGGAGTCCGTCGCCTTCAACGCCGTGATGACACGGGACATGTCCGACCTGCCAGGTGACTGGACCCGCCGCTGGGCGCCGCTGACCGTGGCCGCGGGCTGAGAAGGGACTCCCCCGTCATGACCGACTCTCCTGCGTTGGTGATCCGGCCGGCCACCGAGGCCGACCTGCCCGCCATCGTCGCCATGCTGGCCGATGACCCGCTGGGCGCGACCCGCGAGTCCCCGGACGACCTCACCCCGTACCGCGCGGCCCTGGAACGTCTCACCGGCGACCCGAACCAGCATGTGGTCGTCGCCGTACGGGCCGACCGTGTCGTGGGCACCCTCCAGCTGACGATCGTCCCCGGCCTCTCCCGCAAGGGAGCCACCCGCGCCATCGTCGAAGGCGTCCGCGTCCACGCGGACGAGCGCGGCAGCGGACTGGGCACCCGGTTCATCGAGTGGGCGATCGAGAAGTCCCGTGCCGAGAACTGCGCACTCGTCCAGCTCACGTCGGACGTGACCCGGACCGACGCTCACCGTTTCTACGAACGGCTCGGGTTCACCGCCTCGCACGTCGGGTTCAAGCTCCAGCTCTGACCGGCAAAATCGTGGGCCGGGCCGCACCGCAGTGTCGGTGGCCCGGCCTACGATCGGGAGGATGAGCGCCCGTCTCCCCCTCCTCGACACCACCGAGCGCCGCAACCGCCTCGGCCGACGCCACCGCCTGGCCCCGTCGGCCCACGCCGCGACGGTCGCGGAGACTGCGGACTCCGTCGTCGCCCTGCACGCCACCGACGCCTCGACCGTCTTCCTCTCCGCCCGGGCCCGGCTGGCCGAGGGCGGTCCCGGAGCGGTCGAGCACGCGCTCTACGAGGACGTCCGCCTCGTGCGCCTGCTCAGCATGCGCAACACCCTCTTCGCGGTGTCGACGCACCTCGCCCCGTACGTCGACGCGTCGACCGCCCGCGCCATCGCCGTCAAGGAGCGCCGCACCCTCCTCAAGCACCTCGCCGAGGACGGGCAGGGACTCGACGCCTCATGGCTGGCCGCGGCGGAGGCCGCCGCTCTGGACGCCCTGGACACCAGCGGTCCCCTCACCGGCAGTCAGCTCTCCGCAGCCGTGCCCGCTCTGCGCCGGAAGATCACCATCAGCCGCGGCAAGACGTACGAGACGGAGCAGGGGGTCGCCACGCGGGTCATCCGGTTGCTGGCCGCCGACGGCAGGATCCGCCGCGACCGGCCGCGCGGATCGTGGACCTCCAGCCAGTTCCGGTGGGTCCACACCGCACCCTGGCCCGCCGTACCGGCGGGCCAGGCCCGCGCGGAGATCGCCCGTCGCTGGCTGGACGCGTACGGCCCGGCCACCGAGGCCGACCTCAAGTGGTGGACGGGCTGGACCCTCACCGACGTCCGCAAGGCCCTCGCCGCCGTCGGCCCCGACCAGGTGCGCCTCGAAGACGGCAGTACCGCCCTGGTCAGCCCCGGGGACACCGCACCCGAACCGGCTCCCGAGCCCTGGGCTGCGCTGCTGCCCGCGCTCGATCCCGCCGGCATGGGCTGGGCCGACCGGAGCTTCCACCTCGATGCCGCCCACAGGCCCGCCCTTTTCGACTACGCGGGCAACATCGGACCCACCGTGTGGTGGAACGGCGAGATCGTCGGCGGCTGGGCCCAGCGCCCGGACGGCGAGATCGTCTGGCGGCTGCTCGGCGACCCCGGCCGCACCGCCGAGGAGGCCATCGCCGCCGAGGCCGCACGCCTCGCCGCCTGGGTGGGCGACGCCCGTGTCACGCCGCGCTTCCGTACTCCGCTGGAGCGTGAACTCGTCGTCTGAGAAGCGCTTCCGGGGCCCTCAGCCGATCCCGCGCCAGCCCTGCGGGTCGACGCCGCCCGGCACCGGGGCAGCGGCGTCGTACGGCTCCCTCGTGAACACGAACGAGGCCAGATCGAGGTGGCTCACCGAGCCGTCCTCCCGGCGGACCGCCCGCAGCGTCTCACCGGCGTAGTACCCGGACAGCCCGGTCCAGCTGCCGTCCGGCTCGGACCGGAACCGGGCGGTACGCCCCGCCCCCGCGACCGGGCCCAGTTCCAGGGAACCGTCCGCGAGCAGCCGCACCACGTGGGCCGAAGTCCCCCAGTACCAGGGGCCGCACAGTTCGAGGGGCACCTGATCCGCAGCCGTGAAGGGACGCCACGGACGGGGGAACGGGGGCTCCGCGTCCGCCACGATCCCGACGAGATCGACCGCCACGGCCGAGGCCGGCACCCCCGACGTGCAGTTGGCCAGCACCACCGCGGCCACGTCGTCCGCCTCGCTCATCCACAGCCCCGCGACGAACCCGGGCAGCGAACCGCTGTGGCCCGCGAGCCTGCGCGCGCCCTGGGCCGTCAACTGCATCCCCAGCCCGTAGCCAAGGTCGGCGAGGCCGGGCTCCGGGGGCGCCGCCGACCGGCGCATCTCCCGTACGGACTCCGCACTCAGGACCCGCTCGTCACCGCGCAGCAGGAAGGCGGCGAACCGTGCGAGGTCCCGGGTCGTGGACCACAGCTGACCGGCCGCGGCCATCAGCCCCAGGTCCTCCAGCGGTTCGGGCATCATCACATCGGCCCACGGGTGCACCGCCCAGCCCTCGGCGTGCGGCGCCTGCGGCAGTCCGCTCGTACGCTCCAGGCCGAGGGGCTCCAGCACCTCGGCCCGCAGGACCTCTCCCCAGTGCCTGCCGCGCAACGCCTCCACCAGTGAGCCCAGCAGGGTGTAACCGGGGTTGGAGTAGTGGTGCCTGCTGCCCGGGGCGAGCTTGAAGGGCGCCTCGCCCAGCACGTCGGCGAGTTCGGGCCGCTGCGAGCCGGGGGTGCGCTCCCACCACTCGCCGGGGGTCTCCGCCGCCAGCCCGCCGGTGTGGGACAGCAGTTGGGCGATGGTCACGTGGCCGGCGGCGGTCCCCGGGAGGTGCTTCTCCAGCGGATCGTCGAGCCTCAGCAGCCCTTCGTCACGCAGGCGCATGACGAGGACGGCGGTGAAGGTCTTGCTGATCGACCCGATCCGGTACTGGACGTTCCCGTCCGGGCCGTGCCCCTCGACGGAGGTCCGGGAACCCTCCCAGACCACCTCCCCGCCGCGCAGTACGGCAGCCACGACCGACGGGGCCCGTCCCGTGCTCTGGGCGACGGCGATCCGGTGCCTCAGCGCACGTCGGGTGGCGGGGAGCAGTTCACGGTCCTCGGCAAGCTCATCCATGATCTGTAGGTTCTCACTTTCGGTGTCATGCACCGACGCTATGACCTGGACGTTCCCCTCCAGTCTCACGACGTGTCGGCAGGCGGCTGTCTCAGAGCGGTGTCATTTCCTCAGACCGTCAGTCGGCTGCCCCGGACCTCAGGCCTGCTCACACTTCTCCCCACCCGCAGCGCGTGGACCTGCGGACGGATGTCACTCAGGAGGGGCCGCTCGATAACCAGCCCAGCCCGAGCTGGAACGGCCGATGCTATGGATGCTCGGTCACCGCCGGCAGGTTGTGCCATGCATGTCCGCAGGCGCCTTTGCAGTACCTCTCGCGGCGGCGAGTGTCACCAACGGCGAACACGGAAACGAGGACGCGGAACGCCTTGACGTGTTCGGTGGAGGGCAGGCCCGCGAACCCGTAGCGGGGCGGGTCCATGCAGATCATGACCGAGGGGTTAGCCGTGGGCTTCACCCCAGACCGCGCCACCCCCGCACGGCCGTCGGCAGTTGTAATGTGCGCCTGCATCGCATAGCCAGCGACTCCCTGAAGAACCATCTGCTGGCGTGTCGGGGCGAGGTCGGAGAACCAGCTCACCCCAGCGTCCAACGTGCGGAGCCCTTGGGCGATCTCGTTGACGACCCGCTCGGTCTCGCGCCGGAAAGTGCGGCCGTCGTCGCTGCTCGGTTCAGTCATCGCTGGATGATTTCACGACGCTGATTCCGGGCGAGGGCCGGCACCAGCACCCGACACAGCACGGGCGACCCCGGCCATCGTTGCCTCCGGCAATCAAGCAGGGGGGCGAAGAACAGCACTGGCCGATTTCACAGATCCTCATCACCCTGCATCGGCGGCCGTCCGTTCCATCCACTCACGCACCTTCACTGCTTGCTCGATGCGGTTGACGATGTCCTTCTTGTAGGCCGTGTCCAAGGTCTCTGGGATCTTGTCGAAGGTGTCGGGAAGGACGTCGAGGAGACCCCAGACCTGTTCGCCGGTGCTGACGGTCAGTAGCTGCTGGCACCTCCACTGCAGCGGCACCTCGGGACGGTGCGTGAGTCGCTGCACGAGTGTCGGGAACAGGTAGTGCGTCGCCTCTGCGGCGAGGTGTTCTCGGAGCCAGTCGACCGGGAGCCGCTGGCTGAAGCCATGCATGGCGGCCTCTTGGGCCAGGTCCAGGAGCTGAGCGGTGTCGACGGCTCGGACGGTGCGGGGAAGGGTCGGGGTCATGCCGCGATGATGCCAAGAAGCCTCCGCGGGGCCGAGAGGTCAGCTGGGCCGGGATGCGATCTGGCGACGGGCAGACCCCCAGACTTCCTCGAACTCCTCGGAGGTGAGTTGTTCGGGGTCGTGGCCTTCCCATTCCGAGACGGGCAGCTCGGCTGTGATCCCGAACCTGCTGTCGTACTCATCGAGGCGGCCTGCATCGTAGGCCCGCTGCCACTCGGCGAGGGAGGCAGCTGCGATCGGGGTCAGCTCAGGCCCCTCGAGTTCGACCTGCCGGATCACCCAACCTTCGGCGTCGACCTCAAAGTAGAACCAGATATCTTCCTCGTCCCAGTAGCAGCGCATCCACGTCTTCACGAGCCCATGATGGCGGCGGTCTGCGCGCCAGCCGCTGCGGTGTCCAATTCCTGTGGATAGTCACTTGGAGTATTGGGATGCTCCTGCTGTGAACACCACGACGAGCAATCTGCAGACCGGCGCCAGGTGGGACGGCCCCTATTACCGTGTCCTCGCCGAAGGGTTCGAGGCACTGTTCCTCCCGGGCCCCGACGAGGTGCTCGATGAGGTCTGCAATGTGGATGTCGAGGTTCACCTCCCCGATGGCTCTCGCTGGAGTGCGACGGTCTTCACCCTCGCCGAGGTGGACCGGCTGATGAGGAGGTGGGAGTGGACCGGAGAAGCAGCAGGTGGCCGGTGCTTCTGGTGCTCGGACGGGCTTATCGTTCGCGTCCCTGGCATCCAAGGCATGGTGGGCGTGATCGCCGAGCTGCTTGCGTCGGGAGAGTTCGACGGAGCCTTTCATCGCCTTTCCGACCCGGAATGAACTCCGGATCTCATGACGCTGCACCATCTTGAGACGTTCGAATAGCTCTGAGCACTCTCCTGCCCAAGGGGGTCAGCGTCATGGGCCGGCCTCGTTCGGCTCTGGCCAGCAGCGGCCCGCCGAGCTCTCGCTCGATCCGGTTGATCTGAACCGTTCCGGGTTCGATAGAGACTCGATCATTTGAGAGGATCGAGTCATGGCACGTCCTTCCCCTTACCCCCTTGAGCTGCGCAAACGAGCGGTCCGTATGGTCGCCGAGGTGCGTCCGGACTACGACACCGAGTGGTCGGCGATGAAGGCCGTCGCCGCCAAGCTTGGGATCGGGACGACCGAGACGCTGCGCAAGTGGGTCCGGCAGGACCAGGTCGACTCCGGCAACCGGCCCGGTGTGACGAGCGAGGAGTCGGCGGAACTGAAGCGGCTGAAGAAGGAGAACGCCGAACTCCGCCGGGCGAACGACATCCTGAAGGCGGCGGCGTCTTTCTTCGCGGCCAAGCTCGACCGGCCACACACGCACTCGTAACGTTCGTCGACGAGTTCAAGGGTCGCTTCGGCGGCGTCGAGCCGATCTGCAGGACGCTCACCGAGTACGACTGCAAGATTGCCCCCTCCACGTATTACGCGGCGAAGAAGCGCGAGGTCACACCCTCGGCCCGGCGGGTGCGGGACGCCTTCCTCAAGGAGCTGATCACCGAGGTCTATGAGACCAACTTCAGTGTCTACGGGGCCCGCAAGGTCTGGCACGAGCTGAACCGCCAGGGCCACACGGTTGCCCGATGCACTGTCGAACGCCTCATGCGCGAACTCGGTATCGCCGGCGCCGTCCGGGGCAAGAGAGTGATCACTACGGTTCCGGACGACTCCGTCGAGCGGGCACCGGATCTGGTCGACCGCGACTTCGTCGCGTCGGCGCCGAACCGCTGCTGGGTCGCGGACTTCACCTACGTGAAAACCTGGTCCGGGATCGTCTACGTCGCATTCGTCATGGACACCTTCTCCCGCCGGATCGTCGGCTGGTCCGCCGCCACCACCAAGGAGAAGGCTCGTCCTGGACGCCCTGGAAATGGCCCTGTGGCAGCGCGACCGGGACGGATTCCCACACGGGCACGGCGAGTTGATACATCACTCGGACGCCGGGTCGCAGTACACATCGTTCGCGCTGGCCGAGCACCTGGACCGGGCAGGGATCGCGGCATCGATCGGCTCGGTCGGCGACGCCTACGACAACGCTTTGATGGAGTCCGCGATCGGCCTGTTCAAGACCGAGCTGATCAAACCCGGCCGGCCCTGGAAGACGCTCTCCCAGGTCGAGCTCGCCACCGCCGAGTGGGTCGACTGGTACTGCCACCGCCGACTCCACGGTGAGATAGGGCACATCCCGCCGGTCGAATACGAAGCCAACTACTACCGCGAAACCACGAAACCCCAGGTCACAGTCACGACCTAGAGTCTCGATCAAACCCGGAACGGTTCACCCCTACAAGATCGGATGCTACGTGTTGGCCATGTCCACGAAGCGCGAGTAGTGGCCCTGGAAGGCGACCGTGATCGTCGCGGTGGGGCCGTTACGGTGCTTGGCCACGATCAGGTCGGCCTCACCGGCGCGGGGCGACTCCTTCTCGTAGGCGTCCTCGCGGTGCAGCAGGATCACCATGTCGGCGTCCTGCTCGATGGAGCCCGACTCACGCAGGTCGGAGACCATCGGCTTCTTGTCGGTCCGCTGCTCCGGACCACGGTTCAGCTGGGAGAGCGCGATCACCGGGACCTCCAGCTCCTTCGCCAGCAGCTTCAGGTTTCGGGACATGTCCGAGACCTCCTGCTGACGGCTCTCGGGTCGGCGCGAGCCACCCGACTGCATCAGCTGGAGGTAGTCGATGACCACGAGCGAGAGGTCGTTGCGCTGCTTGAGCCGACGGCACTTGGCCCGGATCTCCATCATCGACAGGTTGGGGGAGTCGTCGATGTAGAGGGGGGCGGCGGAGACGTCCGGCATCCGGCGGGCGAGCCGGGTCCAGTCGTCGTCGGTCATCGTGCCCGAACGCATGTGGTGCAGCGCCACCCGGGCCTCGGCCGACAGGAGGCGCATGGCGATCTCGTTGCGCCCCATTTCGAGGGAGAAGATCACGCTGGGCAGGTTGCTCTTGATGGAGCAGGCCCGGGCGAAGTCCAGCGCGAGCGTGGACTTGCCCATGGCCGGGCGGGCGGCGATGACGATCATCTGGCCCGGGTGCAGGCCGTTGGTCAGCGAGTCCAGGTCGGTGAAGCCGGTGGGCACGCCCGACATCTGCCCGCTGCGCGAGCCGATGGCCTCGATCTCGTCGAGGGCGCCTTCCATGATGTCGCCGAGCGGCAGGTAGTCCTCGGAGGTCCGCTGCTCGGTGACGGCGTAGATCTCGGCCTGGGCGCTGTTGACGATCTCGTCGACGTCGCCGTCGGCGGCGTATCCCATCTGCGTGATCTTCGTACCGGCGGCGACGAGGCGGCGCAGGACGGCCCGCTCGTGGACGATCTCCGCGTAGTACTCGGCGTTCGCCGCCGTCGGCACGGACTGGACCAGCGTGTGCAGGTAGGAGGCCCCGCCGACCTTGCTGATCTCGCCGCGACGGGTCAGTTCGGCGCCGACGGTGATCGGGTCGGCCGGCTCGCCCTTGGCGTAGAGGTCGAGGATGGCCTGGTAGATCGTCTCGTGCGAGGGCCGGTAGAAGTCGTGGCCCTTGATGACCTCGACCACGTCGGCGATGGCGTCCTTGGAGAGGAGCATGCCGCCCAGCACCGACTGCTCGGCGTCGAGGTCCTGCGGGGGGACGCGCTCGAAGCCGCCACCGCCGCCGTCCCAGGAGCCGCCCTCGCGGCCCCGGTCGTGCTGCTCGTCACCGCGGCCCCGGCCTTCGCTGTTACGGCGCGGACGGGCGGGCAGACGGTCGCTCGGACCGCTGTCGGCCCAGGGGTCGTCCATGGGCTCGGGCATGCTCACCGGGCCGCCTCCTCCCGTCCGCAAAGCGGACCTCGCCGTGCGGCTCTTTCTACGACACGGCTCTGACATTCGGGGCACCCGAATCGGCTGTCGGCGAGTCGGGCAACGCACCACGGTAGGGCCGCGAGCGGCGTCAGCCAATCTTGTTATCCACAGGGCCTGTGGATGAGATGTGGACGACGGCGCCAATGCTGTGGGTAACTCCCCCGAAGCTGTGCACGGACCGGGGGACGGCGCTGTGGACAAAATCACCCGGGGCACCCGTCTACCCCATCTGACCTGGGATTTCATCTTCCACGGAGAGTGTGGGGGAAATTTCTTCGTAACGCTCCCGAGAACGCCTCCAACGGGGCGGGGCGAACGCCCGAGTCAGCGCATCAGTAAGGATCCATTCGAGGTTGCGTCCATTACCTGTGGAAGATTAGATTGGGCGCATGACCCAGGCCCTCGCAGCACCCACGGCGGGGCCGAGACGGCACGACCGAGAGATCCTCGCACTCGCGGTTCCCGCCTTCGGAGCCCTCGTCGCCGAGCCCCTCTTCGTGATGGCCGACAGCGCCATCGTGGGACACCTCGGCACCCCCCAGCTGGCCGGCCTCGGCATCGCCGCCGCCCTGCTCACCACTGCCGTGAGCGTCTTCGTCTTCCTCGCCTACGCCACCACGGCCGCCGTTTCCCGCCGGGTCGGTGCCGGAGACCTGCAGGCAGCCATCCGGCAAGGCATGGACGGCATCTGGCTGGCCCTCCTGCTCGGCGTGGCCGTCATCGCCGTGGTCCTGCCCGCCGCTCCCTCTCTGATCTCCCTCCTCGGCGCCTCGGACAGCGTCGCCCCGCACGCGATCACCTATCTGCGTATCTCCGCCCTCGGGATCCCGGCGATGCTGGTGGTCCTGGCGGCGACGGGCGTCATCCGCGGCCTCCAGGACACCCGCACACCCCTCTATGTCGCCATCGGCGGCTTCACCCTCAACGCAGGACTGAACGTCGCGCTCGTCTACGGAGCGGGCCTCGGTATCGCCGGCTCCGCCTGGGGCACCGTCCTCGCCCAGTGCGCCATGGCGGCCGCCTACCTCGTCGTGGTCGTACGGGGAGCCCGTCGGCACGGAGCCTCCCTGCGTCCGGACACCGACGGCATCCGCGCCTGCGCCCAGGCCGGGGCTCCGCTCCTGGTCCGCACCCTGTCGTTGCGCGCCATCCTGATGATCGCGACCGCGGTGGCCGCCCGGCTCGGCGACGCCGACGTCGCGGCCCACCAGATCCTGCTCTCCCTGTGGAGCCTGCTCGCCTTCGCACTCGACGCCATCGCGATCGCCGGTCAGGCGATCATCGGCCGCTATCTGGGAGCGGGCGACACGGAGGGTGCGAAGGCCGTCTGCCGCCGGATGGTGCAGTGGGGCATCGCCACGGGCGTCGTGCTCGGACTGCTGGTGGTCCTGGCCCGCCCCGTCTTCATTCCGCTGTTCACCAGCGACCCTGCGGTCGAGAACGCGCTGCTGCCCGCCCTGCTGGTCGTGGCCCTCTCCCAGCCCGTGTCCGGCATCGTCTTCGTGCTGGACGGAGTCCTCATGGGCGCAGGGGACGGGCCCTACCTGGCCAGGGCCATGCTCGTGACGCTTGCCGTCTTCACACCGGTCGCGCTGCTCGTCCCGGCACTGGGTGGCGGTCTGACGACGCTCTGGTGGGCCATGACCCTGATGATGCTGGTACGGATGGTCACCCTGCAGCTGCGGGCACGCTCCGGCCGATGGGCGATCGCAGGCGCCACGCGGTAGGTGTTTCACGTGAAACAACGCCAGGCCGTGGTCATGTTTCACGTGAAACACCGGACCGCGGCACGGCGCGGAGGAGCTCCATGAAACGGTGAAGGGCCGCACCCCGTCGGGGTGCGGCCCTTCACGTGCAGCCCTTAGGCGGCGACGACCTCGATGCCCACGTTCGCGGCCACGTCGCTGTGCAGACGCACGGAGACCTGGTACGAACCGAGGGTCTTGATCGGGGAGCCCAGCTCGACGCGGCGCTTGTCGACCTTCGGGCCACCGGAAGCCTCGATCGCCGTGGCGATGTCGGCCGGGGTCACGGAGCCGAAGAGACGACCGGCGTCACCCGCGCGGGTGGCCAGACGGACCTTCACGCCCTCGAGCTTGGCCTTGACCTCGTTGGCCTGCTCGATGGTCGCGATCTCGTGGATCTTGCGGGCGCGGCGGATCTGCGCCACGTCCTTCTCGCCACCCTTGGTCCAGCGGATCGCGAAACCACGCGGGACCAGGTAGTTGCGAGCGTAACCGTCCTTGACGTCGACGACATCGCCGGCGGCACCGAGGCCAGAAACCTCGTGGGTAAGGATGATCTTCATTGGTCGGTCACCCTTTCCTTATCGCGCGGTGGACGTGTAGGGCAGCAGCGCCATCTCACGGCTGTTCTTCACGGCCGTGGCGACGTCACGCTGGTGCTGCGTGCAGTTGCCGGTGACGCGGCGGGCACGGATCTTGCCGCGGTCGGAAATGAACTTCCGCAGCATGTTCGTGTCCTTGTAGTCCACGTACGCGGTCTTGTCCTTGCAGAACGCGCAGACCTTCTTCTTAGGCTTGCGCACAGGCGGCTTCGCCATTGTGTCTCTCCTGTGTGATCAAGAAGTGTGGATGGAGCTGCCCTAGAAGGGCGGCTCGTCCGAGTAGCCACCGCCGGAGCCGCCGGAGCTTCCGCCCCAGCCGCCCCCGCCGCCGCCCTGCTGCTGGCCACCGGCCGGCGCGCTGGACGCCCACGGGTCGTCGGAGGGAGCTCCGCCGCCCTGCTGGCCGCCGCTGGGGGCTCCGCCCCAGCCGCCGCCACCCTGCTGCTGACCGCCGCCGCCGTATCCACCCTGACCACCGCGACCGGTGGTCTTGGCGACCTTGGCCGTGGCGTTCTTCAGGCTGGGGCCGACTTCCTCGACGTCCAGCTCGTAGACCGTGCGCTTGACACCCTCACGGTCCTCGTACGACCGCTGCCTCAGCCGGCCCTGCACGATGACGCGCATGCCTCGCTGGAGGGACTCGGCGACGTTCTCCGCCGCCTGCCGCCACACCGAGCAGGTCAGGAACAGGCTCTCGCCGTCCTTCCACTCATTGGTCTGACGGTCGAAGGTGCGGGGGGTGGACGCGACGCGGAACTTCGCGACCGCCGCACCCGAGGGGGTGAAGCGCAGCTCGGGGTCGTCGACGAGATTGCCGACGACCGTGATGACGGTCTCGCCTGCCATGGATGAACCTCTCGGCGGGGATTGCTGCTGGGCTGCTGTGCTACTCGATCCCGATTACCGCTGAACCGAAGTTCAGTGGGTCTCGGGGCGAAGGACCTTGGTCCGGAGAACCGACTCGTTCAGGTTCATCTGTCGGTCAAGCTCCTTGACGACCGCAGGCTCGGCCTGGAGGTCGATGACCGAGTAGATGCCCTCGGGCTTCTTCTTGATCTCGTAAGCGAGACGACGACGGCCCCAGGTGTCGACCTTCTCGACCTTTCCGTTGCCCTCACGGACGACGGAGAGGAAGTTCTCGATCAGCGGGGAGACAGCGCGCTCCTCGAGATCGGGGTCGAGGATGACCATCACTTCGTAGTGACGCATGTGGAACCCACCTCCTTTGGACTCAGCGGCCACGGTCGTTCCGTGGCAGGAGGGTCGTGATGCGTGAGCACGGCGTCCACAGAGCAGACACCGCGCAGCTGTACAGACTACCCGCTCGCGTCCTTCCGGTTGAAATCCGGCAGGAGAGGGCCACAATCTGTATCCATCGGGTGTGCTCGGTGCTATGCCCCCGGCCCCCTGCCGGAGGAAGCCCGCAGCACCGCCAGCTTCAGCCAGGAGGTGCCTTCCGATGGCACAGGCAATGCGGCCCCCTCAGATCTCCCTGCTCTCCACCGACGGAAAGCCCCATCCGCTGCAGGACACCCTGATGGCGGTCACTCTGACCCTCGGCGTCGTGGCGTTCGTCACGGCCTTCTTCCACAACCTGCACCTGATCAGCTCGTGGGCCGGGCTGATCGGAATCCTGACCGGCGCGTACGGACAGTTCGTCTCCGTCACGACACGCGAGCGCTTCGTGCTGATCATCGGCCTTGGTGCATCTGCCATCGGCTTCTACCTCGGCATGTTCCACGGCGGCCTCTTCGGGGGCTGATCCCGCTGCCCGCGGCACCTCCTCGGCAGGGCGCCGGCCGGACTCCGGCCCAGGCCCACGGCCCGTCCCCCAGAAGGGTGGCGCCCCTGTCGCAGTAGGCTTCGCGCCATAGCCAGCGAAGCCGCCGAGGAGACGCCCCGCATGAGCCTGTCCCTGAGGACCATCAGCCGAGAGCAGCATCTGGGATACCTCCAGAGCCTGCCCTCGGCGAGCCACTGCCAGGTCCCGGCGTGGGCCGACGTGAAGAACGAGTGGCGTTCCGAGAACCTCGGTTGGTTCAACGAGTCCGACGAACTCGTCGGAGCCGCCCTCGTGCTGTACCGGCAGCTGCCCAAGGTGAAGCGCTACCTCGCGTACCTTCCCGAGGGCCCCGTCATCAACTGGTACGCCCCGAACCTGGAGGAGTGGCTCCAGCCGATGCTGGCCCACCTCAAGCAGCAGGGCGCCTTCACGGTGAAGATGGGTCCGCCCGTCGTCATCCGCCGCTGGAACTCGGCGGCGATCAAGGCCGGCATCCAGGACCCGAACGTCAAGCGCCTGCGCGACGTGGAAGCCTCGGTCATCGAGCCGCGCGCCTTCGAGGTGTCCGACAAGCTGCGCCGTATGGGCTGGCAGCAGGCCGAGGACGGCGGCGCCGGCTTCGGCGACGTCCAGCCTCGCTACGTCTTCCAGGTACCGCTCGCCAACCGCTCGCTGGACGACGTCCTCAAGGGCTTCAACCAGCTCTGGCGCCGCAACATCAAGAAGGCGGAGAAGGCCGGCGTCGAGGTCGTCCAGGGCGGCTACGACGACCTGCCCACCTGGCAGCACCTCTACGAGATCACGGCCGAGCGCGACAAGTTCCGCCCGCGCCCCCTCAGCTACTTCCAGCGCCAGTGGACGGCCCTCAACTCCGAGGACCCCAACCGGATGCGCCTGTACATCGCCACGCACGAGGGGGAGCCGCTGGCCGCCGCCACGATGCTCACCGTCGGCCAGCACGTCTGGTACTCGTACGGCGCCTCCGCCAACCACAAGCGTGAGGTCCGGCCCTCGAACGCGATGCAGTGGCGGATGCTGCGCGACGCGTACGCACTGGGTGCGAGCGTCTACGACCTGCGCGGAATCTCTGACACGCTGGACGAGAACGACCACCTGTTCGGTTTGATCCAGTTCAAGGTCGGTACCGGCGGCGAAGCCGTGGAGTACGTCGGCGAGTGGGACTTCCCGCTGAACAAGGTGCTGCACAAGGCGCTCGACATCTACATGTCGCGTCGCTGACCAGATCCACCCGCTTTCCCCACACAGTCCCGCTGCACCGCGCAGCTTCATCGGAGAGGTTCCGGACGGGCATGGCGCTCACGCTCTACGTCGACACCGCGCGCTGGCGTGCGCACCAGAAGCAGGTCCAGGACCAGTTCCCCGGGATGATCCCGGTCTGCAAGGGCAACGGCTACGGCTTCGGCCACGAGCGGCTGTGCGAGGAGGCGACCCGGATGGGCGCCGACGTGCTCGCGGTCGGCACGACGTACGAGGCCGCCAGCATCAAGGACTGGTTCGGCGGCGACCTGCTGGTCCTCACCCCGTTCCGCCGGGGTGAGGAGCCGGTGCCGCTGCCGGACCGGGTCATCCGTTCGGTGTCCTCGCTGGAGGGCGTCCGGAGCCTGGTCGGCGCCCGCGTGGTCATCGAGTGCATGAGCTCGATGCGCCGCCACGGCATCTCCGAGCAGGACCTGGGCCAGCTGCACGGCGCGATCGAGGACGTACGGCTGGAGGGCTTCGCCCTGCACCTGCCCCTGGACCGCCCGGACGGCTCGGACGCTGTGGAGGAGGTCATCGGCTGGATGGACCGGCTGCGCGCGGCCCGGCTGCCGCTGCACACCATGTTCGTCAGCCACCTGCGGGCCGAGGAGCTGGCACGGCTCCAGCAGCAGTTCCCCCAGACCCGCTTCCGGGCCCGCATCGGTACCCGGCTGTGGCTGGGCGACCACGAGGCGACCGAGTACCGCGGATCGGTCCTCGACGTCACCCGCGTGACCAAGGGGGACCGGTTCGGCTACCGCCAGCAGAAGGCCGCCTCGGACGGCTGGCTGGTCGTGGTCGCCGGGGGTACCTCGCACGGTGTCGGTCTGGAGGCCCCGAAGGCGCTGCACGGTGTGATGCCGCGCGCCAAGGGTGTCGCCCGGGCGGGCCTCGCCACCGTCAACAGGAACCTGTCGCCGTTCGTGTGGGCGGGCAAGCAGCGCTGGTTCGCCGAGCCGCCGCACATGCAGGTGTCCATCCTGTTCGTGCCGGCCGACGCGCCCGAGCCGAAGGTCGGCGACGAGCTGGTCGCCCACCTGCGCCACACGACCACGCAGTTCGACCGGATGCTCGACTCCTGAGCCGTGCCGGTCAGTTCCCGGGACCGGTGCCCCAGTCGACCCGCTGTCCCTGCGAGGGCGTCGCGTACCGCGGCGCCCTCGCTGCGTCGGACAGCACGAACACGTCCTCGGCGCCGTCCAGGACGCCGCCGGAGGGGTCGTCCGAGCCGTCCCGGCGTACGACGTCGTGCTCCGGGAGCAGGATGTCGCGGACGACGACGGCGCACAGGTACAGCGTGGCCAGCAGGTGGGCGGCGATCGCGAGCTGGTAGCCCTCCACGGGCAGCCCCTGGTGCTTGTCCCCGCTGTTGATGTAGGCGAGGTAGAACCAGATGCCGAGGAAGTAGACGACCTCGCCGGCCTGCCAGATCAGGAAGTCCCGCCAGCGCGGCCGGGCCAGCGCGGCGAGCGGGATCAGCCACAGCACGTACTGCGGTGAGTAGACCTTGTTGCAGAGGATGAAGGCCGCGACGACCAGGAAGGCCAGCTGGGCGAAGCGGGGGCGGCGGGGGGCGGTCAGGGTGAGCAGTCCGATGGCCCCGCACAGCAGGAGCGTCAGCCCGGTCGCGTAGGTGTTGGCGTCGTGCAGGGGGTTGCCCGAGCGCTGGGAGATCAGCAGCCATACGGAGCCGAAGTCGATGGGCCGCTCCTGGCTGAAGGTGTAGAACTTCGTCCAGCCCTCCCAGGCGAACAGCATGACGGGCAGGTTCGCCACGAGCCAGGCACCGGCCGCGCCCAGGGCCGCCCCGCCGAAGGCACGCCACCGGCCGGCCCGCCAGCACAGGACGAACAGGACCCCGAGGAGCAGGACGGGGTAGAGCTTCGCGGCGGTCGCCAGACCGATGAAGACGCCGAAGAGGACCGTCCGTCCCCGGGACCACATGAGCATCCCGGCCGCGGTCAGGGCGATGGCCAGCAGGTCCCAGTTGATCGTCGCCGTGAGGGCGAAGGCGGGCGCGAGGGCGAAGAGCAGGGCGTCCCAGGGCCGGCGGCGGTGGGTGCGGGCGACGCACACGGCGATGACCGCGGTGCAGGCCATCAGCATGCCCGCGTTGACCATCCAGTACATCTGCTCGCGGTGCTGCATGGAGCCGCTGCCGGGGGTCAGCC
Source organism: Streptomyces sp. NPDC090021 (assembly GCF_044748225.1). Taxonomy (NCBI): domain Bacteria; kingdom Bacillati; phylum Actinomycetota; class Actinomycetes; order Kitasatosporales; family Streptomycetaceae; genus Streptomyces; species Streptomyces sp. NPDC090021. The sequence goes on along the minus strand of NZ_JBIVFO010000005.1, from coordinate 119,900 downwards.
AGGAGGCGATCTCCATGAAGAGACCGGTGAGCACCGGGTACTCCAGGTACTCCATGTCGCCGGGGATCCGGTCGAAGTAGGGCGTGAGGTTGTCGGCGAAGCCGCGGACCGCGTACAGGTGCGGGATGTCGGAGTAGCACGCGTGGGTGTACTGCGAGGTCGCGCCCTGGAACCACGCCCAGTTGTAGCAGGGCAGCTTCTGCACCATGCCGAGCGCGAACATGCCGATGGCGATGAGGGCCACGACGCGCACCGGTCCCAGCCAGTTGCCGCCGAGGCGGGCGTAGCGGCCGATCGGGCCGCCGATGAGTTCGCTGCCGGCTGCGGCGACCTCGTCCTGCTGCGTGGGCCGTACGGGGCGGTCCTCGTGCACCTTCGTCATGGGGGTCATCCTGCCGTACGGGGCCCGGCACGGGGGAAGGCCGCCGCACGACGGGTGCGACGGCCTTCCTCGGTCCACGGGGCGGTGGGTGGATCAGTCCTGCGTGCTGGTGGTGGTGCCGGACCCTCCGGTCAGGCCGCCCGGGCGGCCCGGTCGGCCGCTGGGCGACGGGGACGGCGATCCGCTGGGGCCGCCGATGATCCCGCTCGTGGTGCCGCTGTCCGTGCCTCCGTCGGTGGTCCCGCGCGTGGTGTCCGGGTCGCAGTACAGCTCCCACGGCTTGCACGGCCTGCCGCCCTTGGACGGCGACGGGGACGGGGGCGGGCTGCTCGGCGGGAGCGAGGACGGGGACTGGGACGGCGTCACGGGCGCCGCGGGCATGGGGGAGGGGGCGCCGGCCGAGTCGGCCGTGACACCGATGTCCTCGGCCTCCGGGAAGTCCTTGACCGGGGCGCCCTTGAGGGCCTCGCCCATGTACTCGGTCCAGATCTCGGCCGGGATGTCACCGCCGTGGAGGGAGGGGATGTCGCCCACGCCCTTCATGGAGATCAGCTTCTTGTCGGCCGAGTTGGGGTTGGTGCGGAAGAGGACCACGGAGGTGGACAGTTCCGGGGTGTAGCCGACGAACCACGCCGACTTGTTCTCGTCCGTGGTGCCGGTCTTGCCCGCGGCGGGCCGGCCCAGCTTCTTGGCCTTCTTGCCGGTGCCGTTCTCGATGACGTTCTCCAGCACCTTCGTGACGTTGTCCGCGACCGCGTTGTCCATGGCCCGCTGGTCCTTGGGGGCCTCGAAGCCGGACAGCTTCTCGCCGTTCTTCTCGACCGCGGTCACGGAGTACGGCTCGCGGTGCATGCCCGAGGCGGCGAAGGTCGCGTAGGAGTCGGCCATGCGGATGGCGCTGGGGGTGGAGGTGCCCAGGGCGAAGGAGGCGTCGTTGTTGGGGTTGATCGACTCCTCGAGGATGCCCGTGGCCTTCGCCACGTTCTTGACCTTGTCGTGGCCGACGTCGAAGACGAGCTGGGCGAACGGGACGTTGATGGACTTCTCCATCGCCTCGTTGAGGGTGACGTACCCGAAGGCGGTCGGGCTCTCGTTCTTCTGCCGGAACGGGTTGCCCGAGGAGTCGCGCAGCGGCTTGCCCTCACGGTTGTTGATCACCGTGAGGTCGTTCGCCTGGTACTTGCTGTCGACCGAGATGCCCTTGCCGTTGGAGTTCTGGGTGCCGTACTCCATGGCCGCCGCCAGCACGTACGGCTTCCAGGTCGAGCCGACCGGGACGCCGCTGGTGTTGGCGTTGTTGCTGAAGTACTTCTTGTCCCAGCCCGGGCCGCCGTACAGGGCCACGAGCGCGCCGGTCTTCACGTCCACGGAGGCGGCGCCGAACTGTACGAAGGTGTCGGTGTCGGGGCGCTTCTGCTCGTCGATCAGTCCGGCGCGGATGTCCTCGACCGCCTTCACCATGGCGTCCACCTTGGGCTTCTCGAAGGTGGTCTTGATCCGGTAGCCGCCCATGGCCATCTGCTCGACGGTGATTCCCTTGGTCTTCATCACGTACGCCTTGGCGGTGTCGACCAGGTAGCCGATCTGGCCGGTCATGCCGCGGGCCTGCTCCGACTCGACGCGCGCCGGGAACTCGGTGTGCTTCGCCCGCTCCGCCGGGTCCATGCGGCCCACCTCGACCTCGCGGTCCAGCACCCAGGCCCAGCGCTCACGGGCCCGGGCGTCGTTGAGCTCGGGGGTGGCGGCGGCGCCGATGCCGCCGTCCGGGTTGTAGAGGTTGGGGCCCTTGAGCACGGCGGCGAGGAACGCGCACTCGGAGGGGTTCAGGTCCTGGCTGTCCTTGCCGAAGTAGGCGCGGGCCGCGGCCTGGATGCCGTAGGCGTCCCGTCCGTAGTAGGCGGTGTTGAGGTATCCCGCGAGGACCGTGTCCTTCTCCTCGGAGACGCCCAGCCTTATCGCGATGAAGAGCTCGGTGACCTTCCGCTTGAGCGTCTGGTCGGAGTTCAGGTACGTGTTCTTCACGTACTGCTGGGTGATGGTCGAGCCGCCCTGGGTGGAACCGCCCGTGCCCATGTTCCACACGGCGCGGGCGATGCCCATCGGGTCCACGCCCTTGTCGGTCTCGAAGGATTCGTTCTCCGCCGCGATCACGGCGTCCCTCATCGACACGGGGATGCTCGAGATGGGGACGATCTGCCGGTTCATCGAACCGCCCGTCGCCACCATCTGGCTGCCGTCGGCCCAGTAGAAGACGTTGTTCTGCGCCTTGGCCGCCTTGTTCGGGTCGGGCGTGCTGACCATGGCGATGCCGATTCCGGTACCGGCGACGATGACCGCGAAGAAGCCCAGCGCGGTGCCGGAGACCAGCTTCCAGGAGGGCAGGAAGCGCTTCCAGCCGTCCCGGTCGGACCGCGGATAGTTGATCAGCCGCTGGTCCGGGCGGCCGGCGCCTCCTCTGCCACGGCCCGAGGATCCTCTCTGCGCGGCCCGGCGGGCATCGGCGCGACCGCCCCGGGCGGGCTGCTGTGCGTAGGGGCCGCTGTGTGACGCGGTGGGGACGTCACGTCCGGCACCCCTGCTGGGGCGCGGCTGGGCGGCACGGCGGGCGGAGGCCCGCCCTCCGCCCTGGGGCTGCGGCGGTTTGCGGCGGTGCTCGCTCATCGAACGACTACTCCTCGGGCAGGCGAGTGGCCTGGAAGCGGCAGTTGAATTCCGGTTCCCCCCGGTGTCATGGCGCACAGACTACGCACGCTCAAAACCCAACCAGTGCCGAAGTTCACCCCAAATCAGGCAACCTGCCTGGTGCGAATCGGTGATGTGATGCCGGTCACCATGTCTCCCCTTGTCGATGAAGGCAGCCCGTTCTATCGTCTGGATGTATCGAGTCGATACATCAGCTCGACATAAAGACTCAGGGGTGGAGGAGAGGCAGGCGGATGAGCAGACGCTCCGGCATCCTCGAGTTCGCCGTCCTCGGACTGCTCCGCGAATCCCCCATGCACGGCTACGAGCTGCGCAAGCGGCTCAACACCTCGCTGGGAGTGTTCAGGGCCTTCAGCTACGGGACGCTCTACCCCTGCCTCAAGACGCTCGTCGCCAACGGCTGGTTGATCGAAGAACCGGGCAACGCCCCGGAAGACGCTCTCTCCGCTTCACTCGCAGGGCGCCGCGCCAAGATCGTCTACCGGTTGACGGCCGCGGGCAAGGAGCGCTTCGAGGAGCTCCTCTCCCACACGGGCCCCGAGACCTGGGAGGACGAGTCCTTCGCCGCCCGCTTCGCCTTCTTCGGCCAAACCGAACGAGACGTACGCATGCGGGTACTGGAGGGCCGCCGCAGCCGGCTGGAGGAGCGCCTGGAGAAGATGCGCGCCTCCCTCGCCCGGACACGGGAGCGCCTCGACGACTACACGCTTGAGCTGCAGCGGCACGGCATGGAGTCCGTGGAGCGCGAAGTGCGCTGGCTGAACGAGCTCATCGAGAGTGAGCGGGCGGGACGGGATCGGCGACGATCAGGCCCGTCCGACGAAACCGAAAAATGAGGACTGCATCTTGCAGACCTCGTCCGAGAACAAACAGGGAGCAACCGGAATGGGTTCGGTTCGCGTAGCCATCGTCGGCGTGGGCAACTGCGCCGCCTCGCTGGTGCAGGGCGTCGAGTACTACAAGGACGCCGACCCGGCGTCCAAGGTCCCCGGGCTGATGCACGTCCAGTTCGGCGACTACCACGTGCGTGACATCGAGTTCGTCGCCGCGTTCGACGTCGACGCGAAGAAGGTCGGCCTCGACCTTTCGGACGCCATCGGCGCCAGCGAGAACAACACCATCAAGATCTGCGACGTCCCGAACGCCGGTGTGACCGTTCAGCGCGGCCACACCTACGACGGTCTGGGCAAGTACTACCGCCAGACGATCGAGGAGTCCGCCGAGGCCCCGGTCGACGTCGTCCAGGTCCTCAAGGACCGTGAGGTCGACGTCCTGATCTGCTACCTGCCGGTCGGCTCCGAGGACGCGGCGAAGTTCTACGCGCAGTGCGCCATCGACGCCAAGGTCGCCTTCGTCAACGCCCTCCCGGTCTTCATCGCCGGCACCAAGGAGTGGGCCGACAAGTTCACCGAGGCCGGTGTCCCGATCGTCGGCGACGACATCAAGTCCCAGGTCGGCGCCACCATCACGCACCGCGTGATGGCGAAGCTGTTCGAGGACCGCGGTGTCCGTCTTGAGCGCACCATGCAGCTCAACGTCGGCGGCAACATGGACTTCAAGAACATGCTCGAGCGCGACCGCCTCGAGTCGAAGAAGATCTCCAAGACGCAGGCCGTCACCTCGCAGATCCCCGACCGCGAGCTGGGCGACAAGAACGTCCACATCGGCCCGTCCGACTACGTGGCGTGGCTCGACGACCGCAAGTGGGCCTACGTCCGCCTCGAGGGCCGCGCCTTCGGCGACGTCCCGCTGAACCTCGAGTACAAGCTCGAGGTGTGGGACTCCCCGAACTCCGCCGGTGTCATCATCGACGCCCTGCGCGCCGCGAAGATCGCCAAGGACCGCGGCATCGGCGGCCCGATCCTGTCGGCGTCCAGCTACTTCATGAAGTCCCCGCCGGTCCAGTACTTCGACGACGAGGCCCTGGCCAACGTCGAGAAGTTCATCAAGGGCGAGGTCGAGCGCTAGTCGAAGCCCCGGGAGTCCTGTCGACACCTGGACTTCGGTTGTTCTTCCGCGGAGGGTCCCCGGGCAATGTGCCCGGGGACCCTCCGCGTATGTGACCCTTTCCCTCATGCCTGTCGTACGTGATCTGCGCGTACTCCTGCGCCTGAGGGACTTCCGCAACCTGCTCGCCGTACGGCTGCTCTCCCAGGCGGCGGACGGCGTGTACCAGGTCGCGCTCGCCACCTATGTCGTTTTCTCCCCCGAGAAGCAGACCTCGCCCGCGGCCATCGCCTCGGCCATGGCGGTCCTGCTGCTCCCCTACTCGGTGATCGGCCCCTTCGCCGGGGTGCTGCTCGACCGCTGGCGCCGCCGCCAGGTCTTCCTCTACGGCAATCTGCTTCGGGCCTTCCTCGCCTGCATCACCGCGGTGCTGATCGTCGCCCATGTTCCCGACTGGCTGTTCTACGCCTCGGCCCTGTCCGTCACCGCGGTGAACCGCTTCGTACTGGCCGGGCTGGCCGCCTCGCTGCCCCACGTCGTCGGAGCCGATCAGCTGGTCACCGCGAACGCGCTGTCCCCCACCGCGGGGACCCTCGCGGCCGTGGCCGGCGGAGGACTGGCCTTCCTCGTCCGGCTGCTCGCGTCCGGCTCCAACGCCCTCGTCGTACTGCTGGGGGCCTGTCTCTATCTGTGTGCGGCCCTGGTCTCCCTGCGGCTGGCCATCGGGCTGCTCGGTCCCGACCACTCCGCGGGGCAGGCCCACCCCTCGGTCGCCGAAGGCATCGCCCTCACCGTACGGGGCATGACCGAAGGCCTCCGCCACCTCGCCGCCCGGCGCCGGGCGGCCTGGGCGCTCACCGCGATGACCATGATGAGGTTCTGCTACGGGGCCCTGTTCGTCATGCTGCTGATGCTCTGCCGCTACGCCTGGTCGGACAACGAGGCCGAGGGGCTCGCCCTCCTGGGCATCGCGGTAGGCACCTCCGGAGCGGGATTCTTCGCAGCCGCCGTCGTGACCCCGTGGCTGGTGGGGCGGCTGGGCACCCTCGGCTGGATCACCGCCTGCGCCGCGGGCTCCGCCGTCCTGGTGCCGGCCCTCGGCCTGTTCTTCGCCCCGGGTCCGATGCTGGTCGCCGCGTTCGTCCTGGGCCTCGCCACCCAGGGCGCCAAGATCTCCACCGACACCGAGCTGCAGTCCCGGGTCGACGACGACTACCGGGGCCGGGTGTTCTCCGTCTACGACGTGCTGTTCAACGTCGCCTTCGTGGGGGCGGCGGCGGTGGCCGCCCTCATGCTCCCCGCGGACGGACAGTCCGTGGTCCTGCTCGCCTGCGTGTCCGTCCTCTACGCCCTGACCGCGGTGCTCCTCGGCCGACGCAGCCGACGTTTCACGTGAAACATCGCCGATGACCGGACCGCCGGCGCCGATGTTTCACGTGAAACATCGGCGCCGGCGCCCACGGGTCAGTCCTGGGCCGCCCACCACTCCTTGAGGGCTGCGACGGCGGCGTCATGCTCCATCGGGCCGTTCTCCAGCCGCATCTCCAGCAGGAAGGCGTAGGCCTTGCCGATCACCGGCCCCGGACCCACGTCCAGGACGCGCATGATCTCGTTGCCGTCCAGGTCGGGCCGGATCGCGTCCAGCTCTTCCTGTTCCTGGAGCTGCGCGATCCGCTCCTCCAGTCCGTCGTAGGTGCGGGACAGCGCGTTGGCCTTGCGCTTGTTGCGCGTGGTGCAGTCGGACCGGGTCAGCTTGTGGAGGCGGTCCAGCAGCGGACCGGCGTCACGGACGTAGCGCCGCACCGCGGAGTCCGTCCACTCCCCGTCTCCGTAGCCGTGGAAGCGCAGGTGCAGCTCGACCAGCCGGGACACGTCCTTGATCATCTCGTTGGAGTACTTCAGCGCGGTCAGTCGCTTCTTGGTCATCTTCGCGCCCACCACCTCGTGGTGGTGGAAGGAGACCCGGCCGTCACTCTCGAAGCGTCGGGTGCGGGGCTTGCCGATGTCGTGCAGCAGGGCGGCGAGCCGCAGCACGAGGTCCGGGCCGTCCTCCTCCAGCGCGATCGCCTGCTCCAGCACGATCAGCGAGTGGTCGTAGACATCCTTGTGCCGGTGGTGCTCATCACTTTCCAGCCGCAGAGCGGGGAGCTCGGGCAGCACCCGGTCGGCCAGCCCGGTGTCCACCAGCAGTCCCAGACCCCGGCGCGGGTTGGCGGAGAGGATCAGCTTGTTCAGCTCGCCCTGGACCCGCTCGGCCGAGACGATCTCGATCCGGTCGGACATCGCCTTCATCGCGGCCACCACCTCCGGGGCGACCTCGAAGTCCAGCTGCGCCGAGAAGCGCGCCGCCCGCAGCATGCGCAGGGGATCGTCGGAGAAGGAGTCCTCAGGGGTTCCCGGGGTGCGCAGCACTCCCGCGGCCAGGTCGTCCAGGCCACCGTGCGGGTCGATGAACTCCTGCTCGGGCAGCGCCAGGGCCATCGCGTTGACCGTGAAGTCACGGCGCACGAGGTCCTCGTCGATCGAGTCGCCGTAGGAGACCTCCGGCTTGCGCGACGTGCGGTCGTAGGCCTCCGAACGGTACGTGGTCACCTCGATCTGGAAGGTCCGCACGACGCCTGCGACGCGCGCGTTCTTCTGGGCCCCGACGGTGCCGAAGGCGATGCCGACGTCCCATACCGAGTCGGCCCACGGCCGGACGATCTTCAGAACGTCCTCGGGGCGGGCGTCGGTCGTGAAGTCGAGATCGTTGCCGAGACGCCCGAGCAGCGCATCGCGGACGGACCCGCCGACCAGGGCGAGGCGGAAGCCCGCCTCCTGGAACCGGCGGCCGAGCTCGTCGGCGACAGGAGCGACCCGCAGCAGTTCACTGACCGCGCGGCGCTGCACCTGACTCAGGGCACTGGGATTGTCTTCGTTGGCGTTCGGCACAACAGAAAAGGGTACGTGCCCGGCCCACCCGGGACCGCCCCGTTTATCGGCGACCCCGGTCCCCGGCCACCGCGGAGCTGTGCCGATCATGTGGAGCAAGGGGCGGCACTCGCACACAGCGCACCTCGTTACCATTCGTGGACACACGAAAGACGACCACTGACACTTCTAGGGACGGGCTAGCGCGTGGCCGAGGCGGCAGACATCCAAGGGGCCTCCCCCGCCCCTGTCCGGCGCCGATGGCTGCGGCGCGCGATCGTCCTGGTCGCCGGGACCCCCGTGCTGGCCGCCCTCGTCTACGCCCCCGCCCCGCAGGCCGAGGCCGCACAGGCCTCCTCCGTCGACGTCCAGCTGGTCTCCATGGCCCCGAGTGCCCCTGTGAAGGGCGACACCCTCACCATCCAGGGCACCGTGGTCAACACCGGCTCAGAGAAGATCACCGACGCCCATGTCGGGCTGCGGGTCGGACCCGCGCTCACGGACCGGTCGTCCATCGACGAGACGGCGGACCGCAACGGCTTCCGGGCCGGCGCCGACCCCGGCGAGATCGACTCGGCCTACGCCGTGAAGATCGCCTCCCTGCCGTCGAAGGTCACCCAGAACTTCACCCTCACCGTCCCGGTGAACAAGCTCGAGCTCGACAAGGACGGCGTCTACCAGCTCGGTGTCTCCCTGTCCGGGGTGACCGAAAGCCGGCCGTCCGAGCAGGTGCTGGGCATCAAGCGGACCTTCCTGCCGTGGCAGCCCGAGACCGCCGCCAAGCGCGCGCAGCTCACCTACGTGTGGCCGCTGATCTCCACCACGCGTGTCACGGCCGAGACCGGCTCGGACGAACTCCAGACACCCGTCTTCCTCGACGACTCCCTCTCCGAGGAGATCAAGCCCGGCGGCCGCCTGGACCAGATGGTCACGCTCGGCAAGGATCTGCCGGTCACCTGGGTCATCGATCCCGACCTGCTCTACACGGTCGACGCGATGACCAAGGGCTACCGGGTCCGCACAGCCAACGGGAAGTCCGTCCAGGGCAAGAACAAGGCCGTCGCCGAACAGTGGCTGAACTCACTGGAGGCGGCCGTCCAGGGCAAGAAGGTCGTCGCCCTGCCCTTCGCCGATCCCGACCTCGCCTCCCTGGCACACCACGGCAAGGACGTCTCGGGCACTCTGGGACAGCTGCGCCCGGCCACCGACAAGGCCAAGGCCGCCGTCCAGACCGTCCTGCACGTCCCCGCGTCCACCGACTTCTCCTGGCCCGTGAACGGCGCCATCGACCCGGCCATCGTCAACGTGGCCACCTCGGCCGGCGCCCACAACGTCCTGACCCGCAGCGACAGCCTCGTGGAGAGCGGCGCCCTCGGCTACACCCCGTCGGCCGCCCGCCCCATCGGGGCCGGCACCACCGCCGTCGTGGCGGACGCCGAGCTGTCCACCGCGTTCGAGGGCGACATGCTGAGCGCCGGCGGTTCCACGCTCGCCGTGCAGCGGTTCCTCGCCCACAGCCTCGCCCTGAACCTGCAGAAGACCGACGAGCAGCGCAGCTTCGTCGTGGCCCCGCAGCGGACGCCGACCGTCAGCCAGGCGCAGACGATGGCCGCCGCCGTGCGCGGCCTCCAGGGGGGCCGCTGGACGCAGCCGGCGGACCTCGAAGCGGCCGCCGCCGCCAAGCCCGACCCCGGCGCGGCCACGCAGGTGCCGGGCGCCGGCCAGTACCCGCAGGACTTGCGCAAGCAGGAGCTGCCGGTATCGGCCTTCGAGAAGATCCGCACCACCCAGAACACGCTCGATCATTTCAAGGTGATCCTCACCGCACCCGACCGCGTGGAGATCCCCTTCGGCAACACCGTCAACCGGGAGATGTCGACCTCCTGGCGAGGACGTCCCGACGAGGCGCGCCTCTACCGGGACCAGGTGCAGGAGTACCTGATCGGTCTCACCGAGAAGGTCAAGGTCATCCCCAAGTCCGACGCCACCCTGTCCGGACACAGCGCCACCATTCCGGTCAGCGTCCAGAACAGCCTCGTGCAGGACGTGCACGACCTGGTCCTGCGGGTGAAGTCCGCCAACCCGTCCCGCCTGATGTTCGGCGAGAGCGGCCAGGCGGAGCAGCAGGTCACCGTGCAGGGCGACCACACCCAGACGGTGAAGTTCCCGGCCAACGCCACCGCGAGCGGACCCGTCGAGGTCACCGCGCAGCTCTTCACCAAGGACGGCATCCCCTACGGCAAGGAACGCCGGTTCACCGTGGAGGCCACCGAGATCACCCCCACCGTGATGCTCGTGATCGCCGGCGGTGTTCTCCTCCTGGTCCTGGCAGGCATCAAGATGTACGCCAGTCGCAAGCGTGTCGCGGCCCGCGCCGCCGCCGAGGAGAGCACGCAGCCGAGTGACGAGTCCCCGGACACCGAACCGCAAAGCACCGAGGGGTCCGGCACGAGTGAGACAGTGGACCGTTGAGCGATGCCGTGGCCGGTCGGCCTGGGGACGATGAGGTGGGGTTTCGATGAACGCGCCGTACGACGGTGACCGCGCGCAGGGCACTGGCGGGCCTGCGCCCTCCCAGGGCACTGCTCCGGGCGCCCCGGTGCCCGGGCAGGTTCCCGTGCCTGCGCCCGCGCCGGACCGCGACCCGTATGTCCAGGATGCCTACGACTACGACCCGTACCGGTCCCAGGACCTCTCCGCCCAGGACCCCGTCGGCGAGGTCCTCTACGACCGGGCCGCGCACCCGCCTCCGCCGCCCGGCACCTTCCAGGAACCCGGTCCGCTCTACGCGGCCCCGGCCGCCCCCGTGTACTCCCCCGACCCGCGCGTCTGGGCCCAGACCCCGCCGCCGGAGCCGGACGGCCCCTCCCGGCACCTGCCGTACGGCGACCGTGCCGCCACCACCGAGTTCGTGGGCGTGGACTCCCTCGTCACACGGGCCTCGGAGGAGCAGCCCGAACCGGATGCCTTCGCCCACCTCTACCGGGACCAGGAGGCGGCGCCCCGTACCCCCACCGAGGACGCCCCCGTCGCGGCACCGGCTCCGAGCAAGCCGGCCGGCCGCGCCGCGAGCCTGCTGAAGTCCAGCGCGCTCATGGCCGCCGGCACGATCGTCTCCCGCATCACCGGCTTCCTGAGAACCCTGGTCATCGCCGCGGCGATCGGCGTCGGCACCTTCAACGACACGTACCAGATCGCCAACACGCTGCCCACGATGATCTACGTGCTGGTCGGCGGCGGCGCCCTCAACGCGGTCTTCATCCCGCAGCTGGTCCGCGCGATGAAGAACGACGACGACGGGGGAGAGGCGTACGCCAACCGGCTGCTGACCCTCGTCGTGGTGCTACTGGCCGGCATCACCACCATCTGCGTCCTGGCCGCACCGGTGTTCATCACGATGATGTCCCCGAAGATCGCCTCCGACCCGCAGCAGATGGACGTGGCCGTCGCCTTCGCGCGCTACTGCCTGCCCACCATGTTCTTCATGGGCGTCCACGTGGTGCTCGGTCAGATCCTGAACGCCCGCGGCCGGTTCGGCGCGATGATGTGGACCCCGGTCCTCAACAACATCGTGGTCATCGCCACCTTCGGCGCCTTCATCTGGGCCTTCGGCGGCTTCACGACCTCCGGCGTCAACGCCACCACGGTCACCCCGGAAGGCGTCCGTCTGCTGGGGCTGGGCACCCTGCTCGGCCTGACCGTCCAGGCCCTCGCGATGCTCCCGTACCTGCGCGACGCCGGCTTCACGCCGCGCCTGCGCTTCGACTGGAAGGGCCACGGCCTCGGCAAGGCCGCCCGCCTGGCCAAGTGGACGTTCTTCTTCGTCCTCGCCAACCAGGTAGGCCTCGTCATCGTCACCCAGCTCGCCACCTGGGCCGGTTCGGTCGCCGAGAAGCAGGGCCACCCCGGCACCGGTATCACGGCCTACAACTACGCACTGCTGCTGTGGCAGATGCCGCAGGCGATCATCACCGTCTCCGTCATGACGGCCGTCCTGCCCCGCATCTCCCGCTCCGCGCACGACGGGGACGCCGCCGCGGTCCGCGACGACATCTCCTACGGCCTGCGCACGTCGGCCGTCGCGATCGTGCCCTGTGCCTTCGCGTTCCTCGCGCTCGGCATCCCGATGGCGACCCTGCTGTACGCGGGCTCCGGCGCCGGCGCCCAGAACATCGGCTACGTCCTGATGGCCTTCGGCCTCGGACTGATCCCGTACTCCGTGCAGTACGTCGTCCTGCGCGGCTTCTACGCCTACGAGGACACCCGGACGCCCTTCTACAACACCGTCATCGTCGCCGCCGTCAACGCTGCGGGCTCGGCGATCTCCTTCTTCGTCCTCCCCGCCCGCTGGGCCGTCGTCGGCATGGCCGCCTCCTACGGTCTCGGATACGCCGTGGGCGTCGGGGTGGCCTGGCGCCGCCTGCGCAGCAGGCTCGGCGGCGACCTCGACGGAGCCCATGTGATGCGGACCTACGCCCGTCTCACCGGGGCCTGCGTCCCGGCGGCCGTCGTGGCCGGCGCGGCCGCCTACGGGGTCACCCAGTGGCTCGGCAGTGGCGTTCTCGGCTCCGCCACGGCCCTGGTCGCCGGCGGAATCGCCCTGGCCGCCGTCTTCCTCATCGCCGCCAAGCGGATGCGGATCGAAGAGCTCAACGCGATGGTCGGAATGGTCCGCGGACGTTTGGGGCGCTGATGCGCACAACCGTCGCCCCCTTTCGTGTGTCGTGCATAGCGTCGGACTGTGGGCACAATTGGCATGGCTTCGCAGACTGGCCTACAGCGCGCAACGGATGGGGAGGCAGGAACGACGGTGGCGGAACGTAGCACGGCTGCCGTCGACGTGGCCGACAACGACGGCGACGAGCCGTCTGCCGCTCAGGCGGCGAAGGCCACGTCCGACGGGGTGGACACCCAGAACGGACGAGCCGCGGACGGACCCATGCCCGACAAGGACGGCGAACGCACGAACACGGCCTCCACGGCCGCACCCGAACTCCACAGCGGCCACAAGCTCGCCAGACGCTACCGGCTGGAAGAGTGCGTCACCCGTGTGGACGGATTCAGCAGTTGGCGCGCGATGGACGAGAAGCTGCGCCGGGCCGTGGGCGTGCACCTCATGCCCGCCGACCACTCGCGGGCGCGTTCGGTCCTGGCAGCCGCCCGCTCGTCCGCGCTCCTCGGCGACCCGCGCTTCGTGCAGGTGCTCGACGCCGTGGAGGAGAACGACCTCGTCTACGTCGTCCACGAGTGGCTGCCCGATGCCACCGAGCTCACCGCCCTCCTCGCCGCAGGCCCGTTGGAGCCCCACGAGGCCTACCAGCTCGTCAGCCAGGTCTCCCAGGCGATGGCCGCCGCACACCGCGAGGGCCTGGCCCACCTGCGGCTGACGCCGAGCGCCATACTGCGCACGTCCACGGGTCAGTGGCGGATCCGCGGCCTCGCCGTGAACGCCGCACTGCGCGGCATCACCAGCGAGACTCCGCAGCGCGCCGACACCGAGGCCATCGGTGCCCTGCTGTACGCCGCCCTCACCCAGCGCTGGCCGTACGAGAGCGACGCGTACGGGCTGGCCGGTCTGCCCAAGGGTGTCGGCCTGATCGCACCCGACCAGGTTCGCGCCGGCGTCCACCGGGGCCTGGGCGAGCTCGCGATGCGCGCACTGGCCAACGACGGAGCCACCGCCTCCCGTCAGGAGCCGGCCTGCACCACCCCGGAAGAGCTGTCCAAGGCCGTGGCCGCGATGCCCCGCATCCGGCCGCCGGAGCCCGTCTTCACGGCCCCGCCGGAGTACCAGCACACCACCTACCAACAGGGCAGCTACGGCCGCAACACGCCCGTCGGTGTGTCCACCGTCCAGAGCCTGCCCGTCGCGCCCCCGCCGCCGCCCCTGCAGAGCCGTACCGGTCGCGCACTGAAGTGGGGCGTCGCCGCCCTGCTCATCGCCGCCCTCGGCCTGGGCAGCTGGCAGCTGGCAGACGCCCTCCTGGAACGCGGCACCCAGAAGGGCAACAGCGGCACGAGCAACAACACCACCAAGCCCGGCACGGACGACGACAACCCGAAGGCCGAGCCCGGCGAGCAGCTGCCGCTGTCGCACGCGAGAGTCCTCGCCATAGGCGGCGACGACCAGGTGAAGCCCGAACTCGCCGCGAAGACCATCGACGGCAGTGCGGAACCTGGCTGGATCACCCCGCAGTACCTCGGGTTTTCGAACCTCGGCAACCTGCCCGGCCGCAAGGACGGCAGCGGCATCGTCGTGGACCTGGGCAAGGTCAAGGACGTAACGGGACTCGACGTGGACTTCTACGTCGAGGGACAGAAGGTCCAGGTCCTCGCCGCACCAGAGGATGCCTCCAACCCGAACTCCCTCTCCGCGTTCTCCCAGCAACTGACCAAGCTGGAGGTCGCGCCGAAGAAGCTGGAGACCACCCTCGAGAAGCCGGTCCGCACACGGTTCGTCCTGATCCACATCACCGACCTGCCGTCCGACGGCGAGGGCGGCTACCGCGGCGGCATCAACGAGATCAGGGTCCTCGGCACGGCCTCCTAGGCCGATCCAAAACACGGCCTGGCCGTCCCGCCACCGCAGGGTCCGCTGCGCCACCGGCGCGGCGGGCCCTCGTGTTCAGCGAGCCCAGGCCGTAATCTCCCCCGGGGAGGCGAGGTGTGATGCACGAAGCGAAAGCCGAGGGCGCCAGCGACCAGGAGCTTCTGGCGCTGCACGCGGCCGGGGATCCCGATGCCTTCGGGGAGCTCGTGCGACGCCACCGGGACCGGTTGTGGGCCGTGGCGCTGCGCACGCTCGGGGACCGGGAGGAGGCCGCTGACGCCGTGCAGGACGCCCTGGTCTCCGCCTACCGGGCCGCGCACACCTTCCGGGGCGAGTCCGCCGTCACCACCTGGCTGCACCGGATCACCGTCAACGCCTGTCTCGACCGTGCCCGTAAGGCCGCCTCGCGCAGGACCGCTCCCCTGGACGACACGGAGCGCCTGGAGCGCCTACTGGAGCCCCATGAGTCCGCAGAGGCGCCCGCCGAGCGCCGGGATCTCCACCGCCAGCTCCTGGCCGCCCTCAGGACGCTCCCGGACGAGCAGCGGGCCGCGCTGGTCCTCGTCGACATGCAGGGATACCCCGTCGCCGAGGCCGCCGACGTCCTCGACGTGCCCACCGGCACGGTGAAGAGCAGGTGTGCACGCGGCCGGGCGAAACTCCTGCCGCTCCTCACTCATCTGCGCACGAATGCCGGGGATAACACCAGCGCCGAGCGGGGAAGGAACCGGTCGCCGGGCAGGCCCGTCCCACCAGCGGCAGCAGAACCCCGGCAATCAGACCCAGACGCTGTGAAGGGCGGAGGTGGACGACCGTGAGCCCTGCGACGGGCACGCCCGGCACGATCCGGCACCCGGACGTCTCGGAGATCTCCGACCTGACCGAAGGACTGCTCTCCCCGGCCCGGAGCACGGAGATCCGCCGCCATCTCGACGGCTGCACCCTGTGTGCCGACGTCCGGACCTCACTGGAGGAGATCCGCGGCCTGCTCGGCACCCTGCCGGGCCCGGCCCGGATGCCCTCCGACATCGCCGGCCGCATCGACGCCGCCCTCGCCGCCGAGGCGCTCCTCGACGCGACCCAGCCGGAGACCCCTGCGGCTCCCGAGGCTCCGGTCCGCGCAACGGGGCGCGCCGTTTCACGTGAAACGTCGCCCGCAGGTCACCCGACCGGCCCAACCGGACCCGGCCGGCGCCGCGCCCGACGCCGCATCGCGGTGCTCGGCGGTCTGATCGGCGCCGGGGCCTGTGCCCTGGGCCTCTTCCTGTTCGGGGACTTCTCCGGGAGCCCGGCACACGACAGCGCTGCCCGTACCGAAGCCCCCTCCTCCGCCGACCAGCCCTCCGTCAGTGCGGCCGGCGGCCCGGACTACACGGGACAGGGACTGCGGGAGGGAGTCGACCGGCTCGTGGCCCTCGCTCCCGGTGCCCGCAACGTCCCGGGTGAGGAGAACAGCACCCTCGGCGCCGACGACACCCCCGGCAACGTTCCCGGGGCTGTACCGGGCGACAAGGTCGCTCCGCCGAACCTCCCCGCCTGTGTCCGGGAGGCGACCGGCCGCACGGAGTCACCGCTCGGCGCCGAGCGCGGCACGTATCGGAACACCGGTGTCTACCTGGTCGTCCTGCCGCACCCGAACGACTCCTCCCGCATCGACGCGTACGTCGTCGACAGCGGGTGCGAGAGCACCGCCTCGGGCACCCCGGGCAAGGTCCTCCTGAAGAACACCTATCCCCGATAGCTGACGCGTTCAGGTCCGCTGCGACAGGTGGGGAATGCAGGCACCGTAGGATCCGTTGGGTGGGGTGAGAGTCCGCACCGGCCCCCGGTAGGCAGCACGCAGTCCGCAGAGACGAGGAAGAAACCCGTGAGCGACGTCCGAAACGTGATCATCATCGGCTCCGGGCCGGCCGGGTACACCGCCGCCCTGTACACCGCACGCGCTTCGCTCAAGCCCCTGGTCTTCGAAGGTGCCGTCACCGCGGGTGGCGCCCTGATGAACACCACCGAGGTGGAGAACTTCCCCGGGTTCCAGGACGGCATCATGGGCCCGGACCTCATGGACAACATGCGTGGCCAGGCCGAGCGCTTCGGTGCCGAGCTGGTTCCGGACGACATCGTGTCCGTGGACCTCACCGGTGAGATCAAGACCGTGACCGACACCGCCGGCACCGTGCACCGTGCGAAGGCCGTCATCGTCACCACCGGTTCGCAGCACCGCAAGCTCGGCCTGCCCAACGAGGACGCCCTCTCCGGCCGTGGCGTCTCCTGGTGCGCCACCTGCGACGGCTTCTTCTTCAAGGACCACGACATCGCCGTCGTCGGCGGCGGTGACACCGCGATCGAGGAAGCCACCTTCCTCTCCCGGTTCGCCAAGTCCGTCACGATCGTCCACCGCCGGGACAGCCTGCGCGCCTCCAAGGCCATGCAGGACCGCGCGTTCGCCGACCCGAAGATCAAGTTCGCCTGGGACAGTGAGGTCTCCGAGATCCACGGCGACCAGAAGCTCTCCGGCCTCACCCTGCGCAACACCAAGACCGGTGAGACCTCCGAGCTGCCCGTGACCGGCCTCTTCATCGCCGTCGGCCACGACCCGCGCACCGAGCTCTTCAAGGACCAGCTGGACCTCGACGACGAGGGCTACCTCAAGGTCGACGCCCCCTCCACCCGCACCAGCCTCACCGGCGTGTTCGGCGCCGGCGACGTCGTGGACCACACGTACCGTCAGGCCATCACCGCCGCGGGCACCGGTTGCTCCGCCGCCCTCGACGCCGAGCGCTTCCTCGCCGCCCTCGCGGACGCCGAGAAGGCGCACGCAGCGGTCTGACCGGTCCCACCCCCCGCACCAGCCCCACACCCCACCCCGCAGGAAGAACAAGGAGGCCGCTGTGGCCGGCACCCTCAAGAACGTGACCGACGACGACTTCGACGCCGAGGTCCTCAGGAGCGACAAGCCCGTACTGGTCGACTTCTGGGCCGCCTGGTGCGGACCGTGCCGCCAGATCGCGCCGTCCCTCGAGGCCATCGCCGCCGAGTACGGCGACCAGATCGAGATCGTCAAGCTCAACATCGACGAGAACCCGGCCACCGCCGCCAAGTACGGCGTCATGTCCATCCCGACGCTGAACGTCTACCAGGGCGGCGAGGTCGCCAAGACCATCGTCGGCGCCAAGCCGAAGGCCGCCATCCTGCGCGACCTCGCTGACTTCGTCGAGGTCAAGGCCGTCTGACCGCGGCGCGCGTTTCACGTGAAACGGGCCAGCCCCCTTCAAGGGGGCTGGCCCGTTCCCGTAGGTCGTCAGAGAGGCCGTAGTGCCGGCTCCTTGCGCGCGGCTCCCAGCAAGCGGTCCAGGGCGAGCTCGACGTCTTCCTTCCAGGACAGGGTCGACCTCAGCTCCAGCCGCAGCCGCGGATGGGCCGGATGCGGCCGTACCGTCTTGAAGCCCACCGCCAGGAGATGGTCCGCCGGCAGCAGGCAGGCAGGCCCCTCCCACCGGGCGTCCCCGAACGCCTCGATCGCCCGGAACCCCCTGCGGAGCAAGTCCTTGGCCACCGTCTGCACCATGACGCGGCCCAGCCCCTGTCCCTGGTATCCGGGCACGATCCACGCGGTGATCAGCTGTACGGCGTCCGGTGAGACGGGACTCGTCGGGAAGGCCGTGGCCCGGGGAACGTACGCAGGCGGCGCGTACAGCACGAAGCCGACCGGGACCTCGTCCACGTAGACCACACGGCCGCAGGATCCCCACTCCAGCAGGACAGCGGAGATCCAGGCTTCCTTCTCCGTCGCCGAGGTGCCCGCCTTCACGGCGGCCTCACCGCTGACCGGGTCCAGTTCCCAGAAGACGCAAGACCGGCAACGTCGAGGCAGATCCTGGAGGTTGTCCAGCGTGAGAGGTACCAGCCGACGACCCATGACGGCATCGTATCCACTGGTCCATCGTTCTTCGACAGCAAGCGAAGGGGCGGACCGCGCCGGCTCACACCGGCAGGATCCGCCCCTCGGCCGACCGGGGGATCACTCCCCGGAGAGACCCTGATCCAGCACCCGGCCCTCGCCCGGTGCCAACGTCCCCAGGATCCGCTCCAGGTCCTCCATCGAAGCGAACTCGACGGTGATCTTGCCCTTCTTCTGGCCGAGATCGACCTTCACCCGGGTCTCGAACCGGTCCGACAGACGCGTCGCCAGCTCGCTGAGCGCCGGCGACACCCGGGCCCCCGCACGGGGACCCTTCGGCTTCACCGCACTGGACGGCTGCGAGGCCATCAGCGTCACGATCTCTTCGACCGCGCGCACCGAGAGTCCCTCGGCAACGATCCGATGGGCGAGCCGGTCCTGCTCTGCGGAGTCCTCCACCGAGAGCAGCGCACGCGCGTGTCCGGCTGACAGCACTCCGGCAGCCACCCGGCGCTGCACCGGCGGAGACAGCTTCAGCAGCCGCAGGGTGTTCGACACCTGGGGACGCGACCGACCGATCCGGTCGGCCAGCTGATCGTGCGTGCAGTTGAAGTCCTGGAGCAGCTGGTCGTAGGCCGCGGCCTCTTCCAGCGGGTTGAGCTGAGCCCGGTGCAGGTTCTCCAGGAGAGCGTCCAGCAGGAGCTTCTCGTCGTCCGTCGCACGGATGATCGCCGGAATGGCCTCCAGCCCGGCCTCCCGGCAGGCACGCCAGCGCCGCTCACCCATGATCAGCTCATAGCGACCCGGGGACGCCTGGCGCACCACGACCGGCTGGAGCAGGCCCACCTCCTGAATGGAGGTGACCAGCTCGGCGAGGGCATCCTCGTCGAACACCTCACGCGGCTGCCGCGGGTTGGGCGTGATCGCGTCCATGGGAAGCTCCGCGAACGTCGCTCCCGCCACCAGGTTCGCCTCCGGCTCCGACTCCGGCTCCGGACCCGGCTCTTCCACCGGAAGGACAGCAAGCGATGTTTCACGTGAAACATCGGCCTGCGCCAGAGCCGCCAGCTTCGCCGCCGCGATCCCGCGCTCGGACGTCAGCTCCGGTACCGCCGTCGGGGAGGTGGCACCGGCACTGCTCGCCGGCAGCGTCTTCTCCTGCGGAGCCTGCGGGATCAGTGCAGCGAGCCCCCGTCCCAGCCCTCTACGTCGCTCACTCACTGGATCCCCTCCGCCACACTCTGCGTGCTGTTCATGCCCATGCCCAGATGGGCGTGCTGGGACTCGTACCGCATTCCGACCCCCCGATACGCGATCTCTCGCGCCGCCTCCAGATAGGAGAGGGAACCGCTGGAACCCGGGTCATACGTGAGCACCGTCTGTCCATAGCTCGGCGCCTCCGAGATGCGCACCGAGCGGGGGATGCTCGTTCGCAGCACCTCCTTGCCGAAGTGGCTGCGCACCTCCTCCGCCACCTGCGATGCCAGCCGGGTCCTGCCGTCGTACATCGTCAGCAGGATGGTCGACACGTGGAGGGAAGGGTTGAGGTGGGCCCGCACCAGATCGACGTTGCGCAGCAGCTGACCCAGTCCCTCCAGCGCGTAGTACTCGCACTGGATCGGAATCAGCACCTCGGCGCCGGCCACCAGGGCGTTCACCGTCAGCAGTCCGAGCGAGGGCGGGCAGTCGATCAGGATGTAGTCGAGCGGCTGGTCGTACGCCTGGATCGCCCGCTGCAGGCGGCTCTCCCTCGCCACCAGCGACACCAGCTCGATCTCGGCACCCGCCAGATCGATCGTGGCCGGAGCGCAGAAGAGGCCCTCGACGTCCACGACCGGCTGGACGACCTCCATGAGCGGCCGGCTGTCCACGAGCACGTGGTAGATGGACGGCACATCGGCGTGGTGGTCGATGCCCAGGGCGGTGGACGCGTTCCCCTGCGGGTCGAGGTCGACCACGAGGACCCGAGCCCCGTTCAGAGCCAGCGAGGCCGCCAGGTTCACGGTCGTCGTGGTCTTGCCCACGCCGCCCTTCTGGTTGGCGACCACGATGACACGGGTCTCCTCCGGGCGCGGCATCACAGCGCCGGAGCGCCCCATGGCCTCCACCGCCAGCTGGGCGGCTCTGCCGATGGGGGGCTCGTTGTCTACAAGGGGTGGGGGCGATGTTTCACGTGAAACATCCTCACCCACCTGTTCAGAGCGGGGACCGGGGACCGGGTCGGCCATCGGCCCCGCGAGGTTGGCGTCGGACCGCACGGTGTCACTCTCCTCGACATCAGGCTCGCGATGAACAGAGCCTGCCATGTCACCGGGGTCGCGAACCAGCGGGGCCCGTACTCCTGTGGATGAATCCACCGATGTGGACAACTCCGTCCCCCTGGCGTCCTTGCGCTGGAGGGGGGACGCAGCCGCACGACCGCGGCTGATGATTCCGTGCAGCAGAGAGCGACGTTTCACGTGAAACACGATGCCCGGACGGAGTCTTCAGGCCTCTACGACACTCCGAAATGCATACCTATAGGGCCCAAAGCAGGCGAAATCTCCGCATGGGCCCCACACAGCCAGCGAATCAACGACGGCGACGAGACCGTCCGACCCTGGCGGCCTTAGCCCGCTTGGCCGCGAACCTCACCCCACCGGGGCTTTCTCCGACCTCGACCCGGACCACCGTCGACAGCGGGTCCACCAGACCCTCGCCCACCTGCAGCACCGAGGTCTTCACCACACCCAGCTTCGTCAGCGCCGTCTTCGCCGACACCAACTCCTCCTCGGCGGTGTCTCCCTTGAGCGCCAGCATCTCTCCGTACGGACGCAGCAGGGGAACGCCCCAGCCGGCCAGGCGGTCCAGCGGAGCCACCGCACGCGCCGTCACCACGTGCACCGGCTGCAGCTTGCCGAGGACCTCCTCGGCCCGCCCCCGCACCACCGTGACATGGTCGAGGCCGAGCAGTTCCACTGCCTCCTGGAGGAAGGTCGTCCGCCGGAGCAGCGGCTCAAGCAGCGTGATCTTGAGATCCCGTCGCACCAGCGCGAGCGGGATACCGGGCAGGCCCGCACCGGAGCCCACGTCGCACACGGTGACGCCCTGGGGCACCACCTCCGACAGCACTGCGCAGTTCAACAGGTGCCGCTCCCACAGCCGCGGCACCTCACGCGGCCCGATCAGGCCGCGCTTGACCCCCGCGTCCGCGAGCAGCTCCGCATACCGCACAGCTTCCGGGAAAAACTCTCCGAACACCGCGCGCGCCTCTTCGGGCGCCTCGGGAAGCTCAGCTGCCTCCGTCACGGGACCGTCCTTCCGTACCTCGTGGTCCTGCAGACCACGTATTCAAGATGCCGCGTCGTTCACATGCCAGGCTGACAAACTTCGGCCCCGCCTGCGAGACAGACGGGGCCGAACACTCATGCCGGTGATCAGGCCGGGAGCACAACGACGAAGCGCTGCGGCTCCTCGCCCTCGGACTCGCTCCGCAGACCGGCGGCCGCCACGGCGTCGTGGACGACCTTCCGCTCGAACGGGGTCATCGGCTCCAGCTTCAGCGGCTCGCCGGATGCCTTCACGTCCGCCGCCGCCTTCGCGCCCAGGGCCGCCAGTTCCTCGCGCTTCTTCGCACGGAACCCGGCGATGTCGAGCATCAGCCGACTGCGGTCCCCGGTCTCCCGGTGGACGGCCAGGCGGGTCAGCTCCTGCAGGGCCTCCAGGACCTCACCGTCGCGCCCCACGAGCTTCTGCAGGTCGCGGCTGGCGGAGTCACTGACGATCGACACCGCGGCACGGTCGGCCTCGACGTCCATGTCGATGTCGCCGTCCAGGTCTGCGATGTCCAGCAGACCCTCGAGGTAGTCGGCCGCGATCTCACCCTCCTGCTCAAGGCGGGTCAGGGTGTCGCCACTCTCAGCGGCGGCGGTGGTGGTGCCTTCCGTCACGGGAGGGACTCCTTCTTACTTCTTGGGAGAGGACTTGCTGGGCGTCTGGCGCTGCGACTTCGTCTGCCGCTTCGGCTGCTGCCGCTTCGCGGCACCGCCGCTCGCGGCATCCGAGTCCGCCGTGGCCTCGGAACTCTTGATCACGGAACCGTCCGCCTGAGCGGCCAGACCCTGCTTGGACAGGGACGTGATGAACTTCCGCTCGATGTCGTTGCGGTCCGGACCCTTGGCCACGATGACAGCGACGACCTTCTTCTTGCCCCGGCCCTTGACCTCACCGTGCGAGGTGGCGTGCTTGAGCAGCCGCGTCAGGTACTGCTCCTGCGCCTTGCTGCCCGGCGTCGGGTTCTGGTTGATCACGTACATCTGCTGACCCATGGTCCAGACGTTGGTGGTCAGCCAGTAGACGAGGACACCGACGGGGAAGTTGATACCCATGACCGCGAAGATCACCGGGAAGATGTACATCAGCATCTTCTGCTGCTGCATGAAGGGCGTCTTGACCGACAGGTCGACGTTCTTCTGCATCAGCTGACGCTGGGTGTAGAACTGCGACAGCGACATCAGGACGATCATGACTGCAGTCACGATCCGGACGTCCGTCAGCGAGGCACCGAGGGCGGCGACCTTCTCGGAGCTGTCCATGAACTTGGCGGCGATCGGCGCGCCGAAGATCTTGGCCTCACGGGCGCTGTCGACGAGCTGCTGGTTCAGGACGCCGATGGTCTTGCCGTCGGCGATGTTCGCCAGCACGTGGTACAGCGCGAAGAAGAACGGCGACTGCGCCAGGATGGGAAGGCACGAGGAGAGCGGGTTGGTACCCGTCTCCTTGTACAGCTTCATCATCTCTTCGGACTGACGCTGCTTGTCGTTCTTGTAGCGCTCCTGGATCGCCTTCATCTTCGGCTGGAGCGCCTGCATGCCACGCGTCGCCTTGATCTGCTTCACGAAGAGCGGGATCAGGCAGATACGGATCAAGACCACCAGGGACACGATGGAAAGGCCCCAGGCCCATCCACTGTCCGGCCCGAAGACCGCCCCGTACAGCGAGTGGAACTGGACGATGATCCAGGAAACGGGTGTGGTGATAAAGCTGAACAGACCGGCGATCGTGTCCACTAATCAGGCTCCTTGAGCATTGCGAGATCTACGCAACGCACTGCGCAGCTGCTCGTGCCAACGCGGGCGTTTACGGGGTGGGACATGGTCCACGCCGCCCGGGGACCACGGATTGCACCGCAGGATCCGCCAGGCGGTCAGTGCTGTCCCCTTCACCGCACCATGCCGGTCGATGGCCGTGTACCCGTAGTGCGAACACGACGGGTAGTAGCGGCACACCGGCCCGAGCAGCGGACTGATCGTCCACTGGTACAGCTTGATCAAAGCGAGCAGCGGGTACTTCATCGAGCCACGCCTCCCAGGAGCCGCACCAGAGCGGCATCCAGGTCCCGGGCCAACTCGTCGGGGCCGGCATCGCCCGCTCCGGGCAACGCTCGTACCACCACCAGGCTACCGGCGGGCAGCTGCGACAGCCGATCGCGGACCAGATGGCGAAGACGGCGCTTCACCCGGTTCCGTACGACGGCATTGCCGACGGCCTTGCTGACGACGAAACCCGCACGCGACGAGGGATCGATCTCCCCCGACTCGTGCGGGTCCGTTGCACCGCTTGTACGTAGGTGGACGACGAGGAGTGGGCGACCGGCCCGACGTCCTCGGCGTACCGCGCTCGCGAAGTCCTCGCGCCGCCTCAGCCGATTCTCGGGAGACAGCACGACGTCACGACCTGCGCGTTGTTACGCGGAAAGGGCGGCGCGGCCCTTGGAACGACGGTTCGCGAGGATCGCGCGACCGGCACGGGTACGCATCCGCAGGCGGAAGCCGTGGGTCTTGGCGCGACGGCGGTTGTTCGGCTGGAAGGTGCGCTTGCTCACTCGGGGGCTCCAGAGAATGAATCGTTGTGGCGGGACATCGCCTGGCTGTCACCGTGCGCCCACGAGGAAACTCGCGTGTTCGCCCGAGTGGCACCGCTAATTGATCACTATCAGTGACCTTCGCCCATCGGTAGGCAGGCGGCAGCAGCCATCGACAACTCGACCTCGTTACGGTACGCGCGGCTACGCCATCCGGTCAAACCGAGTCTGCCCGACCCCGCACTGTGCACAGGCTGTGGACAACGACTTGAACCGCAGCCTCTGGCCTGACTACCGTTGTCTGACCCCGGATTTTTTGTCCCGACCGTCCCAAAGAACCACACATTCGTGGGACCCCTGTGAGAGAGCGTGCTCTGTGGCTGACGTACCTGCCGATCTTGCCGCAGTGTGGCCAAGGGTGCTCGAGAAGCTCCTCGGGGAGGGTCAGCCGGGTATCGAGCCCAAGGACAAGCAGTGGGTCGAGCGGTGCCAGCCCCTGGCACTCGTCGCCGACACCGCCCTGCTCGCCGTCCCCAACGAGTGGGGCAAGCGCGTCCTCGAAGGCCGCCTCGCCCCGCTGATCAGCGACGCGCTCAGCCGGGAGTGCGGCCGCCCCATCCGGATCGCCATCACGGTGGACGACTCCGCCGGCGAGCCCGCCCCCACCACGCCTCCCGCCCAGCAGCCCGGCGGCTACGAACCGTACGGCGGCCAGCGCCCGGGCGGCGGCGGTCCTTCGGACGACCAGCTCCCCACGGCCCGCCCCGCGTACCCGGACTACCAGCAGCCGCGCGCCGAGGCCGGCGCGTGGCCCCGCGGCGGACAGCAGGACGACTACGGCTGGCAGCAGCCGCGCCTGGGCGGCTTCCCCGAGCGCGACCCCTACGCCTCCCCGCAGCCGGGCTACCTCCAGCAGGCCGAGCCCTCGGGCTACGACCAGCAGCAGTACGACCAGTCCGCCTACGACCAGGGCTCCTACGACCAGAAGCAGTACGAGCAGGCACCGTACGAGCAGCAACAGCCGCACCAGCCCCACCAGGCCCATCCATACGAGCAGCAGTCCTACGAGCAGCCCGCACCGCGCCAGGCCCCCGGCCGGCCCGCCGCGCCCCCGGCCCCGTCCGGCGGCTCCACCTCGGGCCCGCTGGAGCCGACCGCCCGGCTCAACCCCAAGTACCTGTTCGACACCTTCGTCATCGGTGCGTCCAACCGCTTCGCGCACGCCGCCGCGGTGGCCGTCGCCGAGGCGCCGGCGAAGGCCTACAACCCCCTCTTCATCTATGGGGAGTCGGGCCTCGGCAAGACGCACCTGCTGCACGCCATCGGGCACTACGCGCGCAGCCTCTACCCCGGCACCCGCGTGCGGTACGTGAGCTCGGAGGAGTTCACGAACGAGTTCATCAACTCGATCCGCGACGGCAAGGGCGACGCCTTCCGCAAGCGCTACCGCGAGATGGACATCCTGCTCGTCGACGACATCCAGTTCCTCGCGAGCAAGGAGTCGACGCAGGAGGAGTTCTTCCACACCTTCAACACGCTCCACAACGCCAACAAGCAGATCGTCCTCTCCTCCGACCGGCCGCCCAAGCAGCTCGTCACCCTTGAGGACCGGCTCCGCAACCGCTTCGAGTGGGGCCTGATCACGGACGTCCAGCCGCCCGAGCTGGAGACCCGCATCGCGATCCTGCGCAAGAAGGCGGTCCAGGAGCAGCTCAACGCCCCTCCGGAGGTGCTGGAGTTCATCGCCTCCCGCATCTCGCGCAACATCCGCGAGCTGGAGGGGGCGCTGATCCGGGTCACGGCCTTCGCGAGCCTCAACCGGCAGCCGGTCGACCTGGGACTCACCGAGGACGTCCTCAAGAACCTGATCCCGGGCGGCGAGGACAGCGCCCCGGAGATCACGGCCGGCGACATCATGGCGGCCACCGCGGACTACTTCGGCCTGACCGTGGACGACCTGTGCGGCTCCTCGCGCAGCCGGGTCCTGGTCACCGCCCGCCAGATCGCCATGTACCTGTGCCGGGAGCTCACGGACCTGTCGCTGCCGAAGATCGGGGCCCAGTTCGGCGGCCGCGACCACACCACGGTGATGCACGCGGACCGCAAGATCCGGGCTCTGATGGCCGAGCGGCGGTCCATCTACAACCAGGTCACGGAGCTCACCAACCGCATCAAGAACGGCTGAGCCCGGGCGCCGGCCGACTGGACCGGCGCCGCGTCAGGCCCCTTTCACACACCTTCAGAGGGCGCTCCCGGTCCACAACGGGGGCGCCCTTCTTCGTGCGTGCGCCCCCGACCTGTTCGAATACGCCCCCTGCGGAGCAACTTATCCACAGATTCGGGGACTTTCTTCCGTCCACACCCTGGGGACTGCCCGCGTCGCCCACAATCTGTCCACAGGGGAGACTGTTGATGACCCATCAGGCCTGGTCAGGCCCCTGTGGATTTGTGCGCAAGCGTCATCCACAGCCTGTGGACAAAAATCTCGTCCACAGCCCCACCCACGCCGTTGTCCACCGCCACCCCACAGGTTCCCTCATGCTGTGCACAGGTTCTGCGGACTTCTCCACACCCTTGTCCACTGTTCGGCAACCCGCCACCCCCTCTCACCGCCCGGAGTGAAAGGCGTCACACGGATGTAGACGTTTGGGCTGTGGAGTACCGGGGGAAAGCTGGGGACACACCTGTGGAGTAATCGGGGTCACCTGGGGACAGCCTGTGCAGAACTTTTTGTTCTCCACAGGGACACCGTGTTGTCCACCGGTGTCACCCACAGGGCCGGTGGATAAAAAACGCACTCTGACCTGCGCCATCGGGGTTATCCACCGTTTCCACAGGCCCTACTACTACCCCCATAGAGAGTGAGCCCGGTTTCGGTTTTCAAGCGGGGCCTGTGCACAACTCGTCGCTCGCCCGTCCCGCCGCTCCGCTCCCGACTTGACCTCCGGCCGCACCGAGTGTCGGCGCCGTACGTCAGACTGGTCCCCGGCATCGGTCGAGGCATCGACGAGCCGACGACGAAGGCCGGCAGACGAGCGAGCAACAGCAGGAGGCGGTTCCGGTGAAGATCCGGGTGGAGCGCGACGTACTCGCGGAGGCGGTGGCCTGGGCGGCCCGCAGCCTCCCGGCCCGGCCGCCGGTGCCCGTTCTCGCGGGCCTGCTGCTCAAGGCCGAGGAAGGCACCCTGAGCCTCTCCGGCTTCGACTACGAGGTCTCGGCCCGCGTCTCGGTCGAGGCCGACGTCGAGGAGGACGGCACCGTCCTGGTCTCCGGCCGACTGCTCGCCGACATCTGCCGCGCCCTCCCCAACCGCCCGGTGGAGATTTCCACAGACGGTGTACGGGCGACCGTGGTCTGCGGCTCCTCGCGGTTCACACTCCACACCCTTCCTGTGGAGGAGTACCCGGCACTGCCGCAGATGCCCACCGCCACCGGCACCGTGGCGGGCGAGGTCTTCGCCTCCGCCGCCAAGCAGGTCGCCACCGCCGCCGGCCGTGACGACACGCTGCCGGTGCTGACGGGTGTCCGCATCGAGATCGAGGGCGACCGCGTCACCCTGGCCTCCACCGACCGCTACCGCTTCGCGGTCCGCGAGTTCCTGTGGAAGCCGGAGAACCCGGACGCGTCGGCCGTGGCCCTGGTGCCCGCCAAGACCCTCCAGGAGATCGCCAACTCGCTGACCAGCGGCGACACCGTCACCCTGGCGCTCTCCGGCTCCGGTGCGGGAGAGGGCCTGATCGGTTTCGAGGGCGCCGGCCGCCGCACCACCACCCGGCTGCTCGAGGGCGACCTGCCCAAGTACCGGACGCTCTTCCCGACCGAGTTCAACTCCGTCGCCGTGATCGAGACCGCCCCGTTCGTCGAGGCCGTCAAGCGCGTGGCCCTGGTGGCCGAGCGCAACACCCCGGTCCGCCTCAGCTTCGAGAAGGGCGTGCTCACCCTGGAGGCCGGATCCTCCGACGACGCACAGGCTGTGGAAAGGGTCGACGCCCAGCTCGACGGCGACGACATCTCGATCGCCTTCAACCCGACCTTCCTGCTGGACGGCCTGAGCGCGATCGCCTCCCCGGTGGCCCAGCTCAGCTTCACCACGTCGACCAAGCCCGCGCTGCTCAGCGGCCGCCCGGCGATCGACGCGGAGGCCGACGAGGCCTACAAGTACCTGATCATGCCGGTGCGACTGTCCGGCTGACGTCCCGCCTGTCGACGCCGGGCCCGGTCTCGCACGCTGCTGCGGACCGGGCCCTGCGTCGTCCACAGGCTGGGGAAGGACGCCGGTAGACCCGGAAAGCCGGAAAGCCGGACCGCTCGCCCGGGAGCGCCCGCAGGGCCCGTCGCCACGGCCCGGCGTAGGCTCGGATCCGGTGGGCGGCCCCCGCGCGTCCCGCGAGGACACGGCCGGGGCAGCCCCGGCAAAGACGGCCACAACGCTTAAGGAACCACCTGATGGAGCTTGGTCTCGTCGGTCTCGGCAAGATGGGCGGCAACATGCGCGAGCGCATCCGCCGCGCAGGCCACACCGTCATCGGATACGACCGCAACCCGGACCTCGCGGATGTCCACAGCCTGCGGGAACTCGTGGACAGCCTGCAGGCCCCCCGCGTCGTGTGGGTGATGGTCCCCGCCGGCGCGGCGACGCAGTCCACCGTCGACGAGCTGGCCGAGCTGCTCTCGATCGGCGACATCGTCGTCGACGGCGGCAACTCCCGCTGGACGGACGACGAGAAGCACGCCGAGGAGCTGGCGGCCAAGGGCATCGGCTTCGTCGACTGCGGTGTCTCCGGCGGTGTGTGGGGCCTGGAGAACGGCTACGCGCTCATGTACGGCGGTGCCAAGGACCACGTCGCCCGCGTCCAGCCGATCTTCGACGCCCTCAAGCCCGAGGGCGAGTTCGGCGCCGTGCACGCCGGCAAGGTCGGCGCGGGCCACTTCGCGAAGATGGTCCACAACGGCATCGAGTACGCCATGATGCAGGCCTACGCCGAGGGCTGGGAGCTCCTGGAGAAGGTGGACTCGGTCACCGACGTCCGCGAGGTCTTCCGCTCCTGGCAGGAAGGCACCGTCATCCGCTCCTGGCTGCTGGACCTGGCGGTGAACGCCCTCGACGAGGACGAGCACCTGGAGAAGCTGCGCGGCTTCGCGCAGGACTCGGGCGAGGGCCGCTGGACGGTGGAGGCGGCGATCGACAACGCCGTACCGCTGCCCGCGATCACGGCGTCGCTGTTCGCGCGGTTCGCCTCGCGGCAGGACGACTCCCCGCAGATGAAGATGATCGCGGCCCTGCGCAACCAGTTCGGCGGCCACGCGGTCGAGAAGAAGTAGCAGCTCAGCAGCACAGCAGCATTAGAGAGCAAGGGAAGCCGGGGGAGGTCGGCGCCGTATGCATGTTTCGCATCTCTCACTGGCCGACTTCCGCTCGTACGCCCGGGCCGAGGTTCCCCTCGACCCGGGCGTCACCGCGTTCGTGGGTCCCAACGGCCAGGGCAAGACCAACCTCGTCGAGGCGGTCGGCTACCTCGCGACCCTGGGCAGCCACCGCGTCTCCTCGGACGCACCGCTCGTACGGATGGGCGCGGACCGGGCAGTCATCCGTGCCGCCGTGGCCCAGGGCGAGCGCCGGCAGCTGG
This sequence comes from Streptomyces sp. NPDC090021, assembly GCF_044748225.1. Taxonomy (NCBI): domain Bacteria; kingdom Bacillati; phylum Actinomycetota; class Actinomycetes; order Kitasatosporales; family Streptomycetaceae; genus Streptomyces; species Streptomyces sp. NPDC090021. The sequence goes on along the minus strand of NZ_JBIVFO010000005.1, from coordinate 90,041 downwards.
TCGAGCTGGAGCTGAATCCGGGCCGCGCCAACCGCGCCCGGATCAACCGGTCCTCGCAGGTCAGGCCGCGGGACGTGCTGGGGATCGTACGGACGGTGCTGTTCGCCCCGGAGGACCTGGCCCTGGTCAAGGGCGACCCGGGCGAGCGCCGCAAGTTCCTCGACGAGCTGGTCACCGCGCGCTCCCCGCGGATGGCCGGGGTCCGCTCCGACTACGAGCGCGTCCTCAAGCAGCGCAACACCCTGCTGAAGTCCGCGGCGATGGCCCGCCGGCACGGCGGGCGCCAGGGGGCCGCTGGACGGAGTTCGGGGGCGGACCTGTCCACGCTGGACGTGTGGGACCAGCACCTCGCCCGCGCGGGCGCGGAGCTGCTGGCCCAGCGCCTCGACCTGATCGCGACGCTGCTGCCGCTGGCCGACAAGGCGTACGAGCAGCTCGCGCCCGGCGGCGGCCCGCTGGGACTGGCGTACAAGTGCTCGGCGGGCGAGCCGGTGGACAGCGGGGCGGCACGCACCCGCGAGGCCCTGTACGAGGTGCTCCTGGCCGCGCTCGGCGAGGTGCGGGGGCAGGAGATCGAGCGTGGGGTGACCCTGGTCGGCCCGCACCGCGACGACGTGGCCCTGCGGCTGGGGGACCTGCCGGCCAAGGGGTACGCCAGCCACGGCGAGTCCTGGTCGTACGCGCTGGCGCTGCGGCTGGCCTCCTACGAGCTGCTGCGCTCCGAGGGCAGCGAGCCGGTGCTGATCCTGGACGACGTGTTCGCGGAACTGGACGCGCGGCGCCGGGAGCGGCTGGCGGAGCTGGTGGCGCCGGGCGAGCAGGTGCTGGTGACGGCGGCCGTGGACGACGACGTGCCCGGCGTGCTGGTGGGAGCCCGGTACGGGGTGTCCGGCGGTGAGGTGACCCGGTTGTGAACGAGCACGGCAGGGACCCGCAGCCGGCGCGCAGGGCACCGGAGGCCTCCGGGGTGGACCTGGCCCGCCAGGCCCTGGCGGCGGCCCGGGAGCAGGCGCGGGCCCGGGGCGACGCGGCGGGCGGCAGGAAGCGCCGGCAGCAGCCGGGGCTGCGGTCGGGCGCCCGGGCGGACGGCCGCGACCCGATGCCGCTGATGGCGGCGCTGGACCGGCTGCGCACCGAGCGCGGCTGGGAGATGCCGATGGCGGTGGCGGGCGTGATGGAGCGCTGGCCGGAGATCGTCGGTCCCGAGATCGCGGCCCACTGTGAACCGCAGCGCTACGAGAACCGTGAGCTGGTCGTGAGGTGCGACTCCTCTGCGTGGGCGGCGCAGCTGAAGCTGCTGGCCCCGCAGCTGGTGGCGCGGCTGAACGCGGATCTGGGGCAGGGCACGGTCCGCCTGATCAAGGTGCAGGGCCCGGGCGGACGGCCGAAGGGGTACGGGCCCTGGCGGGCTCCCGGGAGCACCGGACCCGGGGACACCTACGGGTGAGTAGCGCCCGTGGGCCGCTGTCCGGCCCGCGCCGGCGGGTGGCGTCCCTCACGGTAGCCGGAGGTTGACAGGCCGAAGCGCTGGGTGCCCGTGTGAGCCTCTTTGAGCCCCTTCCCGCATATGGGGAGTCGGAGAGTGGAGGTTCAGGGCGGCACATGCGTACTCAGGTACCGGCAAACCCCCATTCATGTCGGTGGTACCGGTAGACTGGAGGAAATCCCGCCCGTTCGCGGGATCACGCAGACAACGCAGATCGACGCGGCCGCTCCCGCCGGCGCACTTGCTGGTCCGGAGTACGGGCTGCGCTGTGCCAGAAAGGGCGCTTCGTGGCCGATTCCGGCGACTCCAACGAGAAGAATTACGACGCCAGTGCGATCCAGGTCCTTGAGGGCCTGGACGCGGTCCGCAAGCGGCCGGGTATGTACATCGGCTCGACGGGTGAGCGTGGTCTGCACCACCTCGTCTACGAGGTCGTCGACAACTCGGTCGACGAGGCGCTGGCCGGGCACGCGGACACCATCGACGTGACGATCCTCGCCGACGGCGGGGTGCGCGTGGTCGACAACGGCCGCGGCATCCCGGTCGGCATCGTTCCGTCCGAGGGGAAGCCGGCCGTCGAGGTCGTCCTGACGGTCCTGCACGCGGGCGGCAAGTTCGGCGGTGGCGGTTACGCCGTCTCCGGCGGTCTGCACGGCGTCGGCGTGTCCGTCGTGAACGCCCTGTCGACCAAGGTCGCGGTCGAGGTCAAGACGGACGGCCACCGCTGGACCCAGGACTACAAGCTGGGTGTGCCGACGGCTCCGCTGGCCCAGAACGAGGAGACGGCGCAGACCGGCACCTCGGTCACCTTCTGGGCGGACGGCGACATCTTCGAGACGACCGAGTACTCCTTCGAGACGCTGTCGCGGCGTTTCCAGGAGATGGCCTTCCTCAACAAGGGCCTGACCCTGTCGCTGACGGACGAGCGGGAGTCGGCGAAGGCGACGGCGGGCGCCGACGACCCAGACGCGGACACGGCCGAGCCCCAGGCGCGCACGGTGAAGTACTACTACGAGGGCGGCATCGTCGACTTCGTGAAGTACCTCAACTCGCGCAAGGGCGAGCTGATCCACCCGACCGTCATCGACGTCGAGGCCGAGGACAAGGAGCGCATGCTCTCGGTCGAGATCGCGATGCAGTGGAACTCGCAGTACACCGAGGGCGTCTACTCCTTCGCGAACACGATCCACACGCACGAGGGCGGTACCCACGAGGAGGGCTTCCGCGCGGCGCTGACGGGTCTGGTGAACCGTTACGCGCGCGACAAGAAGCTGCTGCGCGAGAAGGACGACAACCTCGCCGGCGAGGACATCCGCGAGGGTCTGACGGCGATCATCTCGGTCAAGCTGGGCGAGCCCCAGTTCGAGGGCCAGACGAAGACCAAGCTCGGCAACACGGAGGCCAAGACCTTCGTGCAGAAGGTCGTCCACGAGCACCTCAACGACTGGTTCGACCGCAATCCGGTCGAGGCCGCGGACATCGTCCGCAAGGCGATCCAGGCGGCCACGGCGCGCGTCGCGGCCCGCAAGGCCCGTGACCTGACGCGCCGCAAGGGTCTGCTGGAGAGCGCCTCGCTGCCGGGCAAGCTGTCCGACTGCCAGTCGAACGACCCGACCAAGTGCGAGATCTTCATCGTCGAGGGTGACTCCGCCGGCGGTTCGGCGAAGTCCGGCCGCAACCCGATGTACCAGGCCATCCTGCCGATCCGCGGCAAGATCCTGAACGTCGAGAAGGCGCGGATCGACAAGATCCTCCAGAACACCGAGGTCCAGGCGCTGATCAGCGCCTTCGGCACGGGTGTGCACGAGGACTTCGACATCGAGAAGCTCCGCTATCACAAGATCATCCTGATGGCCGACGCCGACGTCGACGGCCAGCACATCAACACCCTGCTGCTGACCTTCCTCTTCCGCTTCATGCGCCCGCTGGTCGAGGCCGGTCACGTGTACCTCTCGCGTCCGCCGCTCTACAAGATCAAGTGGGGTCGCGACGACTTCGAGTACGCGTACTCGGACCGCGAGCGCGACGCCCTGGTCGAGATCGGCAAGCAGAACGGCAAGCGCATCAAGGAAGACTCGATCCAGCGCTTCAAGGGTCTGGGCGAGATGAACGCCGAGGAACTGCGCGTCACCACGATGGACGTGGACCACCGCGTGCTCGGCCAGGTCACCCTCGACGACGCGGCGCAGGCCGACGACCTGTTCTCGGTGCTGATGGGTGAGGACGTCGAGGCCCGGCGCTCCTTCATCCAGCGCAACGCCAAGGACGTCCGCTTCCTCGACATCTGAGTCGGCCCGACGCTGACCGCCGCCTGAAAGGATTTCTGACCAGCAATGGCCGACGAAACCACCCCCACCGCAGAGAATCCCGCGGAGGAGCAGCCGCAGCTGCGCATCGAGCCCGTCGGGCTCGAGACGGAGATGCAGCGCTCCTACCTCGACTACGCGATGTCCGTCATCGTCTCGCGTGCACTGCCCGACGTGCGGGACGGCCTCAAGCCCGTGCACCGTCGCGTGCTGTACGCGATGTACGACGGCGGCTACCGGCCCGAGAAGGGCTTCTACAAGTGCGCCCGCGTCGTCGGCGACGTCATGGGCACCTACCACCCGCACGGTGACAGCTCCATCTACGACGCCCTGGTCCGCCTGGCCCAGCCGTGGTCGATGCGCATGCCGCTGGTGGACTCCAACGGCAACTTCGGCTCCCCGGGCAACGACCCGGCGGCCGCCATGCGCTACACCGAGTGCAAGCTGATGCCGCTGGCCATGGAGATGCTCCGGGACATCGACGAGGAGACCGTCGACTTCCAGGACAACTACGACGGCCGCAACCAGGAGCCGACGGTCCTCCCGGCGCGCTTCCCGAACCTGCTGGTCAACGGCAGCGCCGGCATCGCGGTCGGTATGGCGACCAACATCCCGCCGCACAACCTGCGCGAGGTCGCCGCCGGTGCCCAGTGGGCGCTGGAGCACCCGAACGCCACGCACGAGGAGCTCCAGGACGCGCTCCTGGAGCGCATCAAGGGCCCGGACTTCCCGACCGGCGCGCTCGTCGTGGGCCGCAAGGGCATCGAGGAGGCGTACCGGACCGGCCGCGGCTCCATCACGATGCGCGCGGTGGTCGAGGTCGAGGAGATCCAGAACCGCCAGTGCCTGGTGGTCACGGAGCTCCCGTACCAGACCAACCCCGACAACCTCGCCCAGAAGATTGCCGACCTGGTCAAGGACGGCAAGATCGGCGGTATCGCGGACGTCCGCGACGAGACCTCCTCGCGGACCGGCCAGCGCCTGGTGATCGTGCTCAAGCGCGACGCCGTCGCCAAGGTCGTGCTGAACAACCTCTACAAGCACACCGATCTGCAGACGAACTTCGGCGCGAACATGCTGGCGCTGGTGGACGGGGTGCCGCGCACCCTGTCGATCGACGCCTTCATCCGCCACTGGGTGACGCACCAGATCGAGGTCATCGTCCGGCGTACGCGCTTCCGCCTGCGCAAGGCCGAGGAGCGCGCCCACATCCTGCGTGGTCTGCTCAAGGCCCTGGACGCGATCGACGAGGTCATCGCGCTGATCCGGCGCAGCAACACGGTCGAGATCGCGCGCGAGGGCCTGATGGGCCTGCTGGAGATCGACGAGATCCAGGCGAACGCGATCCTGGAGATGCAGCTGCGCCGCCTCGCCGCCCTGGAGCGGCAGAAGATCGTCGCCGAGCACGACGAACTGCAGGCCCGGATCAACGAGTACAACGCGATCCTGGCCTCCGAGGACCGCCAGCGCTCCATCGTCAGCGAGGAACTGGCCGCGCTCGTCGAGAAGTTCGGCGACGACCGGCGCTCCAAGCTGGTGCCCTTCGACGGTGACATGTCCATCGAGGACCTGATCGCCGAAGAGGACATCGTCGTCACCATCACGCACGGCGGTTACGTCAAGCGCACCAAGACCGAGGACTACCGCTCGCAGAAGCGCGGCGGCAAGGGCGTGCGCGGGACGAAGCTGAAGCAGGACGACCTGGTCGACCACTTCTTCGTCTCCACCACGCACCACTGGCTGCTGTTCTTCACGAACAAGGGCCGGGTCTACCGGTCCAAGGCCTACGAGCTGCCGGACGCCGGCCGGGACGCGCGCGGGCAGCACGTGGCGAACCTGCTGGCCTTCCAGCCGGACGAGAAGATCGCGCAGATCCTCGCCATCCGCGACTACGAGGCGGCCCCCTACCTGATCCTGGCCACCAAGGGCGGCCTGGTGAAGAAGACGGCGCTCAAGGACTACGACTCGCCCCGTTCGGGCGGTGTCATCGCCATCAACCTCCGGGAGACCGGCGCCGACGGGGCCGACGGCTCCGCCGACGAGCTGATCGGCGCCGAGCTGGTGTCCGCCGAGGACGACCTGCTGCTGATCAGCAAGAAGGCGCAGTCGATCCGCTTCACGGCGACCGACGACGCGCTGCGTCCGATGGGCCGCGCGACCTCGGGCGTGAAGGGCATGAGTTTCCGAGAAGGGGACGAACTGCTCTCCATGAGCGTGGTCCGGCCCGGTACGTTCGTCTTCACCGCGACCGACGGCGGCTACGCCAAGCGGACGGCGGTCGACGAGTACCGCGTCCAGGGTCGTGGCGGTCTGGGCATCAAGGCCGCGAAGATCGTGGAGGACCGCGGGTCCCTCGTCGGGGCGCTCGTGGTGGACGAAACGGACGAGATTCTCGCCATCACGCTCAGCGGTGGTGTGATTCGTACGCGCGTCAATGAAGTCAGGGAGACCGGCCGTGACACCATGGGCGTCCAGCTGATCAACCTGGGCAAGCGTGATGCCGTGGTCGGCATCGCCCGCAACGCCGAGGCCGGTCAGGAAGCTGACGAGGTCGAGGCCGACGAGAACGAGACCGAGGCGGCCGCCGCACAGGCCGTCGAGGCAGCCGGGGGCACGCAGCCCTCGGCCGGGGAGCACGAGGAGTAAGTCGTGAGTGGAGCCACGGGCGCCGGACCGGCCAAGACTGGAGCGAACGGTGCCCGTGGCCCTGCCGCGGACTCCCAGGGGGGAACCGTGACGGACACCCGAGGACCGCAGACATCGGACGAGGCCGAGGCCAAGCCCGCTGCCGACGCGGACAAGCCCGCGCAGCCGTACCAGCCGCCGCAGGCCTACGCGGCCCCCACGGGCCCGGGTGCGCCGCGCGGCGGCGGTACGGGCGCCACCACCCAGCGCAAGCCGCGCACGCCGGTGCGCACGGCTCCCAGGACGCGCAAGGCGCGGCTGCGGGTGGCCAAGGCGGATCCGTGGTCGGTGATGAAGGTCAGCTTCCTGCTGTCGATCGCGCTGGGCATCTGCACGATCGTGGCGGCGGCCGTGCTGTGGATGGTCATGGACGCGATGGGCGTCTTCTCGACCGTCGGCGGCACGATCAGCGAGGCGACCGGCTCGAACGAGGGCAACGGCTTCGACCTGCAGGCGTTCATGTCGCTGCCGCGCGTGCTGATCTTCACGTCGGTGATCGCGGTGATCGACGTGGTGCTGGCGACGGCGCTGGCGACGCTGGGCGCGTTCATCTACAACCTGTCGGCGGGATTCGTCGGCGGCGTCGAGCTCACCCTCGCCGAGGACGAGTAGGCCTCCCGGCGGAGCGCCTGTGAGGGGTCGGATGACCTGCGCAGACGCCCCCCGGGAACGGATTTTGGCCTGACCGGGTCTGTGCGCTAATCTTCAGGAGTCAGCGCGCAGCGCGGATGGGGCTATAGCTCAGTTGGTTAGAGCGCATCCCTGATAAGGATGAGGCCACAGGTTCAAATCCTGTTAGCCCCACAGTGTCGAAGACCCCCAGGCTCAAGGCCTGGGGGTCTTCTGCGTCGGGCCAGTTGGCGGACCCGGTGCCTGTCGAATGGCGCCGATCGGATATCGGTCGGTGTGTATTGTTGGGCGCCAGAAGTCCCCTACGTCAACGAAAGACGAGGTCGCGCGGTGAAGAAGCTGCTCCTGGTCGCACTGGCCGCCATCGGCGGGCTCCTCGTGTACCGCCAGATCCAGGCGGACCGCGCCGAGCAGGACCTGTGGACGGAGGCAACCGACTCCGTGCCCTCTGGTTCCGGTGTGTGAGACCGAAGGCTGAGTTCATGAAGCCCCGGCTGCCGCTGCGGCCGGGGCTTCATGCTGTTCTGTGACGAAAACTTACCTTTTGTAAAGATTTGGCTTGCGGTAGCAAATTCGGGGTGGGCGTGATGGGTCGGGTACCGACGACGGTGTGGGCGGTGGCCCTCGGCACGATGGTGGCCGGAGTGCCCGCCGCCGCGTACGCCGGGGAGAACACCCCCCGGCCGCCCTCCGTCTACCGCCCCGCCGACGGCGCCGAGACCGTCGAGGGCAAGCCCTCCTCGGCCGACGCCCCGCTCGTCGAGGCCGGTAGGACCTACGAGGACACCATCGCGCCCGGGCCGCGCTACTACCGTCTCGTCCTGGCGGGCGACGGCTCCAACGCCTACGTCAGCGCCGTGGTCCGGCCCCCGGCGGGTGCCAAGGTCTCCCGCAGCGACGGCATCGAGGTCGAGCTGATGACCACCGCGGGGAAGTCCTGCGACAACAGCACCGGCCGCGCGACCTTCGGCTACGACGCGGTGCCCCTCGCCGCCGCCGGTGTCCGCTGGGGCACCGAGGACCAGCCGTGCGCCGCCCCCGGCGTCTACTACGCGAAGCTCACCCGGACCGCGGCCGAGGACTCCGACCAGAGCCCCTGGCCGCTCGAACTGAAGGTGCAGCGCGAACCGGGCCGCGGCGCGGGCGCCCCGACCACCGCGCCCAGTGGCCGGCCGACCGGGGCGCCGTCCCTGCCCGGAACCGAGGCGGTCGGCCGCGTCGGCGGCACCGGCTTCAACGACGCGCGCGCCCTGGGCGCCGGGGTGTGGCGCGACGAACTGCGGCCCGGGCAGACCCGCTGGTACCGCGTTCCGCTGGACTGGGGGCAGCGGCTCGGCCTGGGAGCGGAGCTCTCCGCCGCCCGCGTGACCAAGAAGTACACCTCCGCCTCGGGCGGACTGGCCGTCACCCTCTACAACCCCTACCGGGCCGCGGTTTCGGGCAAGGAGGCGTCCTACGACGGCGTGCAGGCGGGGGTCACCCTGGAGAAGACGCCCCCGGTGGACTACGGCAACCGTTTCTCCGGCGACCGGGAGACCCGGCCCGTCGGCGTCGCCGGCTGGTACTACATCGCCGTGACGATGGGCGGGAAGGTCGCCGACTTCACCGAGGACGCGGTCCCCGTTCCGCTGACGCTGCGGCTGGAGGTGGCCGGAACCCCGGCCAAGGCCCCCGCGTACCAGGAGGATCCGGCCGCGGGCGGCTTCGGGGTCGGGGCCGCGGACCGGACGGCGGCGGCGGAGGGCCTGACGGCCCCGGAGGCCGCGGAGGCGGCCGGGACCCGTTCGGTGATGCGCGTCGTCGCGAGCGCGGGCTTCGGCGGCGGGACGCTGCTGCTGGCGGTGCTGGGCGGCTGGGTCCTGCTCGGCCGGCGGGGGCGCGGCGCTACATCTGCGTGAGCGCCCAGACGCCGACGGCGAAGCACACCAGCGCCGCGGCGAGCAGTGAGGCCACCGCCTTCGGCGGGGGCGGGGCGATGCCGCCGCGCACCCTGACCGGCGCGGTGGGCGTCCCCGGCACCCCAGGCGCGGCCGGTACGGCCGGCGGGGGCAGATGGAAGCTGCCCGTCTCCGAAGGGCCGTACGAGGGGCCGTACTCGGGCCCGTACGAGGGGCCGTGCGCGGGCGCTCCGACAGCGGCGGCCTGCTGCGGGACGCGGGGCGGCGTGGCGGCGGCACCGCGGGGATCGGCGACGGCGGGCCCCGCGGCGGGCGCCTGCGGGGTCGCCGCGGCAGCCGAGGCGGGCGCGGAGGCGGCCGTGGACGGGGCCGTGGACGGGGCCGTGCCCGTCCGTCCCTCGGGCCCCTCGGGGCCGAACCCGGGCGGCAGCGGACCGAGTTGGTCGAACACCTCCACCGGATCCTCGTCCGGGGCCGGGGCCGGCAGCAGCTCCACGGCCGCGGCAAGGGCCTTGCGCGCCCCTGTGGCCGTCCGGAACCGGTTCTGGGGGTCGGGCTGCAGGAGGTTCGCGATGACGTCCCAGAGCGGGCCGGGGACGCCTTGCGGGGCGTCCGGGGTCCCGTGCGCGAGGAAGTGGTCCACCAGGGCCCGGGCGTCGGGCTTGCTCCCCTGGAGGAGGTACAGGGAGACCAGGCCCACGGCGAAGAGGTCCGCTGCGAAGTCGGGTTCCGCCCCCGTCAGTTGCTCGGGAGCGAAATAGCCCGGCGTGCCGACCACGTAGTCGGTCTCGGTCAGGCGGGGCTCGCCCTTGCGCATGGAGATGCCGAAGTCGGACAGCCGCAGGTGCGGCCGCCCGCTTCCGGTGGCCTCCATGAGGATGTTGGCCGGTTTGATGTCGCGGTGCACCACGCCTTCCGCGTGCACCGCCGCCAGGCCCGACAGCAGCTGGTCGAGCAGCGCGCACACGAAGCGGGGCGGGAGGGGACCGTAGTCCCCGATCACATGGCCGAGGGAGCCGCCGCCTACCAGGTCCATGGTGAAGAGGACCTTGTCGTCGTCGGCCGCCCAGCTCGCCGGCGCCAGTACGTGCGGGTGGTCGATCCGCAGCGCCTGCTCCCGTACGAAGCGCAGGAGCGTGTGGGCGTCGCTCTGCAGCAGGACCTTCGCGGCGACGTAGCGGCGACGGCGGTGGTCCCAGGCCCGCCACACGGCGCCCGCGCCACCGCGCCCGATCGGATCGATCAGCTCGTACCGGCCGGCGAAGACCTCACCCATCGCTGCGCCCGTCCCCCGTCATCCTGTTGTCCGCCGTCGCGCGTGTCAGTTCTGGTGCGCCTCGTAGTGGGCGACCGCGTCCGCAGTGCGGCCCGCTCCGTACACCCGGAGGAACTCTGCCAGTTCCGGGTGGCTGGGGGCGAGGCTGTTCGCCGCGTCGATGATGTCGCCGGCCGCGGAGACCGAGCGCAGCAGCGACTGGATCTCGCGGACCACGCGCTTGACGGTGGGTGCGCCGGAACCGGTGGTGGTCTGGCCGCTGCTGCTGAGGACGGATCCCCCCTGGGTCTTCTTGATCTCGTCCATCCGGTCGGTCGCCTCCGCCGCGCTGACGCTGCCGTCGGCCACCTGTCCGGCGAGGTCCTGGAGGGCCTGGACGCGCTGGACCACGGCAGGATTCCCGATCTTGGCGCGCTGGCCGCTCATCAGCTGGGACAGCATGGGCGCCGACAGTCCGAGTACTGCAGCGAGACGGGCCTGGTTCAGGCCGAGGTCGTCTATGAGCCTGCGGAAGAGCGCCCCCAGCGGCTCTCCGTACCAGCTTCGCTGGAGCTCTCTGGCTCTGGCCGTGGCCTCTTGCTGCACTGCGTCCACTCTTACTACTCCCCTTCGCTGGTGCGAACCTCGCGAGCATCTTACGGAGAGTGGTCGCAGGGCGGGAGTCCCTAGCATTTTGCGAGATGAGGGGGTAGACCCGGTACTCTGTTCTGCGGAACGGCCGTATCCCTCACGTGGGACCGGTGCGTCCAGTTCCATGGGGCCTTAGCTCAGTTGGTAGAGCGCTGCCTTTGCAAGGCAGATGTCAGGAGTTCGAATCTCCTAGGCTCCACATCCAAATGCCCTCTGATCTGCGAAAACGCGGCTCGGAGGGCATTTTTCATGCCCGCGGACGGCGAAGGTCTGCCCGGCCGTTCCTCCCCGGGTGCCCTTGGCGGCCCGGGGCGCGGGACCGGCGGTGCAGTTTCCCCCATCAGTCGGACCAGCTTGCTGCGCATGTGCTGAACGCCCTGGTGCGTGGTGCCCGGTGTGCGGATCCCGCGTGGTGCGGTGCCGTTTCTCGACACGACGGAGCATGGCCCGGTCCCTTCCGGGAGCGTTCCCGAGGGCCGCGCGTCCCCCGGACGGCCCCGTCGCTGGGCCGCTCGCCGTCCGGTGGCGGACAGTGGGGAGAAAGGCATCGATCCCAGGGGGGAACCCTCACGCCGGAGGCGTACAGACATGGGACTCTTCGACTTCCTGAAGTCCGACAAGAAGAAGGCGCACGACAGCGCCGACAGGGCCAAGGAGCAGGCGCAGCAGCAGGCGGACGAGGGGGCGGGCCGGTCCCGGAGCGCCGCGGCCGACGCCGCCTCGGCGACGAGGGCCGCCGCCGAGCGCATGGCGGCCGCCGCACCGCCCAGGCCGGGGCCCGCGCCCGCGACCCCGACCCCCGGCTCGGCGGCGCACAAGGCGGTGCCCGCACCGCCCAGGCCCGCCGCGATGCCGAAGCCCGCGCCGCCCTCCACCGGGCCCGGGGCGGCGCACACGCCCACGCCCCACTCGGCCGCGCACAAGGCGGTGCCCGCGGCCCCGACGGCCAAGCCGGGGCCCACCGCCAAGAAGCGCACCTACACCGTCCAGCGGGGCGACACGCTCGCCGCGATCGCCGCCCGCGAGCTCGGCAACGAGGCGCGCTGGCGCGAGCTCTACGCCATGAACAGGGGGGTCATCGGCGCCAACCCCGACCTCCTGCCGCCGGGCGCGGTCCTGACGCTCCCGGCCTGACCCCACCCGGCTCCGCCCGCACACGACGTGGCAGGGCCCGGACCCCGCGCGGGGTCCGGGCCCTGCCACGTGCCGGAACGTCTGGGGCGTGTGTCGAAAGTCCCGCCTGCCCCGCGACGCCTGGCACGCACGCTCGCCGCGTTGTCGGGATCGTCCACGTACGCCCAGTACGAGGACGATCCTCCGCCTTGCGATCGCACGCACCAGACGCCGCGGGGCCCGCCGTTCGGGCGGACGGCGCTACTTTCGACACACGCCCTAGTGGCCCGGGTCCGGCTCGGGTCCGGAGCCCGCCTCGCGCTCCTTCTCCGCCAGCTCGTCGTCGAAGCTGGCCGGCGCGGCGTCGCGGTCCGACAGCTCGGTCGCCGCGGGCGGCTCGACCAGCCAGTCCGGGTTCGACTGCTGGTCCCACCACCGCCACGCCAGGTAGGCGCCGGCCGCGACCAGGCCGACGAGCGCGGCCCCGCGCAGAACCCTGCCGCGGCGCCGTGCCCGCTCGTGCTTGCGCACGAGCTTCTGCACTTCCTTGGCCGTCACCTGGCCGCGCAGCGCCGCCAGGGCCGCGGTCGACCGCGACGCGGCCTCCTCGGCCACGGGCGTGGCGACCGCGATGGCGCTCTCGATCTTCGGCTGCGTGTAGTCGGCGGCGTGACGGGCCGCCAGGCGGGTCTGGTGCACCGCCTTCGTCGCGGCACGGTCCACGGGTGGCGGTACGTGTGCCCGCGCCGCCTTCAGCCGCGGCTGCAGATGGCAGTCGTAGGTCATCCGGGCCTGGCGCGCGGCGCCGGTCGCCGCCTGGGACACCATCGGCGTCAGCCGCTCGTTGGCCTCGTGCGCGTAGTGCACCGCAGCGTCCCTGGCGGATTCCGCGTACGGCGCCACCATTTCAGCCGCGTACCGCACGCTCTCCCTGGCGCTCTCGGCTGCCAGGCGCGCGCTGTCCTTGCCGGTCACGGGATCCTCCTCCTCGGTGGCGGACACAGTTCACCTTTCCACCCTTTGTCGGATCATGCCTGCCATAGCGCCGACAGGCATGCGTGACAGGGCATACGGGTGGAGGATTTCAGTGCCGCGGAGCCCTCCGTGCGACCATCTGGACCGACAGCGATGACTATGGAAGGCAGATCCGTGGCCGAGAAGCTCTACGCCACCCTGAAGACCACGCACGGCGACATCGAGATCGAACTTCTGGAGAACTTCGCTCCGAAGACCGTCCGCAACTTCGTCGAGCTCGCCACGGGCGCCCGTGAGTGGACCCGCCCCACCGATGGCCAGAAGACCACGGACCCGCTGTACGACGGCACCGTCTTCCACCGTGTCATCAGCGGCTTCATGATCCAGGGCGGTGACCCGCTCGGCAACGGCACCGGCGGTCCCGGCTACGCGTTCGCGGACGAGTTCCACCCCGATCTGGCCTTCACCAAGCCCTACCTGCTCGCCATGGCCAACGCCGGCCCGGGCACCAACGGCTCGCAGTTCTTCATCACCGTCGCCCCGACCGCCTGGCTGACGCGCAAGCACTCCATCTTCGGAGAGGTCACCGACCCGGCGAGCCGGAAGGTGGTGGACGCGATCGCCTCCGGCGCCACCAACCCGCGCACCGAGCGGCCGCTGGACGACGTGATCATCAAGTCCGTCGTCGTCGAGAGGCGCTGACGGCCCGCGCCACCGCGCGCCCGCGCCACCGCGCGCCCGCGCCACCGCGCGCCCGCGCCACCGCGCGCCCGCGCCACCGCGCGCCCGCGCCACCGCGCGCCCGCGGCACCGGGCCACCGCCCCACCGCGCACCGGGAACCTTTCCGCCCCGCCCGTCCGTACTGCATACGTACCGGACCGGCGGGGTCCACACCGTTCGCCCCGCCGCCGACCGAGGGAACCGATGGACACCGACCGTCTGCCGGGCTGCTACCGCCACCCGGACCGCGACACGGGGATCAGCTGCACCCGCTGCGAACGCCCCATCTGCCCCGATTGCATGATCAGTGCGTCGGTGGGGTTCCAGTGCCCCGAGTGCGTCCGCGAGGGCTCGGGGACCGGTCACCGGCCCGCCGCCAACGCGCCGCGCACCATCGCGGGCGGTGTGGTCGCCGAGGACCCCCAGCTGGTCACCAAGATCCTCATCGGGATCAATGTCGCCGTTTTCTTCCTCTGCCTGCTGGCTCCGGCGCTGGTGGTGCAGCTGCAGCTGATCGGCGGCTACCGCGAGTACCTCGGCGGCCCCGTCCACGGCGTCGCCGGGGGCGAGTACCACCGACTGCTGACCTCGGTGTTCCTGCACACCGAGTGGTGGCACATCATCAGCAACATGATCGCGCTCTGGATCATCGGGGGTCCGCTGGAAGCGGCCCTCGGCCGGACCCGGTACCTCGCCGTCTACCTGCTGTCGGGCCTGGGCGCGAGCGCCTTCGTCTATCTCCTGGCGGAGCCGTACATCCGGACCGTCGGCGCGTCCGGGGCGATCTTCGGCCTGCTCGGCGCCACCGTGGTGCTGGCACGGCGGCTGCGGTACGAGATGCGGCCGGTGATCATCATGGTCGTGCTGATGCTGGTGCTGACCTTCGTACCGCTCGGCGGCGTCCTGCGTGTGTCCTGGCCGGCCCACGTGGGCGGTCTGATCACGGGTGCGCTGGTGGGCCTGGGCATGCTCGTGCCGACCGGTGCCCGAAGTCGGACGTTCGTCCAGTGGGGCACCTGTGCGGTGGTGTTCCTGCTGGCAGCGGCGCTGATCGTGCTCCGCACAGCGGAACTCACCTGATCACACCGGCGTCAACTCTCCACAGAGTTATCCACAGATCTTCTGTCTTTTCCTCAGGTGTGGATGACGCTGTGGATAACTCCTGGGGAGAGCTTCCGTCAGGGACTGCCGGGTGCTACTTCCACTGCGTGGAAACGCCGAATCCCGCCGCGATGAAGCCGAAACCGACGACGATGTTCCAGTTGCCGAGGGCCTCGACCGGCAGCTGGGTCTCGGTCACGTAGAAGACGACGATCCACGCGAGACCGATCAGGAAGAACGCCAGCATGACCGGGGCCACCCAGCTGCGGTTCGTCAACCGGATGTTCTGCGGCTGCCGCGCGGGCGGCGGGGTGTAGTCGTCCTTCTTGCGGATACGTGACTTCGGCACGAGGGGCTCTCCTGTCGATGCGCTGGGGACCTTGCCTGCCCCGGGCGTCCGTTAGCGTAGTGGACCTGTGGCGTTGAAGGAGAAGGGTACGTTGAGCAATTCAGACGACTCCTCCACGGGTCCCCGTCGCCGGGCCAGGCCGGTCCGGTTGCTGACGGCCGCCGTCTTCGCCCTGGCCGGGCTGCTCTTCGTCACCAGTTTCAACACCTCCAAGGGTACGAACATCCGCACGGATGCCTCGCTCCTGAAGCTGTCGGACCTGATCAAGGAACGCAGTGCGGACAACGCGGAGCTGGAGGAGAGCACCGGAGCGGCCCGCGCCCGCGTGGACGCCCTCGCCGACCGCGACAACGGCAGCACCAAGGCCGAGGACGCGAAGCTGGCCGCTCTGCGCGCCGCCTCGGGCACCGAGGAACTCTCCGGCAAGGGCCTGACCGTCACCCTCAACGACGCCCCGCCGAACGCCACCGCCCGCATCCCCAACGTGCCCGAACCGCAGCCCAACGACCTGGTGATCCACCAGCAGGACCTCCAGGCCGTGGTGAACGCCCTGTGGCAGGGCGGCGCCGAGGGCATCCAGGTCATGGACCAGCGGCTCATCTCCACCAGCGCGGTGCGCTGCGTGGGCAACACCCTGATCCTCCAGGGCCGCGTCTACTCGCCCCCGTACAAGATCTCGGCGGTCGGCGACCCGGCGGCGCTCAAGAAGGCCCTCGCGGCCTCCCCGGCCCTGCAGAACTACCAGGCGTACGTGAACGCCTACGGCCTGGGCTGGAAAGTGGACGAGCACAAGGCGCTGACACTTCCCCCCTACTCCGGCACAGTGGACCTCCACTATGCGAAGCCGGTGGGCACCACCCCGTGACCGGGCCCGTCCCGACGCCCTCCTGCGGCTGGCGGTACGGACGTTCAGCGAGGTGTGCCTGACGGCGGGCACGCTGATCGTGCTCTTCGTCGTCTACGTCCTGGTGTGGACCGGGGTCAAGGCCGACCGGGCCGCGGACGGCGAGATGGCCCGGCTGCGCGACGGCTGGGCGGCGGCCGCGCGGCCGACGGCCCCGGCTCCACCGGCCGCAGCCCCACCGGCCACCGCCCCCGGGGCCGCGCCGCAGCCGGCCGGATCAGCCGCCCCCGCCCCTGCGGAACCGCGCTACCCCGCGGGCCGGGCGTTCGCCGAGATGCGCATCCCGCGCTTCGGCCCGGACTGGGTCCGGCCGGTCCTGGAGGGCACGGACCCCGAGCTGCTGAAGAAGGGCCTGGGCCACTACGCCGCCACCGCCCGCCTCGGTGCCGTCGGCAACTTCTCCGTGGCCGGCCACCGCCGCACCTACGGTGACCCCTTCAAGGACTTCCCCCGGCTGCGCCCGGGGGACGAGGTGATCCTCAAGGACGCGGGCACCCGGTACACGTACACGATCCGGGGCGGGCCCCTGCGCACCCTGCCCACCGACGTCGGCGTGGTGGACCCGGTTCCGCCGAAGTCCCCGTTCACGGCACCGGGCCGGTACCTGACGCTGACCACCTGCGACCCGGAATGGGGACACAGCCACCGGCTGGTGGTCTGGGCGGAACTGACCGGTACGCGCGCCGCCGGGCAGGGCGGACCGGAGGGTTCGTCCAGGTGACCCTCCCCGCCGGGCCGCTGCCTTTAGTCTGTTCGCGTACCGCCCCCGCGGTGCGTTGAACGAATGTGGACGAAAAGGAATCAGGCGGCATGTACGGCTGGATCTGGCGGCATCTGCCGGGCAACGCGTGGGTACGCGCGCTGATCTCCCTCGTACTGGTCCTCGCCGTGGTCTTCGTACTGTTCCAGTACGTCTTCCCGTGGGCCGAGCCGCTCCTTCCGTTCAACGATGTGACGGTGGACGAGGGATCGGGAGCCACTCCGTGAGCGCACGCATTCTGGTGGTCGACAACTACGACAGCTTCGTCTTCAACCTGGTCCAGTACCTCTACCAGCTCGGAGCCGAGTGCGAGGTGCTGCGCAACGACGAGGTCGCCCTCGCGCACGCGCAGGACGGGTTCGACGGCGTCCTGCTCTCCCCCGGGCCGGGCACGCCCGAGGAGGCCGGCGTCTGCGTGGACATGGTCCGGCACTGCGCCGGCACCGGCGTCCCCGTCTTCGGGGTGTGCCTCGGCATGCAGTCCATGGCGATCGCCTACGGGGGCGTCGTGGACCGGGCCCCGGAACTGCTCCACGGCAAGACCTCGCCCGTGGTGCACGAGGGCCTGGGCGTGTTCGAGGGGCTGCCCTCGCCGTTCACCGCGACCCGGTACCACTCCCTGGCGGCCGAGCCCGCGACCCTGCCCGACGTCCTGCAGGTCACGGCCCGGACCGAGGACGGGATCATCATGGGCCTGCGCCACCGGGAGCACGACGTCGAGGGCGTGCAGTTCCACCCCGAGTCGGTGCTGACCGAATGGGGCCACCGGATGCTCGCGAACTGGCTGGTGCGCTGCGGTGACGCCGGCGCGGTGGAACGCTCGGTGGGGCTGGCCCCGGTGGTGGGCAAGGCCGTCGCGTGACCACGGTCGCGCCGTCCGCGCCCACCGAGGGCCGGGCCGCGCGACGCAGGGCAGCTCAGGAGGCCGCGAAACGGGCCGCCAGGAACTCCCGGAGGAGGGGCGGGCGGCGTCGCAAGCGGCCGGCGTCGGGCGGCCCGGTGGTCATCGCGAGCCGGCTGGGCGGGGAGCTCTTCATCACGGCGGGCCTCGTGATGCTGCTGTTCGTCGCCTACCAGCTCTGGTACACGAACCTGGTGGCCGAGCGGACGGCGAACGGCGCCGCCGGCTCGCTGCGGCAGACCTGGGAGCGGCAGCCGGACGGCGCGGCGGCCGCACCGCCCGTGACGGCCTTCGAACCGGGCCAGGGCTTCGCGATCCTCCACATCCCCAAACTGGACGTGAAGGTCCCGGTCGCCGAGGGCGTCAGCAAGCCCAAGGTGCTGGACAAGGGCATGGTCGGGCACTACGGCGAGGGCGCGCTGAAGACCGCGATGCCCGCCGACAAGCAGGGCAACTTCGCGGTGGCCGGACACCGCAACACCCACGGCGAGCCGTTCCGCTACATCAACCGGCTCGTGCCCGGGGACCCCGTCGTGGTCGAGACCCGGGACGCGTACTACACGTACGAGATGACCTCGTCGCTGGCGCAGACACCGCCGACGAACATCGGGGTGATCAAACCCGTGCCGGAGGGCTCCGGGTTCACTTCCGCGGGCCGGTACATCACGCTGACCACCTGCACCCCGGAGTTCACCAGCACCTACCGGATGATCGTATGGGGCAGGATGACCGGGGAACGCCCCCGTAGCCAGGGCCCGCCGCCCGCGCTGACCAGCTAAGGACGAATCAAGCGTGTCTCGTGCCAGCCGCCGCGCCGCGGCCCCGCCCGCCGGCAGCCGCAGTGTGCTCGCCGGCTTCCTGAGCCTGCTGGGAGAGGTCCTGATCACGGTGGGCCTGGTGCTGGGCCTGTTCGTGGCGTACTCGCTGTGGTGGACCAACGTCCTCGCGGACCGGCACGCCGCGGCGCGGGGCGACGAGATCCGCCGCCAGTGGCAGGACCCGGCCCCCGAGCAGGCCGGGCCGGGGGCGCTCGACACCAGGGGCGGGGTCGGCTTCCTGCACGTACCGGCCATGAAGAACGGCGAGGTGCTCGTCAAGGCGGGCACCGCGCCGGACATCCTCGACGACGGCGTCGCCGGCTACTACACCGAGCCCGTGAAGTCGGCGCTGCCCTGGGACGAGAAGGGGAACTTCTCGCTCGCCGCGCACCGGGACGGGCACG
The DNA here is from genome assembly GCF_044748225.1 of Streptomyces sp. NPDC090021. Classification (NCBI taxonomy): domain Bacteria; kingdom Bacillati; phylum Actinomycetota; class Actinomycetes; order Kitasatosporales; family Streptomycetaceae; genus Streptomyces; species Streptomyces sp. NPDC090021. Next base: position 71,084 of record NZ_JBIVFO010000005.1, on the reverse strand, counting down.
GGGCGAAGTTCCACAACATCGACAAGGTGAAGAACGGCGACGCGATCGTCTTCGAGACCCGGGACACCTGGTACGTCTACAAGGTCTTCGCGGAGCTGCGCCAGACCTCGAAGTACAACACCGACGTGATCAACCCGGTCCCCAAGGAGTCCGGAAGGACCGCTCCGGGCCGGTACATCACGCTCACCACCTGCACGCCGGTCTACACGTCGAAGTACCGCTACATCGTGTGGGGCGAGCTGGTCCGCACGGAGAAGGTGGACGCCAAGCGCACGCCCCCGCCGGAGCTGCGCTGAGCCGGGGCCTGCGTGGCCCCCAGAGGGCCTGGAGGGCCCCGCGGGAGCCCCGGGAGTCCCAGGAACCCCAGAGGCGCCGGACAGGCCCGCAGAGGCCCGTCTGCCGCCGTCGGGGGTGTGGGCGTGCGAAAAGGTCCGGCCCCTCTCGCATCCGAGAGGGGCCGGACCTGGTCGCCGGGCCGGCGGCCGAGGCTGCGCCTAGCGGCGGCCTCCGCCACCGGTCAGGCCTCCGAAGAGACCGCCGTTGTTGTTCCCGCCGTCCTGCTGTCCGGCGATCGTGGCCACGTTGACGGCCTGCCCCGAGGTGCCCGGAGTGCCGGGCTGCGGGTCGGTGTTTACCACGAGCGCGTTGTCGTCCGACGGGCCGGCGACGATGCCGAGCCGCAGGTTGGCCCGCTGGAGGTCGTTCTTGTACTGGCCCAGGGTCCGGCCCGCGAAGTTCGGGACGGCCGTCGCCTGCGCGGCCTTGGCGATGGTGATGCCCACCGCCTTGCCCTGCTCGATCTGCTGGCCCGCCGCGATCTGCTGGCCGGTGACCGTGCCCGGAACGGCTCCGGGCTGCTGGTCGGACTCCGTGACGCTGCCGAGCCGGAGGTTGACGGCCTTCAGGGCCTTCTCCGCCTCGTCCTTGGTCTTGCCCCTGAGGTCGGGGACCTCGGACTTGGACTGCTCCTTGGCGACCGTCAGCGTGATCACGCTGTTCTTCTCGGCCTCGGAACCGGCCTTCGGGTTCTGCTCCAGCACGGTCCCCGGGGTGCGGTCGGACTCCTGGGTCTTGCGGTCGACCTGGAAGCCCTTGTCCCTCAGCGCCTTCTCGGCCTCTTCGTACGTCATGTTGAGCACGTCGACCACGGACACCTTCGGGGCGCCCGAGGAGACGGTGATCGTCACCGTGGAGCCCTCGTCGACCTTGGTGTCGGGGGCGGGGTCCTGCTTGCAGACGTTGCCCTTGGGCTGGTCGTCGCAGGGCGCGTCGGCGCCCTTGACCACCTTGAGCTTGGAGTTCTCGGCGCTCTTCGTGGCCTGTTCCAGGGTCTGGCCGATGAGCTTGGGCACGCTGGGCCGGTTGTCGGCCGTGTTCGAGGACAGGGCCCGGCCGATCAGGATCGCGCCGACCAGCACGAGGATGCCGGCCGCCACGAGCAGCACGGTGGACGCCTTGCTCTTCTTCTGGCTCTGGCGGCGGTTCGAGCCCTGGTCGTAGCCGCCGTGGCCCTGGTCGCCGTAGCCGTAGCCGCCGTCGCCCGGGGGCATGGGCGGCATCATCGACGTCTGGGCGCCGGGGTCGGCGGTGCGCAGGGCGGTGGTGGGCTGGTCGTAGCCCTGCGGGCCGTAGCCGTGGCCCTGGTCGTGCGGGTAGCCGTACCCGGCCGCGCCCATGGCGGCGGTGGCGGCGACGGGCTGGCCGTCGAGACAGGCCTCGATGTCGGCGCGCATCTCGTCCGCCGACTGGTAGCGGTAGTCGGGGTCCTTGACCAGTGCCTTGAGGACGATCGCGTCCATCTCGGGCGTGATCTCGGGGTCGAAGTTCGACGGGGGCTGCGGTTCCTCCCGCACGTGCTGGTAGGCCACGGCCACCGGCGAGTCGCCGACGAACGGGGGCCGCACGCTGAGGAGTTCGTAGAGCAGGCAGCCCGCGGAGTAGAGGTCGGAGCGCGCGTCGACCTGCTCGCCCTTGGCCTGCTCCGGGGAGAGGTACTGGGCGGTGCCGATGACGGCGGCCGTCTGCGTCATGGTCATGCCCGAGTCGCCCATGGCGCGGGCGATGCCGAAGTCCATGACCTTGACCTGGCCGGTGCGGGTCAGCATCACGTTGGCGGGCTTGATGTCACGGTGCACGATGCCGGCGCGGTGCGAGTACTCCAGGGCCTGGAGGATGCCGATGCACATCTCCAGCGTGCGCTCGGGCAGCAGCTTGCGGCCCGAGTGCAGCAGCTCGCGCAGGGTCGAACCGTCGACGTACTCCATCACGATGTACGGGATGGAGATGTTGTCGACGTAGTCCTCGCCGGTGTCGTACACGGCGACGATCGCCGGGTGGTTCAGGGACGCGGCCGACTGGGCCTCGCGCCGGAACCGGGCCTGGAAGGACGGGTCGCGGGCGAGGTCGGCGCGCAGGGTCTTGACGGCGACGGTACGGCCGAGCCGGGTGTCGTGGGCGAGGTAGACCTCGGCCATGCCACCGCGGCCGAGCACGTGGCTCAGCTCGTACCGGCCGCCGAGGCGACGCGGCTCTTCCATAACGTTGCAGCCCTCTCCGTCAGTCCCGACCGCACCTGTGTGTGGTCCGGCGGTGTGCTGTTCGCGCAAAGGCTACCGGCCGATCGTCCGTGATCGGATCGTGGCCACAGCCTGATACAGGACCGGTACCGTACGCTCGGATCCGGGGCTGATTCAGTGACCTGCGTCACGTCGGTCGCCCCGTGATCCCCCGGTCATCCCTGGCTCTTCAGCACCGCTTCCATGACCGCCTTGGCGACCGGGGCGGCGAGACCGCCACCGCTGATGTCGTCACGGGCGGTGCCCTCGCTGTCCTCGATCACGACGGCGACGGCGACGGGCGAGGTGCCGTCCGGGTTCTCGGCGTAGGAGATGAACCAGGCGTACGGGCGCTTCTTGTTGCCCTCGCCGTGCTGGGCGGTACCCGTCTTGCCGCCGACCGTCACGCCCTTGATCTGGGCCTTCTCGCCGGTGCCCTTCGCGACGACGTTGACCATCATCTCCTGGACCTTCTGCGCGTTGCCCGCGGACAGCGGCCGGCTCATCTCCTGCGGCTCGTGCTTCTCGATGATGTCCAGGTTCGGCGCGGTGAGGTGGTCGACCATGTACGGCTTCATCAGCTTGCCGTCGTTGGCGATCGCCGCGGTGACCATGGCCATCTGCAGCGGGGTGGCGGCGGTGTTGAACTGGCCGATCGAGCTCTGGGCGTTGCCGTCCCGGCCCATCTTCTTGTCGTAGACGCTGGCGAACGCGCGGACCGGGGTGTCGATCTTGTCGTTGTTGAAGCCGAACTTCTCGGCCGTCTCCACCATTTTGTCGCGGGTGACCTTGTCGCCCAGGTTCGCGAAGACGGAGTTGCAGGAGATCCGCAGCGCCTGGTTCAGGCTGGCCTTCTCGCACCCCGTGTGGGAGTTGGGCAGCTGGGTCTTGGTGCCCGGGAGGATGTACGGCTCGGGGGTGTCCGTCGGGTCGTCGATCTCCTTGACCACGCCGTGTTCCAGGGCGGCCGCGGCGGTGACCACCTTGAAGGTGGAGCCGGGCGGGTAGGTCTCGCGCAGGGCGCGGTTGACGAGCTTCTTGTCCTCACTGTCCTTCAGCTCGACCCAGGCCTTCTCGTCGGTCTTGGAGTTTCCGGCGAAGCTGGACGGGTCGTAGGAGGGGGTGGAGACCAGCGCGAGGATGGCACCGGTGCGCGGGTCGATCGCGGCGACCGCGCCCTTCTTGGTGCCGAGCTTCTCGAAGGCGGCCTTCTGCGCGGCGCGGTTCAGCGTGGTGACGACGTTGCCGCCCTGCTTCTTCTCGCCGGTGAACATGCCGATGGTGCGGTCGAAGAACAGCCGGTCGTCGTTGCCGGTGAGGATGCCGTCCTCAAGCGATTCGAGCTGGGTGGCGCCGAAGGCCTGCGATGCGTACCCGGTGACCGGGGACCACAGCTCCCCTTCGGTGTAGGTGCGCTTGTACTTGTAGTCGCTGCCGTCGGTGACCGTGGAACCGGTGATCGGCTCGCCCTGCACGATGATGTTCCCGCGCTCGGTCGCGTACTGGGCGATCTGGACCCGTCGGTTCTCCTTGCGCGTGCTGAGTTCCTCGGCCTGGACGTACTGCAGCCAGTTGGTCCGGATCAGCAGCGCGAGGACGAGCAGCCCGCAGAACAGCGAGATGCGGCGCAGGGGCTTGTTCATGACGGGCGGACCACCTGGGTCATCTCGGAGTCGGGGGACGGGGCCGGGGCCGGTGCCGGTCGGCGGGCGGTGTCGCTGATCCGGATGAGGACGGCGATGAGGATCCAGTTCGCGAGGACGGAGGAACCGCCGGACGCCAGGAAGGGCATCGTCATGCCGGTGAGGGGGATGAGCCCCATGACTCCGCCGGCGACGACGAAGATCTGGAGCGCGAAGGCGCCGGACAGGCCGATGGCGAAGAGCTTGCCGAAGGGGTCGCGGGCGGCGAGGGCGGTGCGGACGCCCCGCTCGATGATGAGCCCGTAGATCAGCAGGAAGGCCATCACACCGGAGAGACCGAGCTCTTCGCCGACGGTGGAGAAGATGAAGTCGGAGTTGGCGGCGAAGCCGATGAGGTCGGAGTTGCCCTGGCCCCATCCGGCGCCGAGGACCCCGCCGGAACCGAAGCTCATGATCGACTGGCCGACCTGCTCACAGGCGCCCGAGGTGGTGTAGCAGCCGAAGGGGTCGAGCCAGGCGTTGACGCGGGCCTGGACGTGGCTGGCGAAGGAGGCCACCACGACCGCGCCGCCGACCGACATCAGCAGGCCGATGACGATCCAGCTGGTGCGCTCGGTCGCCACGTACAGCATGATCACGAACATGCCGAAGAAGAGCAGCGAGGTACCGAGGTCGTTCTCGAAGACCAGGACCAGCAGGCTCATCGCCCAGATCATCAGGATCGGGCCGAGGTCGCGGCCGCGCGGCAGGTAGAGGCCCATGAAGCGGCGGCTGGCCAGGGCGAGCGCGTCGCGCTTCACCATCAGATAGCCGGCGAAGAAGATCGCGATGACGATCTTCGCGAACTCACCGGGCTGGATGGAGAAGCCGCCGACGCTGATCCAGATCTTGGCGCCGAAGACGTCGGCGCCCAGGCCCGGGACGACGGGCAGGATCAGCAGCACCAGCGCGCCGGCCATGGAGATGTAGGTGAACCGCTGCAGGACGCGGTGGTCCTTGAGGATCAGCAGCACGGCGGCGAACAGGGCGATGGCGAGCGCCGTGTAGAGCATCTGGTTGGGCGCGGAGGGCGAGAAGGCCCCGAAGCTGCGCTTGGCGAGGTTCTGCAGCCGCTCGGACTGGTCCAGGCGCCAGATCAGGACGACGCCGAGGCCGTTGAGCAGGGTGGCGAGCGGCAGGAGCAGAGGGTCGGCGTACTTGGCGTACCGGCGTACGACGAAGTGCGCTATTCCGGCGAGCACGGCGAAGCCGGCCCCGTAGGCGAACATGCCGGGGGGCAGCTCGCCGTGGATCGCCAGACCCACATTGGCGTAGGCGAAGATCGGGATGACCACGGCGAAGGCGAGCAGCATGAGCTCGGTGTTCCGCCGGCTCGGCAGCTCGATGGCGCCGATGGTGGTCGTATTGGTGACAACGCTCATGGTGTGGCAGGCCCCCTGTGCCCGCGGGCTACTTTCCGCACAGGCCGACCAGCTGCTGCTCCTCGGGAGTCAGGCTGGGGCCGGGTGTCTGGCTGTTCTGCGCCTCGGCGCCTCTGCGCTGTTCGTCCTTCTTGCAGGCGGAGACCTGGACGCCGAGGTCGTCCAGCTTCTTGCGGGCACCGTCGAGGCTGCCCTCGCTGATGGTGGCCTCGACCAGCTTCCGCTTGAAGGGCGGCAGGTACTTCAGTTCGATGTCGGGGCGGTCGGTCTCCACCTTGGAGAGCTCCAGCGGTCCGAGCTTCGGGCTGATACCGCGGAAGAGCGCGACGTGCTCGCCCTTCACGCCGACGTAGAACTGGGTCTGGGTCCAGCGCCAGCCGGCGTAGAGGCCGCCGCCGATGACACCGGCGACGACGAGCAGGGTCAGGGTGCGGGTGGTCCACTTGCGCCCTTTGCTGCGGCGCCTGCGGGGGTGGTCGTACGTGTCGTCGTAGCCGGAGCCGGAGTCGTACCCGTCGGCCTCGCCGAAGGAGCCGTAGCCGCCGCCCTGGCCGTGGTCGCCGTACCCGTAGCCCGGGGCGTCGCCGCTGCCGGGGGGACCGAAGGCGCCCGCGGGCGACGGGGACTGGCGGCCGAGCCCGGAGGCGCGGCCGGCCGGGGTCTGCATGGCGTTGTTGTTGTCGAAGAGCTGGTGCTGGGTCTCGGCAACCGCGCCGACGACCACCGGGGTGTCGCTGACCTGGGCGGCGAGGGTGTCCCCGCTGTCGGTGTCGAGGACGTCGGCGACGATGCAGGTGATGTTGTCGGGTCCGCCGCCGCGCAGCGCGAGCTGGATGAGGGACTGCACGGTCTCGCGGGGGCCGTGGTAGTCGGCGAGGGTCTCCTCCAGGGTCTGGTGGGAGACGACGCCGGAGAGCCCGTCGGAGCAGATCAGGTAGCGGTCGCCGGCACGGACCTCACGGATGGAGAGGTCGGGCTCGACGATGTCGCCGCTGCCCAGCGCGCGCATCAGCAGGGAGCGCTGCGGATGGGTCGTCGCCTCCTCCTCCGTGATGCGGCCCTCGTCGACCAGGCGCTGCACCCAGGTGTGGTCCTGGGTGATCTGCGTGAGGACGCCGTCGCGGAGCAGGTAGGCGCGGGAGTCGCCGACGTGGACGAGGCCGAGGCGCTGGCCGGTCCACAGCAGGGCGGTGAGGGTGGTGCCCATGCCCTCGAGCTGGGGGTCCTCCTCGACCATGACGCGCAGCTGGTCGTTGGCGCGCTGCACGGCGGTGGCCAGCGAGGTGAGGATGTCGGAGCCCGGTACGTCGTCGTCGAGCTGCACGAGGGTGGAGATCACCTCGGAGCTGGCGACCTCGCCGGCGGCCTGGCCTCCCATGCCGTCGGCGATCGCCAGGAGACGGGGACCGGCGTAGCCGGAGTCCTCGTTCCCCTCACGGATCATGCCTTTGTGGGATCCGGCTGCGAACCGCAGGGACAGACTCATGCGCACCTGCCCTGTCGACGAAGCTTGCTCCGGGTACAACCGGTCTCGAGCCACACTGCCCACCCTCCGGTCGGGAGCGCGCTCGTGTCCGTGTCCTCGCTGGCACGGATCACCGCCGCGCGCTCGCTCCGCTCGCTCATTGTCGTACTACTTCCGCAGCTCGATGACGGTCTTGCCGATGCGGATCGGTGCGCCCGGCGGAATGGGCGTCGGGGTGGTCAGCCGGGTCCGGTCGAGATACGTGCCGTTGGTGGACCCGAGATCCTCGACGATCCACTGGCCGTCACGGTCGGGGTAGATCCTGGCATGGCGGCTGGACGCGTAGTCGTCGTCCAGCACGATCGTGGAGTCGTGGGCGCGGCCCAGGGTGATCGTCTGTCCGGCGAGGGCCACGGTGGTGCCCGTGAGGATGCCCTCGGAGACGACGAGCTTGGTGGGCGCACCGCGACGCTGGCGCTGCTGCGGAGGCGTGGCCTGGCGGCCGCCCTGCTGCGGGGCGCCGCCGGCACCGCCGCGGCGGGAGGAGCCGCGCTGGGTCACCCTCGTGCCGAAGAGATCGCTGCGGATGACCTGGACGGCCACGATGACGAACAGCCACAGAACGGCCAGGAAACCCAACCGCATGACCGTCAGGGTCAGCTCTGACATTGCCCCCGCTTCACCCTTCGGCTTGCCGGTAAATGATGGTGGTGCTGCCCACGACGATCCGCGAGCCGTCGCGGAGCGTAGCGCGGGTGGTGTGCTGCCCGTCCACCACGATGCCGTTGGTGGACCCGAGATCCTGGATCGTCGAGGGCGTTCCGGTCCGGATCTCACAGTGCCGGCGCGATACGCCGGGGTCGTCGATCCGCACGTCGGCTTCGGTGCTTCGGCCGAGTACGAGCGTGGGGCGCGAGATCTGGTGGCGGGTGCCGTTGATCTCGATCCAGTGCCGCCGCGGGCCTCCGGATCCCGCTCCCGGAGCCGCCCCGCCGGGACCGCCCGGGGTGGGCCTGCGGGCGCCGGGTCCGCCCGGGGGCGGGCCGGCGGGCATGGGAGGTGCGGCGACCGGCGGATAGCCGTAGCCGCTCGCAGGGGACGGCGGCGCCCCCTGGGGCTGGGAGGTGCTGGAGGCGAGGGTGCGACTGCGGACCCGGTAGAGCCCGGTGTCGAGGTCCTCGGCCTTCTCCAGGTGGACCTTGATGGGGCCCATGAAGCTGTAGCGCTGCTGCTTGGCGTAGTCGCGGACGAGGCCCGCGAGCTCGTCGCCGAGCTGCCCGGAGTAGGGGCTCAGGCGGTCGTAGTCGCCGGTGCTGAGCTCCACGATGAAGTCGTTGGGGACGACGGTCCGCTCGCGGTTCCAGATGGTGGCGTTGTTGTCGCACTCCCGCTGGAGGGCTCCTGCGATCTCCACCGGCTGGACCTCGGACTTGAACACCTTGGCGAAGGTGCCGTTCACCAGACCTTCGAGTCGCTGCTCGAACCGCTTCAGAACTCCCATGGGGCACCTCCTCCGTCGTTGTCGCCCTGTACTGCTTACTGATCGTATCCACGCGTGGCGGATTCGGGTGGTTCCCCTTCGCACCTGTGGGGACGAGTGTTGGTCCTCACAAGGGATCGTAGGGGCGCTCGGGGAACAGTGTCCCGCACCCGGAGCGGAGTGCGGGAGGGGCTGTCCGCACGGGTGCGTATGCCCCCGGGGAAAGCGATGTGAATCCACCCCGTTCTACGTGCTAATGTTTCGACGTCGCCAGGGGAACGGCCCGAAAGGGAAGGCCACTGGGACGCTGCTCGGGCGAGTGGCGGAACGGCAGACGCGCTGGCTTCAGGTGCCAGTGTCCTTCGGGACGTGGGGGTTCAAATCCCCCCTCGCCCACATCGACGAAACGGTCGTCACCGCGAAAGCGGTGGCGGCCGTTTCGCTTTGTGCCCGTGACCGGCTGTGCGCGGGATGCCGGAGGGCCGGTGTCCGTGCCCGGTGTCTCCCGTGTGGTGTCGGTCACGGATGGGTGCGGGGCCAACTGCTCGCGCGGGATCCGACTTTCGTCGCGGCGGGTGAGACGAAAGAGGGCGGCCGGGGCGGTGGCCGGATGTCTAGGGTCGGGCGCGTGGATGCGATGGCGAAGACACGTGCGGGCTGGGACTGGCTGCGGGGGCCCGAGCCGTGGACACGGCGGATGCTGGCGGGGGACCTCGCGCTCGCCGCCGTGCTGGCCATACTCGGGCTGGGCGTCGAGGAACTCGACCATGGGTCCGGGCAGCGGATGCTGCTGGGTGCCGTGGTCGTGGTGGCGTTGACCCTGCTGCGCAGGCGGCTGCCGGCGGCGACGCTCGTGGTGAGTTCGGCGCTGAGTGCGGTCCTCCCGGGGCTGTTCTTCGTGCTGCCGCTGCTGGGCTGGTCGGCCGGGCGGCGGATCGTCGGCGTGGGCCGGGCGCTGGGCGCCTTCACCCTGGCCTTCGTCGCGGCGCTCGCCTTCAGCGTCCTGGACCAGTGGGCGCAGATGCGGCCGCTGCTGATCATCGTGTTCTCCACGCTGATGTTCCTGGCCGTCACCGTGATGCCCGGCCTGGCCAGCCGGTACTGGTCTCAGCGCCGCACCCTGCTGGCCGCCCTGCACGAACGCAACGGGCAGCTGCTGCGCGAGCGGGCCATGGTCGCCGGGCAGGCGCGGCTGCGTGAGCGGCAGCGCATCGCCCAGGACATGCACGACAGCCTGGGCCACCAGCTGGCGTTGATCTCCGTTCACACGGGCGCGCTGGAGGTGGATCCCGAACTCACCGACCGTCAGCGGGAGGCCGTGGGCGTGCTGCGGCAGGCCTCGGTGTCCGCGATGCACGAACTGCGCGAGGTCGTCGGGATCCTGCGCGACGGTGTGGAGGCGCCCCCGCCGGTGGAGGAGGCGCAGCCCGCGGCGCGCGGCGTGGCCGGGATCGCCGGGGTCGTGGAGGCGGCGCGGGCCGCCGGGACCGAGGTGCGGATGACCACTTCGGGGCGGCCGAGGCAGCTGGTCGCGGCCTGTGACCACGCCGCCTACCGGATCGTGCAGGAGGCCCTGACCAACGCCTACAAGCACGCTCCGGGTGCGCCGATCACGGTGGAGCTGCGGTACGAGGACGACTCGCTGGTGGTGGAGATCGCCAACGGGCCGTCGGCCGGACCGGGCGAGGACGTGGTGTCGGGCGGGCAGGGACTGACGGGGCTGCGCGAGCGGGCCCGGCTGGTGGGCGGCATGGTGCACGCGGGTCCGGCCGAGAGCGGCGGGTTCCGGGTGGCCGGGGTGCTGCCGTACGGCGCGGAGCCGGCCGGGGCCCAGGACGTGGCCGACGACTTCGGACAGCAGGCGCAGGCGCGGAAGAGCACCCTGCCCCCGGGGCGGGGGCGGCGGGGCGAGCAGCAGCCGATGGACTGGGCGGCGGTGGACCGGGAGCTCGCCGTACGGGTGCCCAGCCGTGCCGGTGGCATCGCCGTGGGCTGCGGGATCGCGTTCGCGGCGGTGGTGGTGCTGGTGATCGTGCTGGTCGCCGCGGCGGTGATGCTGATGGACACGGCGGGCGACGCGATGATCGGCAGGGACGAGTACGACGCCGTGCACGTCGGCGAGGCCGAGAGGACGGTCCGTGACCGGCTGCCGTCCGGAGAGAGCTTCCTGACCGCGGGAGCCGACCGGAAGGGGCCGCCCCGGCCGGAGGGCTCGGAGTGCCTGGTGCTGCTGGCCAACGACCAGTCCGGCCAGAGCCTGACCACGGACCTCGTTTTCCGGTTCTGCTTCAAGGACGGCAAGCTCGTGGACAAGCAGGCGTACGAGGTCAAGCAGTAGGAGCACGGGGTGACAGCCGAAGTGATCAGAGTGGTGATCGCCGACGACGAGCCGCTGATCCGGGCCGGGATCAGGATGATCCTGACCTCGGCGCCGGACATCGAGGTCGTCGCGGAGGCGGCGAACGGCCGGGAAGCGGTCGAGCTGGCCCGCTCGCACGCCCCCGAGGTGATGCTGCTCGACATCCAGATGCCGGTGATGGACGGTCTGACCGCACTGGGTGAGCTGCGGCGGGCCGCGCCGGAGGTGCGGGCCCTGATCCTGACCACCTTCGGCGAGAAGGAGAACGTGCTGCGCGCGCTGGGGCAGGGTGGGGCGGGGTTCCTGCTCAAGGACTCGGCGCCGGGCGAGCTGATCGGCGCGGTCCGGGCGGCCGCGGCCGGGGACGCCTACCTCTCGCCCGGGGCCACCCGGCACGTGGTGGACCAGCTGGCGTCCGGGAGGGCGGCGGCGCGCGGCGAGGAGGCACGCCGTCAGGTCGCCGGGCTGAGCGAGCGGGAGCGGGGGGTCCTGGCGCTGCTCGGGGAGGGCCTGTCCAACGCGGACGCGGGCCGGCGCCTGCACATGAGCGAGGCGACCGTGAAGACGTACGTGAGCCGGATCCTGGCCAAGCTGGGCTGTGAGAACCGGGTCCAGGCGGCGCTGCTCGCCCGGGACGCCGGGCTGTAGCCGTCGGCCGGTGCGCCGGGCTTGCGGGCACCGGCCGGGCGGCCGGACGCCGTGGGCGCTGGCCAGGGACACCGGGCTGTCGGTACGGTCAGCCCGTTCTCGAAGCGATCATATGAACGAACGGGTGGGGGCGGCGCCGATGGCGGCGACAGCGGGACAGCGGATTCCGGACGTGGCGGGGTTCGCGCCGCGCGTGGCGGCGGACTCGCCGAAGGAGGCGGGCAAGGCGCTGCGCGCCCGTGTGCCGAGGGCGGCGCACGCCGGCTTCACGGTGCCGGCCGGGCGGCCGGACGCCGTGCGGGCGGTGGAGGAGTCCAACGCGGGGCGGGTGGCCGAGCTGACGCCCATACGGGTCGGCAGGATGGCCGCCAGCCCCTTCGCGTTCCTGCGCGGCGCGGCCGGGCTGATGGCGCACGACCTGTCCGGCGGTCCGGTGACCGGTGTCGGCGCGCAGATCTGCGGTGACGCGCACGCGGCGAACTTCGGTCTGTACGGGGACGCGCGCGGCCGGCTCGTCATCGACCTGAACGACTTCGACGAGACCGTGTTCGGCCCGTGGGAGTGGGACCTGAAGCGGCTGGCGACCTCCCTGGTGCTCGCCGGGCGGGTGGCCGGGGCGGACGAGGACACCTGCCGGGCGGCCGCGCTGGATGCCGTGGGCGCCTACCGGCGGACCATGCGGCTGCTGGCCAAGCTGCCCGCGCTCGACGCGTGGAACGCCATCGCCGACGAGGAACTCGTCTCGCACGCCGACGCCCGCGACCTGCTGGGCACCCTGGAGCGGGTCTCCGAGAAGGCCCGCAACAACACCTCCGCGCGGTTCGCCACCAAGTCCACGGAGATCGGGCCGGACGGCGGCCGCCGTTTCGTCGACGCGCTGCCCGTGCTGCGCCGGGTCACGGACGGGGAGGCGGCGGCCGTGGCGGCCTCGCTCGGCCCCTACCTGCAGACCCTTCAAGGCGACCGGCTGCCGCTGCTGGCCCGGTACGCGATCCACGACGTGGCCTTCCGCGTGGTGGGCACCGGGAGCGTCGGCACCCGCTCGTACGTGGTCCTGCTGCTGGACCACCGGGGCCAGCCGCTGGTCCTCCAGGTGAAGGAGGCCCGGCCCTCGGTGCTGCTCCCGCACCTGCCCGGACTGGGTTTCGTCTCGCCGCCGGAGGAGCACGAGGGCCGCCGGGTGGTGGCCGGGCAGAAGCGGATGCAGGTGGTCTCCGACATCATGCTGGGCTGGACCACGGTGGAGGGGCGCCCCTACCAGGTCCGCCAGTTCCGCAACCGCAAGGGCAGCGTGGACCCGGCGGCGCTGGCTCCCGACCAGATCGACGACTACGGGCGGATGACCGGTGCCCTGCTGGCCCGGGCGCACGCGCACAGCGTCGATCCCCGGCTGCTGGCCGGGTACTGCGGCAAGAACGAGGAGCTGGACGAGGCGATGGCGGCCTTCGCGGTGGCCTATGCCGACCGGACCGAAGCCGATCACGCCGACCTGGTCGCGGCGGTGCGGACCGGGCGGATCGCCGCGGAGGCCGGGGTCTAGATCGCGCGGGTCGCGCCGTCCCTGCGCGACGGGCGATGTTTCACGTGAAACATCGCCCGCGCGGGCGGGCCGTACCCTGGCCGGGTGAGCGAGCAGACCGAGCAGCCCGAGCAGACAGTCCCCGGTGGATCCGGCGACTCCTCCGACACCGGTGAGGAGCGCCCCGAGGCGCGCCTGGAGCGGGCCGTACGGGCCGCGGAGCAGGCGCTGATCGAGTTCGAGATCGCGGTGGAGACCTTCCGCGTGGAGGTGGAGAACTTCTCCCGCCTGCACCATCAGAAGCTCGGCCCCATGTACACGCGGCTCGACGAGCTGGACGCGCTGATCGCCGAGGCGAAGGCTGCGCGCACCGGCGATGCCGAGGATCTCCGGCGGGCGCGGGACGCGCGCTCGCTGGTCATGCCGATGCCCGGCGTGGACGAGCTCTTCCACGACTGGCTGGGTTCGGAGGGCATCTCCGACGACGCCGCCGCGATGCTCACCGACCGGCCGGTGCGGCCGCCGGAGCGGGTCCGCCCCTCCGAGGAGGTGCGCCGCCTCTACCGCGAGCTGGTCCGCCGGGCCCACCCCGACCTGGCCCAGGAGGAGGGCGAGCGGGAGCGCCGCGACGCCTTTATCGCGCGGGTCAATGCCGCGTACGGCCGGGGCGACGAGGGGCTGCTGCGCGAGCTGGCCGAGGAGTGGGCGGCGGGGCCGGTGCCCGAGACGGCCGGGCCCGGCGAGAGCGAGGAGCTGTACGCCCGGCTGGAGTGGCTGGCGCGCCGCAAGGAGCTGCTGTCGCTGGTGGCGAAGGAGCTGGAGGAGAGCGCGATCGGGTCGATGCTGAGGATGGCTCCCGACGACCCCGACCGGCTGCTGGAGGAGATCGCGGAGCAGCTGCTCGCGCAGGTCTCCGAGCGCGAGGCGGAGCTGGCGGCCGAGCTCGCCGCCCGGTGAGGACGGGGCCGTTCGCGCACGCACGGCCGGGGCCGCGGTCGGATAGGTTGGCCGCAGACCTGTGAAGAGAGAAGGCGACAGTTATGAACTTCGGACCGCTTCCCTCGGTGGACGCCGCCGCGGTGCCCTCCGAAGGCTTTGTCCTCGACGTCCGTGAGGACGACGAATGGGCGGCCGGGCACGTCGAGGGCGCTCTGCACATTCCGATGAGCGACTTCGTCGCCCGCTTCGGCGAGCTGACGGAGGCCGTCGAGGACGGCCGCCGCGTGTACGTGATGTGCCGGGTCGGCGGGCGTTCCGCGCAGGTCACCCAGTACCTGGTGCGCCAGGACATCGACGCCGTGAACGTCGACGGCGGGATGCAGGCCTGGGACGGGGCCGGGCGCCCGATGGTGACGGACAACGGAAACCCGGCCTTCGTGCTCTGACCTCCTGAGGGGGCGGCTTCAGGCGAGGGGATGGGCGGCCAGCAGGTCGCCCAGGGCCTCCTCGTGCGCGGCCGCAGGGCCCAGCTGGAGCTCCAGTTGCTTGGCCCAGGCGTGGTAGCGGTGCAGGGGGTAGTCGGTGTCGGCGCCGAAGCCGCCGTGCAGGTGCTGGGCGGTCTGGGCGACCCTGCGTACGCCCTCCGAGGCCCAGATCTTGGCGACCGCCACGTCACCGGCGCTCGGCAGCGGCCCGCCGGCGCCGCCCGTTGCGGCATCGAGCCGCCAGGCGGCCTGCCACAGGGTGACCTCCATGGCGCGCAGGTCGATATAGCGGTCGGCGGCCTGGACGGCGACCGCCTGGAAGGTGGCCACGGGAAAGCCGAACTGCTCGCGCTTGCTGGTGTACCGGCTCGTCATGCCGAGGACGGCCTCGCCCAGTCCGAGCGTCAGGGCGCAGGTGCCGGTGGTGAGGATCTGGCGGAACCGCTCCACGGCTCCCGGGGTGTCGATCAGGTGCGTCCGGTCCACCCGCACGCCGTCCAGGGCGAGTTCGGCGAAGCGCTCCCCGCTGGTGGAGACCTGCTCGGCGAGAGCGAGGCCGTCGGCCGTGCGCGGGACCAGCGCGAGGACGCCCTCGCCCTCGCCGGTGTGGGCCGGTACGGCGATCCAGTCGGCGGTGTGCGCCCAGGGGACGGCGGTCTGGGTGCCCTCCAGAACCCATCCTTCGCCGTCGAGCCGTGCGGTGACGGCGAGTTCGGCCGGGTCGTGCCCGGAGCGGCCGTGCGCGGCGGCGGTCAGGACGAGCGTGCCGCGCCCGGCGCCGGGCAGCAGTGCGGCGGCCAGTTCGGGGCTGCCGTGGGCCTGGACGGCCATGGCGGTGGCGCAGTGCTCCAGCATCGGGACCCGGGCCAGCACCCGGGCGGCCTCGCGCAGGACGAGGCACAGGGCGATGGTGTCCAGGCCGGCGCCGCCGTGCTCCTCGGCCAGGACCAGGCCCAGCAGGTCGGACGCGGCGAGCCGGGCCCACAGCGGGCGGTCGAAGTCGTCGGCGACGGCGCCCGGGGTCAGCGCGGGGCTGGGCACGCCGTCGGGTGCCACGTCCGCGAACACGGCCCTGGCCGCTTCGACGGCGGCCAGCTGCTCCTCGGTGAAGGTGAAGTCCACTGCCTGTCCTCCCGTTCTGACCTGACGGGGCGTCAAGATAGAACAGGTTCCTGAAAATGGACAGGGGAGGAGGACGGCAGGGGAAGCGGCCGGACCCCGGGGCACCCTCTGGGCCCTGTCGTCGAAGTCCCGCCCGGCCCGCGGCGTTGCTTCGGCGACCGGCCCTAGCGGTCGAAGTCGATCTCCACTTCCTCGGTGACCGGGTGCGACTGGCAGGCGAGGACGAAACCGGCGTCCGTCTCCTCGGCCTCCAGGGCGAAGTTCCGGTCCATCCTGACCTCGCCCGACACCACGAACGCCCGGCACGTGCCGCAGACGCCGCCCTTGCAGGCGTACGGGGCGTCAGCGCGGTTGCGGAGCACCGCGTCCAGCAGGGACTCGCCGTCCTGAACGGGCCAGGTGCCGGAACGCCCGTCGAGCCGTGCGGTGACCCGGCCCTGCGCGGCCGCGGCCGACGCCGCCGAGCGGACCGGCGCGGGGGTGGTGTCCTCGACGTGGAAGATCTCTTCGTGCACCCGGGTCCGGGCGACCCCGAGCGCGCTCAGGGCCCGCTCCGCGCCCTGCACCAGACCGTACGGCCCGCACAGGAACCAGCCCGTGACCTCCGCCACCGGAAGCAGGGCGGGCAGCAGGGACACCAGCCGCTCCTCGTCGAGCCGGCCGGACGGCAGCCCCGACTCCTGCTCCTCCCGGGAGAGCACCGTGACCAGCTGGAACCGCGCGGGATAGCGGTCCTTGAGGTCGGCGACCTCCTCCAGGAACATCGTCGAAGCCGCCGTACGGTCGCTGCGCACCAGGCAGAAGCGGGCGTCGGCCCGCGCGGCCAGCAGGCTCGCGGCGATCGACAGCACGGGCGTGATCCCGCTGCCGCCGACGATCGCGGCGTAGTGCCCGGCGGCGGGGGCCGCGGCGGGATCCAGCACGAAGCGTCCGGCCGGGACCATGACGTCCAGCACGTCGCCGGCCGCGATCTCCTTGTGCGCGAAGGTGGAGAACTCCCCGCCCTCCACCAGCCGCACGCCGACCCGCAGCAGCGCGGGGCCCGGGCCGTCCGCCGTGGGGGCGGGCGAGCAGATCGAGTAGGTGCGGCGGACCTCGGCGCCGCCCTCCGGGGCGGTGCGGCGCAGCGTCAGGTGCTGGCCGGGGGCGTGCCGGTAGTCCTCGCGCAGCTCCTCGGGGACCCGGAGGGTCAGCGCCACCGAGTCGTCGGTGAGCCGGTCGACTTCCGCCACCGTCAGCGGGTGGAACGCGCCGTGGCGGGGGGCGGCCATCTACAGCTCCTTGAAGTGGTCGAATGGTTCGCGGCAGGCGGTGCAGCGGCGCAGCGCCTTGCACGCGGTAGAGGAGAAACGGCTGAGCAGCTCGGTGTCGGTCGATCCGCAGTTCGGGCAGCGGACGGACAGGGCCACCGGGACCGGCCCGCCAGCCGCGTGCGGCCTGGGCGGGGCGATGCCGAACTCGGCCAGCTTGCGGCGGCCCTCGGCGCTGATGTCGTCCGTGGACCAGGCGGGGGCCAGCACGGTGGTCACCCGCACCTCGGGGATGCCGTGGCCGGTCAGGATCCGCTCGATGTCGGCGGACATGGCCTCGATGGCCGGGCAGCCGGTGTAGGTGGGGGTGAGGGTGACCTCGGCGTGGCCGTCCTCGTGCATCCGCACCCCGCGCACCACGCCCAGCTCGCCGAGGGTGAGCACCGGCAGTTCGGGGTCCGGGACGGAGCCGGCCAGTTCGGCCAGCTCGGCCTCCAGGCGGGTCGTCGCGATGTCGGCGCTGGTCACCATGACGCCCCCGGGTGGCTGCGGTGCAGGTGCTGCATCTCGGCGAGCATCCGGCCGAAGGACTCGGTGTGCAGTCCCTGACGGCCGGCGCCGGCGGCCCAGGCGCCGGTGCGCGGCCCTTCGGGCAGGGTGAGCCCGGCACGCTCCACGACATCGGTCAGCGCGGCCAGCCAGCGCTCTTCGAGGGCGGCCCAGTCCACGCCGTCGAGGCCCTCCACCGGCTGGAAGAGCTCCCCGGTGAACTTCCACAGCGCCTTCAGCGCCGCCTGCATGCGGGCGCGGCTCTCCTCGGTGCCGTCGCCGAGCCGCAGGGTCCACTGCTCGGCGTGGTCGCGGTGGTACGCGGTCTCCTTGACGGCCTTGGCCGCGAGGGGCGCGAACGGGCCGTCCCCGCGGGCCAGTTCCGCGTAGAGCTCGTACTGGTGGACGGAGAAGTACAGCTGGCGGGCGATGGTGTGGGCGAAATCGCCGTTCGGCTGCTCGACCAGCTGGAGGTTGCGGAAGGACCGCTCCTCACGCAGGAAGGCCAGCTCGTCCTCGTCGCCGACCATGGACAGCAGGATGCGGGCCTGGCCGAGCAGGTCGAGGGCGATGTTGGCGAGGGCGACCTCCTCCTCCAGGACGGGGGCGTGGCCGGCCCACTCGCCGAGCCGGTGGGAGAGGATCAGCGCGTCGTCGCCGAGGGCGAGGGCCGCCGCCGCGGTGGCGGTGCTGGTGGTGGCGGTGCTGGTGTCGGTGCCGGTCACAGGTGGCTCACTCCCTCCGGGATGTCGTAGAAGGTGGGGTGCCGGTAGGGCTTGTCGGCGGACGGCGCGAAGAAGGGGTCCCGCTCGTCCGGCGAGGAGGCGGTGATCGAGGCGGAGGGAACGACCCAGATCGAGATGCCTTCGTTGCGCCGGGTGTAGAGGTCGCGGGCGTTGCGCAGGGCCATTTCCGCGTCGGGGGCGTGCAGGCTTCCCGCGTGCGTGTGCGAAAGGCCGCGGCGCGAGCGCACGAACACCTCCCACAGGGGCCAGTTCTGCGTCATACCCGTGCCTCCTCGTTCTGTCCGGCGGGCTTCGCCGTCTGCTGCTGTGCCGCCTGCTGCTGTGCCGCCTGCTTCCGCGCGTACGCGGCGGCCGCGTCGCGCACCCAGGCGCCTTCCTCGTGGGCCCGGCGCCGCTGGCCGATCCGCTGCTCGTTGCAGGGGCCGTTGCCCTTGAGCACGTCCCAGAACTCGGCCCAGTCGATGGCGCCGAAGTCGTGGTGGCCGCGCTCCTCGTTCCACTTCAGGTCCGGGTCGGGCAGGGTCAGGCCGAGGGACTCGGCCTGCGGGACGGCGATGTCCACGAACCGCTGGCGCAGCTCGTCGTTGGAGTGGCGCTTGATGCGCCAGGCCATCGACTGCGCCGAGTGCGCCGACTCGTCGTCCGGCGGGCCGAACATCATCAGGGAGGGCCACCACCAGCGGTCCACCGCGTCCTGCGCCATGGCGTGCTGCTCCTCGGTGCCCTTGGAGAGGGCCATGAGGAGCTCGAAGCCCTGGCGCTGGTGGAAGGACTCCTCCTTGCAGATCCGGACCATCGCGCGGGCGTAGGGCCCGTAGGAGCAGCGGCAGATCGGCACCTGGTTGGTGATCGCCGCGCCGTCCACGAGCCAGCCGATGGCGCCGACGTCCGCCCAGGTCAGGGTGGGGTAGTTGAAGATCGAGGAGTACTTCTGCCGGCCCGAGTGGAGCTTGTCCAGAAGCTCGTCGCGGCTGGTGCCGAGGGTCTCGGCCGCGCTGTAGAGGTAGAGGCCGTGGCCCGCCTCGTCCTGGACCTTGGCCATCAGGATCGCCTTGCGGCGCAACGAGGGCGCGCGGGTGATCCAGTTGGCCTCGGGCTGCATGCCGATGATCTCGGAGTGGGCGTGCTGCGCCATCTGCCGGACGAGCGATGCGCGGTACTCCTCCGGCATCCAGTCGCGCGGTTCCACGCGCTCGTCCGCCGCCACGGCTGCGTCGAACGCCGCCGCGAGCTGTGCGCCCAGGTCAGCCGTCATGCCCGTCCCGTCCGTCCCGTCTGTCCCCAGGGCCGTGTCCGGGCCCGTTTCCGGGGTCACTGCCACCATTCCGGCCCCTTGCGGTGTATGCCGGCCGTCCGTCACCCGACCGACCGATCGTTCGGTTCCTTCACTTCAATGGTGAGACGGCGGCCCGTAGGGTGTCAACCTCTGTGGTCAACCCTGTGGACGCCGGACGATCGGGGCGGGATGGATGCGAACGAGCACGAGCTCGCCGAAGGGGCCGCTCCACCACCCCCGAGGGCGCCCGGAATCGCCGGTCTGTCCACCCCGTACCGGGTCGTGACCGCGCTGGCCCTGGGCGCCGTGGGCATCGCCGCGTGCACGCACCTCGCACTGGTCTTCCTGCACGTGGCCCCCTCCAACACGGTGAGCAGGCAGCACGCGCGGACGATCGACGCCTGGATCTATCCCGAGTTCGAACAGAACTGGAAGCTCTTCGCGCCCAACCCGCTCCAGCAGAACATCGCCGTGGAGGTGCGCGCCGAGGTCCGGACCGCCGGCGGCGAGCTGATCACCACCGGCTGGCGGGACCTGAGCGCCGAGGACGCCGCCGCGATCCGGCACAGCCTGCTGCCGAGCCACACCGAGCAGAACGAGCTGCGCCGGGCCTGGGACTTCTACACCGGCTCCCACGACGAGGACGAGAAGCCCGTCGGCGAGCGCGGCGAGCTGTCCGAGGAGTACCTGCGGCGGATCGCGGTGAACCGGCTCGCACCGGACCACCGCGGCGGGCGCATCCTGCGGATCCAGCTGCGCTCGGCGACGACGGCCGTGCCCGCGCCGAAGTGGAGCACCGAGAGCACCGATACCCAGACCTACTACCGGGAGCTGCCGTGGTGGAAGGTGTGAGACGGGCCCGCGCCGCGCTGGCGCGGGCCGTCGCCGAGGTCAGCGGGCAGGCGCTCGGCCCGTACCAGAGCGCTGTCGTCCGCATCGGCTTCGCGGGCACCTGGCTCTTCTTCCTGCTGCGGGAGTTCCCCCACCGCGCCGAGCTGTACGGCCCGGACGGGCCGTGGAGCCAGGAACTGGCGCAGCGGCTGCTCGACTCCAACGGTGCCTTCACGGTCCTGACGTGGTCCGGCTCGGCCCTGTGGTTCGAGACCGTCTACGCCGTGGCCGTGCTGGCGAGCGCCGGCCTGCTGCTGGGCTGGCGCACCCGGGCGATGTCCGTGGTATTCATGATCGGCGTGCTGTCCCTGCAGAACCGCAGCGTGTTCATGGGCGACGGCGGGGACAACGTCATCCACCTGGTCGCGATCTACCTGGTGCTGACCCGGTGCGCGCAGGTGTGGTCGCTGGACGCGCGCAGGGCGCGCAGGCGGGGCTCCGCGACGGCGGGGGCGGCCGGGCCGGTGCTGTGGGGGGTGCTGGGGGTCGTCTTCGCCCACGGCGCCGCCACCGGGCGGTTCAGTCCCGGCTGGCTGGCGGCGTTCGGCGCGGTGTGGGTGGTCTGCGCACTGTGGTGGCTGGTCGACCGCCGCGACCCGGAGGGCGAGGGGCGGGCGGTCCTGGACGTCCTGGCGAACCTGCTGCACAACGCGGGCATGCTGGTGATCATGGTCGAGGTCTGCCTGATCTACGCGACGGCCGGCTGGTACAAGATCCAGGGCTCGCGATGGCAGGACGGGACGGCGCTGTACTACCCCCTGGGGCTGGACTACTTCACCCCGTGGCCGGCGCTGTCGGCGCTGCTGGCGGGCAGCGGGACGCTGGTGATGCTGCTGTCGTACGGGACGGTGGCGGTCCAGGTCGCCTTCCCGTTCACGCTCTTCAACCGGCGGATCAAGAACGTGCTGCTGGTGCTGATGATGCTGGAGCACGCGGGGATCGCGGTGCTGCTGGGGCTGCCGTTCTTCTCGCTGGCGATGATCGCCGCCGATGCGGTGTTCCTGCCGACGGGCTTTCTGGTGTGGCTCGGTGCGCGGGCCGCGGCGCTGCGGGCGGCAGCGCCGCGGGTCGTCCGGCGCCCGGAGCGGCGCCCTGCGGGGCCTTCCCCCGCCCCGCCGCCACCCGGACCCGGGCTCCGCCCGGACCCGGCCCTCGACCGCGGGACGGGCTGAGAGCGCCGAGGGGTGGGGGCCCGGGCTCCGTCCGGGCGAGGGGTCCGAGGGGTGGATGTCCCGGGGCGCGGAGCGGGGGCCGTAGGGTCGGGGCATGAGTGAGGATCAGGGGTCCGGGGAGATCGCGCGGGACTGGGCGGAGGCGTCCGGCCGCGGGGACCTCGTGCTCCTCGACGGGTTCCACGCGCTCAAGCACGCCCTGCGCTTCGGGGCCGACGTGCGGGTGGCCGTCGCGGACGATCCCGGCGCCGTACGGGCCCTGGCCCGGGCGCTGGCTCCGGACGTCGAGGCCGCTGTGGTCCGCCTGGTGCGGCCGGCCGTGCTCAGGGAGCTGCTGCCCCGCGTCCACCCGACCGGGGTCGCCGCCCTCGCCGTACGGCCCGACCGGGCCGCGGGCATTGCCGGCCTGGGGCGGATGCCGAGGAAAGCGCCCGTCGTCGTCCTCGACAACCCCCGCAACCTCGGCAACGTCGGGGCCGTCGTCCGCCTCGCCGCCGGCTTCGGCGCCACCGGCGTGGTCACCCGCGGCGACCTCGACCCCTGGCACCCCAACGTGGTCCGGGCCGGGGCCGGACTGCACTACGCCACCACCGTCGAGCGCCTCGCCCTGGAGGAGCTGCCGCCCGGGCCGCTCTACGCGCTCGACCCGGAGGGCGGGGACATCCGCGGCCTCACCCTCCCGGACGACGCGCTGCTGGCCTTCGGCTCCGAGCGGCACGGGATCTCCCCCGAACTGCGTGCGCGGGCCGACCACCTGGTGTCACTGCCGATGCGCCCCCAGGTCTCCAGCTACAACCTCGCCACCAGCGTGGCCATGACCCTCTTCCACTGGGGCGGTCCCCCGCCCGCCGGGCAGGAGAGCGGCGAGGACTCCTAGGAGTCCCCCGGCCAGGACGGCTGCGGCCGCGCCGAGCGTCGCCCCGTCGGGACGGACCAGGGCCGGCCGCGCCGTGCCTGCCAGGTCGGCAGGGCGAGCGCCGCCGCGTACACCGCACCGGCCGCCAGGACCGGCCGCACCCGCATCCGTTCGTCGCGCGGCCGGGCGGAACGCCGGGCGAGCGCGGCGAGGAGGAGCAGCGGCAGCAGCTGGAGGGCGCGCGTTCCGAAGAAGTGCGGGACGCGCAGGTCCCCTCCGGTGGTGGACCAGCCGGTGAGGAACATCCCGGGGCCGCCGTCGGGCACCCCCACGTTGTGCGCGCCGCTCTCGGCGAGGGCCGGACCTGCGGCTTCGCCGCCCTGCCGCTCGGGGGTGGGCAGGACCACCAGGAACGCCGGCGCGGCGCCGATCGGCGCGAGGACCGTGGAGATCCGGATCGACCAGGTCGTGGCCCGGTCGGCGGTTCGCGGGCGCCGGAGCAGGGCTGCGAGGACGAGCGTGCCGAGCCACAGCACGAGCGGACCTGCTCGCCGACTACGCCGAGGCCGCCGAGCGGGTGGGCCGTAGCGACCTGGGCTGCCTCGCCCGGCGGGTGGCCCGCGAGGAGCTCGTCGAGGCGGTGGCCGTGGGCACGGTGCTGGGCGACGCGGGCTTCGCCGCCCTGCGCGGGACCGCCCAGGTGGACGCCTCCGCCCGGATGTGCGGGGAGGAGGCGTCCAGGCCCTGGACGGGCGCCGGACGCTCCGGCGTCCGGCCGTCGCGTCCGGCGGCTACGCCTGGCGGCGGACCTCCACCACGCGGAAGCGGTTCGAGACGAAGGCGCCGTCGCACAGCGCGGCATTGGCCGCGGGGTTGCCGCCGGAGCCGTGGAAGTCCGAGAACGCCGCGGTCTGGTTGACGTAGACCCCGCCGGTCAGGTTCAGCGAGAGCTGGGCGGACTCCTCCAGGCAGACCTTTTCGAGGGCGCGCTCGGTGTCGGGGGAGGTGGTGTAGGCGCCGACCGTCATGGCGCCCTTCTCCCGCACGGTGCGGCGCAGCAGGTCCAGCGCGTCCTGCGTGGAGTCCACGGCCACCGCGAAGGAGACCGGGCCGAAGCACTCGGAGAGGTAGGGCGCCTCCGGGTCCGGCTTGGCGGCGTCCAGCTTGACCATCACCGGCGTACGGACCACCGCGTCCGGGAACTCGGGGTTGGCGACCTCGCGGGACTCCAGCGCGACCTCGCCGAGGCCGGCGGCCGCCTCCAGGCGGGCCCTGACGTCCGGGTTGACCAGCGCGCCGAGCAGCGCGTTGGCCCGGGCGTCGTCACCGAGCAGGCCGCCGACCGACGCCGCGAGGTCGGCGACCACCTCGTCGTACGACTTGTGGCCGGCGTCCGTCGCGATGCCGTCGCGCGGGATCAGCAGGTTCTGCGGGGTGGTGCACATCTGGCCGCTGTAGAGCGACAGGGAGAAGGCCAGGTTGGCCAGCATCCCCTTGTAGTTGTCGGTGGAGTCCAGGACGACGGTGTTGACGCCCGCCTTCTCCGTGTAGACCTGGGCCTGGCGGGCGTTGGCCTCCAGCCAGTCGCCGAACTCCGTGGACCCGGTGTAGTCGATCAGCTTGATCTCGGGACGGACGGCGAGGTCCTTGGCGATGCCCTCGCCCGGGCGCTCGACCGCGAGCGCCACCAGGTTCGGGTCGAAGCCCGCCTCCGCGAGGACCTCGCGCGCCACCCGCACGGTCAGGGCGAGCGGCAGCACGGCCCGCGGGTGCGGCTTGACCAGCACCGGGTTGCCGGTGGCCAGCGAGGCGAACAGGCCCGGGTAGCCGTTCCAGGTCGGGAAGGTGTTGCAGCCGATCATGAGGGAGATGCCCCGGGGGACCGCGGTGAAGGTCTTGCCGAGCTCCAGCGGGTCCTTCTTGCCCTGCTGCTTCGACCAGTCCGCCTGTCCGGGGACCCGGGTCTGCTCCTCGTAGGCGTAGGCCACGGCCTCCAGCCCGCGGTCCTGCGCGTGGGGACCGCCGGCCTGGAACGCCATCATGAAGGCCTGGCCGCTGGTGTGCATGACCGCGTGCGCGAACTCGTGCGTGCGGGCCGAGATGCGGGCCAGGATCTCGATGCAGACCAGGGCGCGCGCCTCCGGTCCGGCGTCGCGCCAGGCGCCCATGCCGGCCTTCATCGCGGGCAGCAGCACGTCCGGGTCCACATGCGGGTACTCGACGCCCAGCTCCGGGCCGTACGGGGACACCTCGGCGCCCGCCCAGCCGTCGGTGCCGGGCTGGCCGAGGTCGAACCGCGTGCCGCGGAGCGCCTCGAAGGCGGCGAGCCCGTCGGCCGGGGCGGTCTCGCCGTACGCCTTCGGGTGCTCGGGATGCGGAGACCAGTAGGCGCGGCTGCGGATCGCCGACAGGGCCTGGTCCAGGGTGGGCCGGTGCTTGGCGGACAGCTGGGGGACGGTGAGCTCGGCGGCCATCAGGGACCAACTCCTCGTTGAGCCGGGCGAAGGAGAGCAGACTGGAGTTAGAGTAACCGAACGATCGGTCGGGACAAGAGGGCCCGGCGGACCTGTGGACAAGTCGGTGCGGGAGGATCAGGACATGACAGCAATCGAGCGGTCCCGCACTGTGGCGGTCGTCGGCGCGGGCACCATGGGCCAGGGCATCGCCCAGGTCGCCCTTCTCGCAGGTCACCGCGTGCTGATCTACGACATCGACACCGCCCTCGCCGCCGACGGCGTCGGCATCGTGCAGGACCGTGTCGAGCGGATGGCCGCGAAGGGCCGTCTGGACCGGGCCGAGGCCGAGGAGGCGGTCGGCCGGATCGCGCCCGCCGGGGCCCTCGCGGACCTCGCCGGGGCCGCCCTCGTCATCGAGGCGGTCGTGGAGAACGTCCAGATCAAGCAGACCCTCTTCGCGGCCCTCGAAGAGGTGGTGGAGCCGGACGCGCTGCTCGCCACGAACACCTCCTCCCTCTCCGTCACCGAGCTCGCCGCAGGCCTCGCGCACCCCGGCCGCTTCCTCGGCCTGCACTTCTTCAACCCGGCCCCGCTGCTCCCGCTCGTCGAGGTGGTCAGCGGCTCCGCGAGCGACCCGGCGGCCGTCGAGCGCGCGTACCGCACGGTCCTCGGCTGGGGGAAGACGCCGGTCCGCTGCGCCGACACCCCCGGCTTCATCGTCAACCGGATCGCCCGCCCCTTCTACGCCGAGGCCTTCGCGGTGTACGAGGAGCAGGGCGCCGACCCGGCGACCATCGACGCCGTGCTCCGCGAGAGCGGCGGCTTCAAGATGGGCCCCTTCGCGCTGACCGACCTGATCGGCCAGGACGTCAACGAGGCCGTGACCCGCTCCGTGTGGGAGTCCTTCTTCCGCAGCCCCAAGTTCGTCCCGTCCCTGGCGCAGCGCCGGCTGGTCCAGTCGGGCCGCCTGGGCCGCAAGTCGGGGCACGGCTGGTTCCCGTACGGCCCCGGCGCGGCGGCCGCGCAGCCGCACACCGCCGGCCCCGAGGAGGCCCCGGCGAAGGTGACCGTCGTGGGTGACCTCGGGCCGGCCGCCGCCCTGGCCGACCTGCTGGAGGAGGCCGGGATCGCGGTCACGGCCACCGAGCACGGGGGCCCGTACATCCAGCTGCCCGGCGAGGGACAGCTGGTCCTCGCGGACGGGAAGACCTCCGTCGAGTTCGCGGACGTCGTCTACTTCGACCTCGCGCTCGACTACCGGAGCGCCACCCGGATCGCCCTCTCCGCCAGCGCGGACACCAGCGAGCGCACCCTCGCCGAGGCGATCGGCCTCTTCCAGAAGCTCGGCAAGCAGGTCTCCGTCATCGGCGACGTCCCCGGCATGATCGTCGCCCGGACCGTCGCGATGCTGATCGACCTCACCGCCGACGCCGTCGCCCGCGGCGTGGCCTCCGCCGAGGACATCGACACCGCGATGCGGCTCGGCGTCAACTACCCGCTGGGCCCCTCCGAGTGGTACGACCGGCTCGGCCGGGACTGGGCCTACGACCTGCTGCACCACCTCGACGAGCGCTGCCCCGGCGGCCGTTACGCGCCCTCGCTGGCGCTGTTCAAGCTGGGTTACGCGGCGGGCGACGAGGAGGACGCGCAGTGACGACGGCCAAGCGCGACACCTACACCCCCGAGACGCTGCTGTCGGTGGCCGTCCAGGTCTTCAACGAGCGCGGCTACGACGGCACCTCGATGGAGCACCTCTCCAAGGCCGCCGGTATCTCGAAGTCCTCGATCTATCACCACGTCACGGGCAAGGAGGAGCTGCTGCGGCGGGCCGTCAGCCGCGCCCTCGACGGGCTCTTCGCGGTGCTGGAGGAGCCCGGCGCGAACGGCGGCCGGGCCGTCGAGCGCGTCGAGTACGTCACGCGCCGCACCGTCGAGGTGCTGGTGGGCGAGCTGCCGTACGTGACGCTGCTGCTGCGGGTGCGGGGCAACACCCGCACCGAGCGGTGGGCGCTGGAGCGCCGCCGCGAGTTCGACCACCGGGTCGCGGACCTGCTCAAGGCCGCCGCCGCGGACGGCGACCTGCGGGCCGACGTGGACATCCGCCTCGCCACCCGCCTCCTCTTCGGCATGGTGAACTCGCTGGTCGAGTGGTACCGCCCGCACCCGGGCACGGGTCCCGAGCAGCTCGCGGACGCCGTCGTCCACATGGCCTTCGACGGCCTGCGCACGGCCCGCTGACCGACTGACCGGCCGACCCGGCCGACCGCCGCGCACAACGCCCCGGACGGGGTCCTCAGGGACCGTCCGGGGCGTTGTCGTGTCTCGGGCCGCCCGTCACCCGTTCGGCCCCCAGTCCTCCGTGATCGCGGGGCCGGCGCCCGGGCCCGGGCCGGGATCCAGCAGGTCCGTCTCCTCGAAGACCAGCAGGGTGCGCGTCGAGAGGACCTCCGGGATGGCCTGGAGGCGGGTCAGGACCAGCTCGCGCAGGGTCCGGTTGTCCGGGGTGTGCACCAGGAGCAGGACGTCGAAGTCGCCGCTGACCAGGGCGATGTGCGCGGCCCCCGGGAGTTCGCGCAGCTGCTCGCGGACCGTGCGCCAGGAGTTCTGGACGATCTTCAGCGTGATGTAGGCGGAGGCTCCCTGGCCCGCGCGCTCGTGGTTGACGCGGGCCGTGAACCCGCGGATCACCCCGTCGTCGATGAGCCGGTTGATCCGCGCGTAGGCGTTCGCGCGCGAGACGTGTACCTGCTCGGCCACCGAGCGTATGGACGCCCGGCCGTCCGCCTGGAGCAGCCGCATGATCGACCGGTCGATCGGGTCCAGGGGGCGGGGTGTGACGGGCGGGACCGCAGGGGCTCCCGGTGCGGTCCCCTGCGGAACCGGTGCGGAACCGGCCGCGGCCATTTGTTCATCCGGCATTGCCCGATGCCTCCCTCTGCTGGACGTCCTGCGTCCATCCCAGGCCCCCGGCGCCCGTTTGTCCACAGCCTGGAGCCGCCTGTAGCCAAATTGCGCGGACAACCGAACAATCGGTAGGTGAGGGGCCTCACATCCGGGGCACCCCCTGCCCGCTTCCCACGAGGAGGTGTACGCCGCCATGACGGTCCAAGAGCTGCCCGGTGCCGGTGCGTCCCGCCGTTCCACCCCGCCGCCCGCCTGGAGGCCCCGCACGGACGCCGCCCCGCTGCTCCCGGACGCCGAGCCCTACCGGGTGCTGGGCACCGAGGCGGCCGACCGGCTCGACCCCGCGCTGATGCGCCGCTGCTACGCCGAACTGGTGCGCGGCCGTCGCTACAACGCCCAGGCCACGGCGCTCACCAAGCAGGGCCGGCTCGCCGTGTACCCCTCGACCGTCGGCCAGGAGGCCTGCGAGATCGCCGCCGCGATGGTGCTGGAGGAGCAGGACTGGCTCTTCCCGAGCTACCGCGACACCCTGGCGGCCGTGGCGCGCGGACTGGACCCCGTACAGGCACTGACCCTGCTGCGCGGCGACTGGCACACCGGCTACGACCCGCGCGAGCACCGCATAGCCCCGCTCTCGACCCCGCTCGCCACCCAGCTGCCGCACGCGGTGGGCCTGGCCCACGCGGCGCGGCTGCGCGGCGACGACGTCGTCGCCCTCGCGATGGTCGGCGACGGCGGCACCAGCGAGGGCGACTTCCACGAGGCGCTGAACTTCGCCGCCGTCTGGCAGGCCCCGGTGGTCTTCCTCGTGCAGAACAACGGCTTCGCGATCTCCGTCCCGCTCGCCAAGCAGACCGCTGCCCCGACGCTGGCCCACAAGGCCGTCGGCTACGGCATGCCGGGCCGGCTGGTCGACGGCAACGACATCGCGGCGATGCACGAGGTGCTGGCCGAGGCGGTCCGGCGGGCCCGGGCCGGTGGCGGCCCCACCCTGATCGAGGCCGTCACGTACCGCATGGAGGCGCACACGAACGCCGACGACGCGACGCGCTACCGCGGTGACGCCGAGGTCGAGGCGTGGAAGGCGCACGACCCGATCGACCTGCTGGAGCGGGAGCTGACCGCGCGCGGGATCCTCGACGAGGCGGGCATCACGGCCGCGCGCGACGAGGCCGAGGCGATGGCGGCGTCCCTGCGCGACGGGATGAACGCGGATCCGGTGGTGGACCCGATGGACCTGTTCGCGCACGTCTACGCGGAGCAGACCGACCGCCTGCGCGAGCAGGCGACCATGCTCCGTGCCGAGCTGGAAGCCGAGGACCAGACGTGACGACGGTGGCGGCGAAGTCCGCGAAGACGGGGGCCAAGCCCGCGACGATGGCGCAGGCCCTGACGCGGGCGATGCGCGACGCGATGGCCGAGGACCCGACGGTCCACGTGATGGGCGAGGACGTCGGCACGCTCGGCGGCGTCTTCCGGATCACGGACGGCCTCGCGAAGGAGTTCGGCGAGGACCGCTGCACGGACACCCCCCTCGCGGAGGCCGGGATCCTGGGCACGGCGGTCGGCATGGCCATGTACGGGCTGCGGCCCGTGGTGGAGATGCAGTTCGACGCCTTCGCCTACCCGGCCTTCGAGCAGCTGATCTCGCACGTGGCGAAGATGCGCAACCGCACCCGCGGTGCGATGCCGCTGCCGATCACTATCCGCGTGCCCTACGGCGGCGGGATCGGCGGTGTGGAGCACCACTGTGACTCCTCCGAGGCGTACTACGTGGCGACGCCCGGCCTGACCGTGGTCACCCCGGCGACCGTCGAGGACGCCTACGGTCTGCTGCGCGCGTCGATCGCGAGCGACGACCCGGTGGTCTTCCTGGAGCCGAAGCGGCTGTACTGGTCGAAGGCCGACTGGTCGCCGCAGGCGCCGACGGCCGTCCCGGGCATCGGGAAGGCGCTGGTCCGGCGGACGGGCACGAGCGCGACCCTGATCACCTACGGGCCCTCGCTGCCGGTGTGCCTGGAGGCGGCCGAGGCGGCCCGCGAGGAGGGCTGGGACCTGGAGGTCGTGGACCTGCGCTCCCTGGTCCCCTTCGACGAGGACACGGTCGTGGAGTCCGTACGCCGCACCGGGCGCGCGGTGGTGGTCCACGAGGCCGGCGGCTTCGGCGGGCCGGGCGCGGAGATCGCCGCCCGTGTCACGGAGCGGTGCTTCCACCACCTGGAGGCCCCGGTGCTGCGGGTGACGGGCTTCGACATCCCGTATCCGCCGCCGATGCTGGAGAAGTACCACCTGCCCGGTGTCGAGCGGATCCTGGACGCCGTGGCCCGCCTGCAGTGGGAGAACTGATGCCGCAGGTCATGGAATTCAGGCTGCCGGACCTCGGCGAGGGGCTGACCGAGGCCGAGATCGTGCGGTGGCTGGTGGCCGTGGGCGACGTCGTCGCCATCGACCAGCCGGTCGTCGAGGTCGAGACGGCCAAGGCGATGGTGGAGGTGCCCTGTCCGTACGGCGGCGTGGTCACCGCCCGGTTCGGTGAGGAGGGCGAGGAGCTGCCCGTCGGCGCCCCGCTGATCACCGTCGCGGTGGGCGTGCAGTCCGCTCCGGAGGCCGGAACGGCCCCGCAGGACGAGGCCGAGGGCTCCGGCAACGCGCCCCGGCCCCTGATCGGTTACGGCTCGGACCACTCGCGCCCGGCGCGTCGGCGACGGGTGCGACCCGTCACCGCCGCGGTGTCGGCGCCCGTCGCGGCCCCGGTCGTCGCCCCGGCTCCGGTCGCCGTGGCCCCGGTGGCCCCGGTGGCCGCTGCGGTTCCGGCCGGGCCGGTGCCCGTTATCTCGCCGCTGGTGCGCAAGCTGGCCAAGGACGGCGGGGTGGACCTGCGCGCGCTGCACGGTTCCGGGCCGGAGGGCCTGATCCTGCGGGCCGACGTCGAGGCGGCCCTGGCCGCGCTGACGGCGCCCGCTCCGGCCCCGGCCGTCGCCCCGGCGGCGGTGTCGGCGCAGGGCGAGCGGATCCCGCTCAAGGGGCTGCGCGGCGCGGTCGCCGAGAAGCTGTCGCGCAGCCGCCGGGAGATCCCGGACGCGACCTGCTGGGTCGACGCCGACGCCACCGAGCTGATGGCGGCCCGGGCCGCGATGAACGCGGTGGGCGGGCCCAAGATCTCGGTGCTGGCGCTGCTGGCGCGGATCTGCACGGCCGCGCTGGCCAAGTACCCGGAGCTGAACTCCACCGTGGACCTCGCGGCCAAGGAGATCGTCCGGCTCCCGTCGGTGCACCTGGGCTTCGCCGCGCAGACCGATCGGGGCCTGGTGGTCCCGGTGGTCCGGGACGCTCAGGAGCGCAACCCGGAGTCCCTGTCGGCGGAGTTCGCGCGGCTGACCGAGCTCGCCCGCGCCGGCAAGCTGGCCCCGGCCGACCTGACGGGCGGCACCTTCACCCTGAACAACTACGGGGTGTTCGGCGTCGACGGCTCCACGCCGATCATCAACCACCCGGAGGCGGCGATGCTGGGTGTGGGCCGCATCATCGACAAGCCGTGGGTGCACCAGGGGCAGTTGGCGGTCCGGAAGGTGGTCCAGCTGTCGCTGACCTTCGACCACCGGGTCTGCGACGGCGGTACGGCGGGCGGCTTCCTCCGGTACGTCGCGGACTGCGTGGAATCCCCGGCGGTCCTGCTGCGCAGCCTTTAGCCGTGCGGCGCGGGGGCGGGGCTCGAAGACCGGGGCCCCGGCCCCCGGCCCTGGCGCCCCGGCCCCGGCCCTCGCGCCCCGGGCTCACACCGTGAGCAGCAGTTTGCCCACGTGGGTGCTGGATTCCATGACCCGGTGGGCCTCGGCGGCCTGCGCCATCGGGAACGCCGCGTGCACCACCGGCCGGACCCGGCCCGCGGCCACCAGGGGCCACACGTGCTCCCGTACGGCCGCGACGATCGCGGCCTTCTCCTCCAGCGGCCGCGCCCGCAGTGAAGTGGCGGTGATCGCTGCCCGCTTCGCCAGCAGCGCACCGAGGTTCAGTTCGGCCTTCACCCCGCCCTGGAGGCCGATCACCGCGAGCCGGCCGTTCACGGCCAGGGCGTCCACGTTCCGGGCCAGGTACTTGGCGCCCATGATGTCCAGGATGACGTCGGCGCCGGCCCCGCCCGTCGCCGCCCGCAGCTCGGCCACGAAGTCCTGCTCGCGGTAGTCGATGAGGATGTCCGCGCCCAGTTCCCTGCAGCGGGCCAGCTTCTCCGGGCCGCCGGCCGTCACGGCGACCGTCGCGCCCACCGCCTTGCCGAGCTGGATCGCCATCGTCCCGATCCCGCTGGACCCGCCGTGCACCAGCAGGGTTTCGCCGGGGCGCAGCCCGGCCACCATGAACACGTTGGACCACACCGTCGTGACGACCTCGGGCAGCGCGGCCGCCGTCACCAGGTCCACCCCCGCCGGGACGGGAAGCAGCTGGCCGGCCGGCACGGCCACCCGCTGCGCGTACCCGCCACCGGCCAGCAGGGCGCACACCTCGTCGCCCACCGACCAGCCGGACACCCCCGCCCCGAGGGCGGCGATCCGCCCGGAGCACTCCAGGCCCGGATAACGCGAGGCGCCGGGCGGCGGATCGTAGAAGCCCTGCCGCTGGAGCACGTCGGCGCGGTTCACGGCGCTCGCCGCGACCTCGACGAGGACTTCCCCCTCGCCGGGCACCGGGTCGGGAACGTCGGCCCAGACGAGGGCCTCGGGGCCGCCGGGCTGCTCGATGGTGATCGCATGCATGGCCCGGAGGCTACGCCACGGCGCGGCTACTCGGCAGGACCGCGCGTCGTCCTCGGGGCGGTCGGCGGTACCGCCCGCACGATGGAGATGAGACGGTCCGTCAGCTGCAGCGGGCTCGCGTGCGGGTCGTCGTACGGGAGCAGCCGGTGCCCTCGCAGCACGTTGACCACCAGGTCGTCGGCCTCGCGTACCGGCTTGCCCACCTCGGCCTTGCGGACGGGCCGTTCGATGAGGTCCAGGCCGCTGCCCTGCTGGATCAGGTCCTCCATCACCGTGCCCGCGCTCGGGCTGAGCACCGAGAGGCCCAGCAGGCGGCCGGCCGCGCTCGCGCTCGTGATGACCGCGTCCGCGCCGGACTGGCGCAGCAGGGGGGCGTTCTCCTCCTCGCGCACCGCGGCGACGATCTTCGCCCCGCGGTTGAGCTGCCGGGCTGTCAGGGTGACCAGTACCGCCGTGTCGTCGCGCTGTGTGGCGATGACGACCTGACGGGCCTTCTGGGTCTCGGCACGGAGCAGTACGTCGGAGCGGGTGGCGTCGCCGACCACGCCCGTGAAGCCTTCGCCGTTGGCCATGTCGATGACCTTGGCGCTGGGGTCGACGACGACGACCTGTTCCTTGGAGAGGCCGGTGGCCAGCAAGGTCATCAAAGCCGAGCGGCCTTTCGTGCCGAAGCCGACGACGACCGTGTGTTCGCGCAAGTTCTTCCTCCAGCGCTTCAGCCGCCACTCTTCCCTCGTCCGTTCCGTCAGGACTTCGAGGGTGGTACCGACGAGGATGATCAGGAACAGCACGCGCAGCGGTGTGATCACCATGATGTTGATCAGCCGTGCGCTGTCGCTGTACGGGACGATGTCGCCGTAGCCGGTCGTCGACAGCGTCACCGTGGCGTAGTAGAAGCAGTCGAGGAGATCGACCGTCTCGTTGGCGTTGTCGTGGTAGCCGTCGCGGTCCAGCCACACGATGAAGACCGTGAGGAAGAGCACGAACAAGGCCATCAGGAGTCGCTTGGCGACCTGTCGCAGCGGGTGTTCGACGATGCGCTTGGGCAGCTTGATGCGCCGGGAGACGAGCTTCTCGTCCGCCCCCCGGGCCATGGCGTCCTGTCCGGGCAGTTTCACGTGAAACATCCTCCCGAGGCCCACGGCAGATCGAGGACCTCAAGCTCCTGTCCGGACCGGGCGCCCCGGGGCGGCACGACGGCCAGCGCGTCCGCCGCCGCCACCCCGCGCAGCATCGCGGGGCCGTGGTAGCGCAGCGGCACGGCGTGCTCGTCGTCGAGGCGGACCGGGACCAGCCGGGTGTCGTACGGGTGGCCTGCCACGTCGCCCCGCACGGGCGCGGTGTAGCGAGGACGCGGGCGGCGTCCCGCGAGGGCGCGCAGCAGCGGCTCGGCCAGGGTCAGCAGCCCGGAGACGGCGGCGAGGGGGTTGCCGGGGAGACCGACCACGTGCCGTCCGTCCGCCGGGTCGCCGATCCGCGCCAGCAGCATCGGGTGTCCGGGCCGGACCGCCACCCCGTCGACGAGGAGCCGGGCGCCGGCTTTCTCCAGTACGGGGTGGACGTGGTCGACGGGTCCGGAGGCGGTGCCGCCGGTGGTGACCAGGACGTCGGCGGTGGAGGTGGTGACGGCCTCCAGCAGGGCGGCCTCGCCGGCCGGGTCGTCGCCCAGTGTCCGGGTCGTGGTGACCTCGGCGCCGAGGCGTGTGAGCCAGGGCGCCAGCATGGGGCTGAGGGCGTCGCGGATCAGTCCGTCGTGCGGGCGGCCCTCGGTGAGCAGCTCGTCGCCGAGCACCAGGATCTCCACGCGCGGCCGGCGCCGGGTGGCCAGCCGGTCGTAGCCGGCGGCCGCGGCGAGCCCGAGCACGGCGGGGGTGACCAGGGAACCGGCGGGCAGCAGCAGGTCGCCCGAGCGGCACTCCTGGCCGCGCGGGCGGATGTCCTGGCCGGTGACCACGGGCCGGTCGGCGAAGAGCTGCCCGCCCGCCTCCCGGCAGTGCTCGCTGCGGATGACGGCGGTGGTGTCGGCGGGGATCCGGGCGCCGGTGGCGATCCGGACGGCCTCGCCGTCGGCGATCGGCTCCGGTCGGCCGGAGCCTGCCAGGACGCCGGCGCCGTCGCGGACCTGCCACGGTCCGGGCCCGGCCACGGCCCAGCCGTCCATGGCGGAGGTGTCGAAGGACGGCAGGTCGGTCAGCGCCTCCAGGGAGGCCGTCAGGACCTCGCCGAGCGCGTCGGCGAGCGGGACGTCATGGGTACGGGCCCGCACACCGGCGCCCGCCCGGGCGGCGACGTCGCGGGCGCGGGGCCAGGCGACGGCCCGGTGGCCGCCGGCGTCGCCGCCGCTCCCCGGGGTACGGCTGACCAGGGCAAGGGCCTCTTCGAGGGCCTGCTCGGCGGAGTTCGTGGGGGTCATCCCGAGCCGTTCTCTTCGGCGGCCGCATCGGCCTCGGCCTCGGCGGCCCAGCGCAGCGCCAGGTCGGTGGCCTTGCGGGAGGCCTCGGCCACGGCTTCGGCGGGGTCGGCGCCGGTGGCGGCGGCGTGGGCGGCCGCGTAGCCGACCAGGAACGTGGTCAGCGGCGCGGCGGGCCGGGCCACGCCGTGGGCGGCGTCCCGGGCGAGGTCGAGCAGGGTCTTGGTGTCGACGGCGAGGTCGATGCCGAGCTCGTTCTTGACGGCGGTCATCCATTGGTCCAGCACGGTTCCATGCTCTCTGATCCGGGAGCGGGCGGTGGCGAGATCGTCCCAGGTGTCGCAGTCGAAGGAGGCCAGTGGCCGGGACGCGACGGCGGTCAGCTCCAGTTCCGCGGTGAGCGCGCGCAGCGGCAGTCCGGTGAGGCCTCCGTGTTCGGTGGCGAGCAGCGCGATCTCCCGGCGCAGGGGCTCGGCCCGGTAGGCGGCGACCAGCGGCTGGTCCCGGCCCTCGGAGTCCCGCAGCATTGCCCCGTCGGTGCCGTGCAGGCCGGGCGCGGCCAGCAGGGCCCGTACGGTGTCCCGGTCCAGGAACGGCAGGTCCGCGGAGAGTACGAGGACCAGCCCCGCGGTGGTCGCGCGCAGTCCGGCGTCCAGAGCGGCCACGGGTCCGCCCCCGGGCGGGTCCTCACACGTCCAGCGGACGGGGCGCGCGGTGGACCGTCGGCCGCCGACCACGACGGTGCTCAGGGCGTCCGGGCAGGCGTCGAGGACGCGGTCGAGGAGCGCGCGCCCGCCGACGCTCAGGGCGGGCTTGTCGGCGCCGCCGAGGCGGCGCGCGGCGCCGCCGGCCAGCACGATCGCGTCGTAGCTCATGCCCATGAGTATGCGCGGACCATGTCCCCGGCGGGGAGCCGCACTTACCTGTTGCTTATCCCGCCGGTGTTCCGGGCGCGGATGGCACCGCCGGGGCTCCGCCGGGGCACCGCCGGGGCACCGCCCCGCACCCCGCACGCCGCGCCTCCATCACCGGCGGGGCCGGGTTCGGTGTGGCGGGGCGGGATGTGGTGCCTGCGGGCCGGGTTCGGACAGGGGAGCGGTCCGGGCCGCGCGCGGGGGCGCGGGCCGGACCCGGTTCTTCTGTGCGGGCCGCCGGAGGCTAGAGGTAGGGGCCGGAACGGATCGCGCCGTGGCCGCCGTCCTCGTCGTCGTCGTGCGGACCGCCGGCCGGGAGGGCGCGGCGCATCTGCTCCAACTGGGCCCGCGCGGCCATCTGCTGCGCGAACAGAGCGGTCTGGATGCCGTGGAAGAGGCCCTCCAGCCAGCCGACCAACTGTGCCTGGGCGATGCGCAGTTCGGCCTCGGAGGGGATGGCCTCCTCGGTGAACGGGAGGGACAGGCGCTCCAGTTCCTCCACCAGCTCCGGCGCCAGGCCGTCCTCCAGCTCCTTCACGGAAGCAGCGTGGATGTCCTTGAGCCTGACCCGGCTCGCCTCGTCGAGGGGCGCGGCGCGTACCTCTTCCAGGAGTTGCTTGATCATGCTGCCGATCCGCATGACCTTGGCGGGCTGTTCGACCATTTCCGTCACCGGGACCTCGCGCGACTCGTCATCGGCGTCGCCGACCGCCGTCCCGTCCTGTCCCACGATCAGGACGTGCGGGGGACTGTCCTGCGACCGTTCACTCCTCGGCATCTCCATGCCGTCATTCTCTCGCACACCTTCGTTCTCACTCGGTGTGCCCCCGTACAGCCGTGATCCACCCTGTACGGGGGCACCTTCCACGCCCTAGCCCGCGGCCCGGCGGGCCAGGGCGCCGCTGGAGCGGGTGACGAGCGCCGCCAGCAGGGCCGCGCCCAGCGGGACCACGACGAGCAGTTGGGCGAGGGTCTCCCACGGCACGGCTATCGGGACGAAGGGCACGGACTCGCCCGCCAGGGCATGGCCGTTGTCGACGGCCCGCTGGGCGAGCGCCTCCAGTTCCCGTCGCTGCGTCAGGCGCAGACCGATCGCGGGCAGGATGCCGGCCGCCGAGCCCAGGACGACGCCCATCAGGGCCACCACCCCGCACTGGAAGCCGCTCAGCGTCCGCCGCACCCGCGGTGGGGCGCCCACCGCTGCCAGCGTCTTCAGGTCGACCTCGGCGTCGGCCTGGGAGAGCCCGGTGGCGATGCCGGCCGCGCCGATGGTGACCAGTCCGGCGAAGACGGTCAGGGCGAGTGGGACCAGGCTGTCGTTGCCCTGGTAGCCCGCCTCGATCAGCAGGGAGGCCTCCACGCCCATCCGGTCGATGTCCCCGTCGATGCGCTGCCGCTGCTCGGAGGTGGCCGTCCCGTCGAGGGCGAAGTAGGAGCCGACCGGTGCCGTGGTCAGCCCCGTGGCCTGGACGGCCGCGGGCGGCAGCACCAGTTCGAGGCCCCAGCCCTCGGTGCCCTCCGGGGCGAGGTGGACGGGGAGGACCTTGTCCACGCCGACCGGGTCGTCGGCCGTACCGGCGGAGGTCTCCTCCTCGTCCGAGCCGGCGACGATCCGCAGGGTGACCTTGCCGTCCTTGACCTGTCGCTTGTCGAAGGCGAGGGCCCGGCCCTGCTTCAGGGCGGACACGGAGCCGGGGTCGGTGACCGCGAGGACGCTCAGCAGCTTCTCGTCGGCGACGAGCGTGGAGTACTGCGTGCCCCGCATGTTGCCCTGGCAGCGCCAGTCCTGGCGCAGCTTGCGGGCGTCCTCGGCGCTGAGGCCGCCGGGGCCGTCGGGGCTGTCGTGGAGCGGGCACCGCTGGTCCTTGGGCGTGATGATCTCGACGCGGCCGCAGGTGGGGTCCTCGGAGTACGTCTCGCAGCCCGGTCTGCCGACGACCAGCCGGTCCACGTCCGCGCGCCGGGCCACCGGGAGCTGCTTGGTGAGGGCCTCGCGCAGGGCGGGGACCTCCTGGTGGGCGCCGTTCTCCGCGGTCATCAGCCGACCGGTGCCGTGCGGCAGGTCGGCGACGTACTCGTGCCGGGCCTGGATGTCGCTGCTGTGCTGGTACGTGGCCACCGCCACGGTGCCGGCGACGGCGGCCAGGACGGCGGCCACGGCGGGCGCCGTACGGCCCCGGTTGCGCACGGCGTCGCGCAGCGCGAGCCGCGGGGACAGCGGCAGCCGGCGTCCGAGCCGCCCGAAGGCGCCGACCAGGACCGGGGTGAGCGCGACGATGCCGAGCTCGGCGAGTACGCTGCCGCCCGCGACGACGGCGGCGCCCATGTCCGACACGCTGCCGTACAGGGCGACTGCGGCGCCGACGGCAACGGCGACCAGGCCGACCACCGGCAGCACCCGGTTGGAGCGGCGCACACCGCGGCGGCCGGTCAGCGAGGCCAGGACCGTCTGCCGGGAGGCGGTCACCGCGGGGACGATCGCGGACAGCAAGCCGGTCACCACGGCGAGCAGGGCGATGCCGGCCAGTTCCAGCGGGCGGAAGTCGAGGCCGCCGAAGCGGCTGCCGAGCTGTTCCTCCAGCACCGGCTGGAGGGCCACGGTCAGGGTGATGCCGATCGCGGTGCCGGAGACGGCGGCCGCGGCGCCGATGACCAGGCCTCCGGAGAGCACGATGGAACGGATGTGGCGGCGGTCGCCGCCGTTGGCGCCGACCAGGCCGAGCTGGCGGCGTGAGCGGCGGGCGCCGACCGCGAAGGCCGGTCCGGCGAGCAGGCAGATCTCCAGCATGGCGAGGCCCACGATCGTGGCCAGGACGGCCATTTCGGTGGCGCCGCCGGCGCTGCGCTCGAACTGCGCCTTGGGCTCCTGCCGGTAGAGCGGGACGTCGGCGTCGGCGGGCGGATGGTGGGCGACGGCCCGGGAGACGACGACCAGGGACCTGGCGTTGGCCGCCTGGACCATGTTCCACGTGAAACCATCACCGCCCACCGTGACCAGGTAGGAGTCCTCCAGGAACACGCCGATGCCCCGGGAGGCCCGCAGCGCCTTGTCGACCGGGGCGATCAGGCTCCCGGGCGGGGCGGTGATCTGGTCCGTCCTGAGGTCGCCCGGCAGCTCGTACGCGCCGACGATCTTGTAGGCGGAGGCGGCGCCGCGCGGGGTGACGGACGAGCCGACGTACAGGCCGGAGTGCTCCAGGAAGGCGTTGGTCGCGACGATCTCGCCCGCCCGCTCGGGCAGCCGGCCCCGGTCGAGCGTGAACAGGCCCTTGGTCAGCGGGTCGTGCAGGTCGATCTCGCGCAGCTCGGTGTCGAGCAGACCGTGCCGGGTACGGACCTTGCCGTAGCCGCTGGAGTCCTTCAGGAGCCGGGTCCCGGGCGGGAGCGCGGCGGCCACCTGCTCCGGGGACTCCTCCCGCGGTTTCGACGGGGTGTCTGCGTCGTCGAAACCGCCGGCGGGCACGTAGTGGGACCCGTCGGGCACCTGGTGGACGGGTCTGCCCATCTGCGAGGGCCTGATCCGGGCGTCGGAGGCGCCGACCACACGGCTGACGGCCTGGTCGGGGGAGAGTTCGGCGCTGCGCAGGGTGAGGTCGGCGGCGCTCACGCCGACGATCGGCAGGGCGATCATCGCGAGGACCAGGGAGCTGCGGCCCTTGGCGCGCCAGGCGTCCCGGCGCGCGATGCGCACGGCGGCGACCCAGGAGTGGTACCAGCCCCGGAGTGAGGAGGTCACTGGATGCCCGCCTGCCCGGAGAGGAGGGAGTCGGCGTGGCTGCGCAGGGTCTCGTCCACCACGCTGCCGTCGCGGAGGAACACCACGCGGTCGGCCCACGCGGCGAACCGCGGCTCGTGGGTGACGAGGACCCCGGCCGCGCCCGCGTCGCAGCGGGAGCGCAGCAGACCGAGGACGGACTCGCCGGTCTCGGAGTCGAGGGCGCCCGTCGGTTCGTCGGCGAGGACGAGGCGCCGGTCGCCCACGAGGGCGCGGGCGATGGCGACGCGCTGCTGCTGGCCGCCGGACATCTCGTCGGGGAAGCGGTCGG
Source organism: Streptomyces sp. NPDC090021 (assembly GCF_044748225.1). Lineage (NCBI taxonomy): Bacteria > Bacillati > Actinomycetota > Actinomycetes > Kitasatosporales > Streptomycetaceae > Streptomyces > Streptomyces sp. NPDC090021. Next base: position 31,227 of record NZ_JBIVFO010000005.1, on the reverse strand, counting down.
CGAGGACGCCCAGGTTCATCTCGGCCAGTGCCGCGAGGGCCGCGACGCGGGCCCTGCGGGCCGAGGTGCCGTCCAGTTCGAGCGGCAGGGCCACGTTCTCGGCGGCGGTGAGGGCCGGGATCAGGTTGTAGTCCTGGAAGACGTACCCGATGCTGCGGCGGCGCAGCGCGGCGAGCTGCTTGCGGCTCGCCGTGGTGATGTCGGTGCCCTCGACCAGCACCCGGCCGCTGCTGGGGGTGTCGAGGCCGCCGGCGAGGGTCAGCAGAGTGGACTTGCCGGAGCCGGAAGGGCCCATGACGGCGACGAGTTCGCCGGGGTGGACGGCGAGGTCGATGCCGCGCAGGGCGTGCACTTCGGTGGCGCCGCTGCCGTGGGTGCGGACGAGTCGCTCCAACTGCAGGACGGGTTGTCGGTTCTGGTGCTGGTCGGACATGAGGATTCCCCCCTGGAACGTGGTTCAGGCGCGCCGCGTACGGGCGGTGCGGGGCCGGGCAGTGGTGGTCGGGGCCGGCGTGTCGTCGTCGGTGGCCTGGGGCGGTTCGGGCGCGGCGGCTCTCCGGTCGGCCGTCAGGGAGAGCCGGACGAGCCGGGCTTCGCAGTGGTCGAGCCAGCGCGCCTCGGCCTCGGTCTGGAAGATCAGCTGTTCCAGGACGAGCAGCCAGGCGACGTCGTCGCGTTCGTGGGCCTGCCCGCTCTCGAGCGCCGCGAGCGCGGTGGCCTTGAGCCGGGTGTAGTCCTGCATCGCGCGGATCGTGGCGTGCCGCTGGGACTGGATGACGGCGCGGATGTCCACGCCCGTGGAGCCCACGGCCATGGCGAGCTTGATGGCCAGTTCGTCCCGCGGCGGGTTGGCCCGGTCGACGGGACGCTCGTACCACTCGCGCAGTTCGGCGCGCCCGGTGTCGGTGATGGCGTAGAGCGTGTGTCCCGCGGCGTCCTCGCCGTCGGGTGCGACGAGGCCGTCGCGTTCGAGCCGGGCGAGGGTCGTGTAGACCTGCCCGACGTTGAGGGGCCAGGTGGAGCCGGTCCGGGACTCGAACTCGGTGCGCAGCTGGGAGCCGTACCGAGGACCCCGTTCCAGGAGGGCGAGCAGCCCGTGGCGGATCGACATACTCGGTATGTATACCGAGTATGTTCACTCTCGGCAACCGTCCTCGGGCCTGTTGCGGGACAGGCGGCGGGTCTACGCGCTCCGGCGCAGCCGTATGCCCAGATAGCCCAGACCCAGCCCCATCAGGGCGAATCCGGTGCCCAGCGGCAGTATGTGCGCGGCCAGGTCGGCGGCGCGGTCGTTCGGCTGGGTACCGAGCGCGCTGACGGTGTCACGCACCGTCGGGTCGGCGGCGGAGGGCCGCGACACCGGGGGCGGTGGCAGGGGAGGGCGCGCGGAGGGCGTGACGGGCGGCGGCGTGGGCTCGGTGCGGGGGTGCACCGGCAGCGGCCGGGAGGCGATGAGCAGTTCGGGGTCGGCGGGTTCGCCGACGGGCCGGCCGGGCCGCTCGCGGCCCACCCCGGCGGCGCTCCCCGCCAGCTCCTCGCGGGCCTCGCCCTCGTCGTCCCCGTCGGCCGTGGTGCGCGCCGAGGTGCGCACCACGCTCCGTGCCGGGTCCGCCGGGACGTGCCCGGGGCGGGCGGCGTGCGCCGCACTTCCTCCGGTCCGGTGGGCCGGGGCGAGCGGTCCGGCGCACGCGGAGGTGGCGGGCGCGAGGGCGACAGCGGCCAGCGCGGCGCAGGCCAGCCAGCGCGACGGGCGGAAGCCTTGGATCACGGGGAGCCCCTCCCGTCCCGAGCGACCGGCGTGCTCGCTGGAGTCAGCGATATGCGCTCAGATTTACATAGTGGGGCAAAACCGGCATCCCGGACGCCCTATCGGGTGCCCGGGATGCCGGTGTGTCGTCAAGGCCGCGCTGTGCGGGCGCCTCGGTTACTCCGGATTGCCGGTGGACACGGTGAGCGTGTACTCCGTGCCCTCCTTGTCGATCTTCTCGCCGGCGGCCGGGGTCTGGCTCAGCACCGTGTCCTTGCCGTACACGGCCTCGTCCTTCTCGACGATCGTGTACTTGCCGCCCGAGGCCTGGATGCAGGCCTTCACCGACAGCACGTTCTTGTACTTGAGGTCCGGCGCCGAGTACTTGCCGGCCTCGCTGTAGTGCTTCACCGGCTCCGAGCACTTCTTCGGGTCGATCGTGCGCGAGACGTCGGGCCCCTTGTACCCGGCCTTCGCGGACGCGGACGCGGACGTCGAGGCGCCCGGATCGGCCGTGGTGGCGCCCTTGTCCTTGTCGTCCCCGTTCATCGAGATCGCCGCGATCAGGCTGCCGACGGCCAGCAGGGCCACCACGACCGCGCCCACGACCACCGGCGTGTTCCGCCTGCCGCCGCCGGAGCCGGACGGGCCCGCCGTGCCCGACGGGGACATCACGTACGGGGGCGGGGTCTGCGGCGTGTACTGCTGCTGCGGCGGGGGCGTGTGCGGGTAGGCGTAGCCACCACCCTGCGCCGCGTGTGGCTGCGGGGCGGGCGTCGGCGCGTACGGGGCCGGCGTGGGGGTGTGCGGCGCCTGGTAGGGCTGCTGCACCGACTGCGGCGGGGCCTGGAGACCGGACTCCAGCGGCGGGAACACGGCCGAGGAGACACCCGCACCGCTGCTCAGCGGCCCCTGGCCCGGCACGATGACGGGCGCGCCCGTCTGCCCGGAGCCCAGCACCCGCGCGACCTCGTCACCCATCGCCGCGGCCGTGGGGAAACGCTCGTTCGGGTTCTTCTTCAGCGCGCGGGCCACCAGCGCGTCCATGGCGGGGGTCACCGACCGGTTGACGGAGGACGGGGCGACCGGCTCCTCCTGCACGTGCGCGTACGCGATGGCCAGCGGCGAGTCGGCGTCGAACGGGAGCCGGCCCGTCAGCAGCTGGAACAGCATGATGCCGACCGAGTACAGGTCGGACCGGGCGTCGACGCCGCGGCCCAGGGCCTGTTCGGGCGAGAGGTACTGCGGGGTGCCGACGACCATGCCGGTCTGCGTCATCGAGGTGACCCCCGACTGCATGGCGCGGGCGATGCCGAAGTCCATCACCTTCACCACGCCGCGCTTGTTCACCATCACGTTGCCGGGCTTGATGTCGCGGTGGACGAGCCCCATCTCGTGACTGGTCTCCAGGGCGGCCAGCACATCGGCCGTCACCTTCAGCGCCTTGTCCGCGGGCATGGCGCCGTACTGCCGGATGTCCGCCTCCAGCACCGAGCCGAGCGGCTTGCCCTCCACGTACTCCATGACGATGTACGGCATCACGGCGCCGTCGTCCGGGCGGCCGCCGCCGAACGTCACTTCGCCCTCGCCGGTGTCGAACACCGAGACGATGTTCGTGTGCGACAGTTTCGCTACAGCCTGGGCCTCACGGCGGAAACGCTCGCGGAAGGACTGTTCCCGGCCGAGGTCGCTGTGCAGGGTCTTGATGGCGACCTGCCGGTCGAGCGCCGAGTCGTACGCCAGGTACACGGAGGCCATGCCGCCCGCACCCAGCAAGTCCCTTAGCTGGTAACGGCCACCGGCCAGAGAGCCGCCCGCGTACTGGCCCTGAGTGCCGTCCTGGCTCATGACTGTTGCTTCCCCTCGGGACGTGTCCCCACGCCTCCGGCCGGGCGCGGCTGGCGCCCAGTCTGCCCCAGGGCAAGCACACGTCAAGCCAGGTGCCCGTTCCGTGACCACACGTGCACAGGGTGGCCTTGTCCGAACGGTGACCGGTTCGGAGGCTGTAGCGTTCACCGGAGAACCACAGAAGAGGACTACCGCGCAGCGGCGGCCGAGAGAGACGACGGCGAGGACTGATGGCACCCGAACCCGAGGGAAACGGCGCCGGGATGACCGACGGTCCTGAGCACTGGGGCGACGGCGGCCTGGTGGGCGACGGCCGTTACCGGCTGACGCACCGACTGGGCCGTGGCGGCATGGCGGAGGTGTTCGCCGCCGAGGACGTGCGCCTGGGCCGCACCGTCGCCGTGAAGCTGCTGCGTGCCGACCTGGCCGAGGACCCGGTGTCCAAGGCCCGCTTCACGCGCGAGGCGCAGTCCGTCGCCGGACTCAACCACCACGCCGTGGTCGCCGTGTACGACTCGGGCGAGGACCGCGTCGGCCCGAACACCGTCCCCTACATCGTCATGGAGCTGGTCGAGGGCCGCACCATCCGCGATCTGCTGATCAGCGCCGAGGCCCCGGGGCCGGAGCAGGCGCTCATCATCGTCTCGGGCGTGCTCGAAGCCCTCGCCTACTCCCACCAGCACGGCATCGTGCACCGCGACATCAAGCCCGCGAACGTGATCATCACCGACGCCGGCGCCGTGAAGGTGATGGACTTCGGCATCGCCCGCGCCCTGCACGGCGGGCAGGCGACGATGACCCAGACCGGCATGGTCATGGGCACCCCGCAGTACCTCTCGCCCGAACAGGCCCTCGGCAAGGCCGTGGACCACCGCAGCGACCTGTACGCGACCGGCTGCCTGCTCTACGAACTCCTCGCGCTGCGTCCGCCGTTCACCGGCGAGACCCCGCTCTCCGTGGTCTACCAGCACGTCCAGGACGCACCGGTGCCGCCCTCGCAGCTGCCGGAGGGCCACCACATCCCGCAGGAGCTCGACGGCCTCGTCATGCGCTCCCTCGCCAAGGACCCGGACGACCGGTTTCAGAGCGCCGAGGAGATGCGCGGGCTGGTCCAGTACGCGCTCCAGATGCTGCACGACCAGGGGTCGAACACCGGTACGTGGAACACCGGCCCGGTCACCATGTCGCTGCCGCACGGGCGCGGCGGCGTCGCCGCCACCACGGCCATGCCGCCCGTGGGCGGGAACGGCGGCGGGCAGCGGTACGCCTCGAACGCCTCGACCTCGCAGTTCCAGCAGCCGATGGTGCCGCCGCTGAACCCGGACGACGGCACGGCCTTCCCCGGTGCCCCCGGCGGTCACGGCGGGCACAGCGGCGGGTACGAGGTCTACGACGACCGGGGCGGCAGCGGCGGCCGTTGGAAGATGTGGCTGTTCGCGGTGCTCGCGATCGTCGCGATCGCGGGCGGCGTGGCCTACGCCGTCAACGGTGTGGGCGCAGGCGGCGGTGGCAAGGGCGGCGAGAAGCAGGATCCGGGGACGAGCCAGACCGCCCCCAGCGTCAAGCCGAGCGCCTCGGACACGCCGAGCACCCCCACGCCCTCGCGCCAGACCACGGACAACACGCCGACGAACAACGACAACGCGCCGACGCCCACCCGCACCCGGACGCAGACCGCCTCGCAGCAGCCCACCGCGACCGCGACGCAGTCGGCGACCGCGACGGCGACCGCGACGGCGACGGCGACGGCGACGGCCACGCCGACCAAGACGGCGACGGCGACCACTGCGCCGACCAAGACCCCGCCGCCGCCGGGGCCGGACAGCGCGGAGTGAGTACGGGACGGGCCCGGCGGAATTCCAATCCGCCGGGCCCGTCCCGTACGACGGCAGGTCAGCGGGCGTACTGGTACAGCCGGTCGGGAATCCCCTTCCCCTTCCCCTTCCCCTTCCCCTTCCCCTTCCCCTTCCCCTTCCCGCTTCCGCTCCCGTTCCCGGAGAGCGAGCGAACGGTGATGAACTGGGGTTCGATGCGCAAGTAGACGGGGTCGAACACCTCGCCGTCCACGAAATGCGGACCCGGACCGAAGAGTTCCAGTTCTGTCGCGGTCGGCTCCACGAGCTGCGCCGTTCCGGTGAACTGCACCGACCAGAGCGGAGCGTCGGGGGAATTGAAATTGTCGGCCGCGTACGCGACCACGCTTCCGTCGCAGGCCTGGTGGTGGCCGGGTCCGGCGTGCATTCTCAGGGCCACCCGGCCGTCCACCACGATGTGGCGGGCCGGCGACAGGAAGGGCAGCGCGCGCATGCTGGTGGCCACCCGGCCGTACGGCACCCGGCGCAGCAGCTCAAGGGCGTGGAGATCCTCCGGCGACGACATGCCGTCCACTGTCCGGTGCCGGCACCGCGCCGCGACAGAGGAGCCCGCCCCGAGGACCGGGGACGTTGGTCCCGAATCGGACGCCCCGGACCGTGGAACAGCGCCGCGGACCGGCCGTCCCTCGCCGCCGGGGCAAGGCGGTGCGGGCGGGGCGCCGCGCCGACCACCGCGACCGGCGAACCTCTCCGGCCGCTAGCGCTTTTCTGCCTGCAGGCGGGCCACGTAGGCGGCGGCCTGCGAGCGGCGCTCCATGCCCAGCTTGGAGAGCAGGCTGGAGACGTAGTTCTTGATGGTCTTCTCCGCCAGGTGCAGGCGCTCGCCGATGACGCGGTTGGTCAGCCCCTCACCGATCAGGTCGAGGATCTTCCGCTCCTGCTCGGTGAGGTTGGCGAGCCGGTCGTCGCCCTTGCCGCTCTTGCCGTCGCGCAGCCGCTCCAGTACGCGGGCGGTGGCGACCGGGTCCAGCAGCGACTTGCCGGCGGCGACGTCACGCACGGCGCTCAGCAGCTCATTCCCGCGGATCGCCTTGAGCACGTAGCCGGAGGCGCCGGCCATGATCGCATCGAAGAGGGCCTCGTCGTCGGCGAACGAGGTCAGCATCAGGCACTTGACGTCCTCGTCCTGCGAGCGCACCTCGCGGCAGACCTCCACGCCGCTGCCGTCCGGCAGCCTGACGTCGAGAACGGCCACGTCGGGGCGGGTGGCGGGAATGCGGACCAGGGCATCGGCGGCCGTCCCGGCCTCTCCGACGATCTCGATGTCCTCTTCGACCGACAGCAGCTCGTGGACGCCCCGACGGACCACTTCGTGGTCGTCCAGGAGGAATACCTTGATTTTTCCGTCTTCGCGCACGAAGTCAGTTTCACACACTCACCCCTTCCCTGCCGGAGTTACCCGGGATAACGTGCCGTTGTTCCCGGCCCCTGCAAGGCTGTGACCAGTGGTTGTTCCCGCCCCTGCGGATTTACTTGGAAATCCAAGCAAAAACGCAGGTCAAACGGGGTTTCGCAGTTATGCGGCGCACTGGGTAACGTGCATTGCGCAGGGCACTCGCCGGGACGCCTGTCACGCCTGAATCCCGTACGCGACGCGCACCCACCCCGTGCGCTCGTTACGGATACAGGTGAGCCGCACTGGACCCCGGAGAACCCGGGTGCCGGACCGACGGAGGAGCACAAGTGACCGTGGAGAGCACTGCCGCGCGCAAGCCGCGACGCAGCAGCGGCACCAAGCGGGCGGCAGGTGCGGCGAGCGCCGCCAAGCCCGCCGCTGCCACCGCGCAGACGCAGGACGCTGAACCTCAGCTCGTACAGCTGCTGACGCCCGAAGGGGACCGCGTCGACAACGCGGAGAACGCCGAGTTCGCCCCCTTCGTCGCAGACATCACCACCGAGGACCTGCGCGGCCTGTACCGCGACATGGTCATGACCCGCCGCTTCGACGGTGAGGCGACCGCCCTGCAGCGTCAGGGCGAGCTGGGCCTGTGGGCCTCGCTCCTCGGCCAGGAGGCCGCGCAGATCGGCTCCGGCCGGGCGCTGAACGACGCGGACTACGTGTTCCCGACCTACCGCGAGCACGGCGTGGCCTGGTGCCGCGGGGTCGACCCGACCAACCTGCTCGGCATGTTCCGCGGTGTGAACCACGGCGGCTGGGACCCGAACCTGAACAACTTCCACCTCTACACGATCGTCATCGGCTCGCAGACGCTCCACGCGACCGGTTACGCGATGGGCGTGGCCAAGGACGGCGCGGACGCGGCCGTGATCGCCTACTTCGGCGACGGCGCCTCCAGCCAGGGCGACGTGATGGAGGCCTTCAACTTCTCCGCCGTCTACAACTCCCCCGTGGTGTTCTTCTGCCAGAACAACCAGTGGGCGATCTCCGAGCCGACCGAGCGCCAGATGCGCGTGCCGCTCTACCAGCGCGCGCAGGGCTTCGGCTTCCCCGGCGTCCGCGTCGACGGCAACGACGTGCTGGCCTGCCTGGCCGTGACCCGCTGGGCGCTGGACCGGGCGCGCCGCGGCGAGGGCCCGACCCTGGTCGAGGCGTTCACGTACCGCATGGGTGCGCACACCACCTCCGACGACCCGACGAAGTACCGGCGGGACGAGGAGAGGGCGGCCTGGGAGTCCAAGGACCCCATCCAGCGGCTGAAGGCCCACCTGCTGGCCACCGGGGGCGCCGACGAGGCGTTCTTCGAGGAGCTGGAGGCGGAGAGCGAGGCCATGGGCAAGCGCGTGCGCGAGGCCGTGCGCGCCATGCCCGACCCGGACACCATGGCGATCTTCGAGAACGTCTACGCGGACGGGCACGCGCTCGTCGACGAGGAGCGCGCCCAGTTCGCCGCCTACCTCGCGTCCTTCGAGGGTGGGGAGTGACCACCATGGCCATCGAGAAGATGTCGATCGCGAAGGCGCTCAACGAGTCGCTGCGCAAGGCCCTGGATCAGGACCCGAAGGTCCTGATCATGGGTGAGGACGTCGGCAAGCTGGGCGGTGTCTTCCGGATCACCGACGGTCTGCAGAAGGACTTCGGCGAGGAGCGGGTCATCGACACCCCGCTCGCGGAGTCGGGCATCGTCGGCACCGCCATCGGCCTGGCCCTGCGCGGCTACCGGCCGGTCGTGGAGATCCAGTTCGACGGTTTCGTGTTCCCCGCGTACGACCAGATCGTCACGCAGCTCGCGAAGATGCACGCGCGCGCCCTGGGCAAGGTCAAGCTGCCGGTCGTCGTGCGCATCCCGTACGGCGGCGCGATCGGCGCGGTCGAGCACCACTCGGAGTCCCCGGAGGCGCTCTTCGCGCACGTCGCGGGCCTGAAGGTGGTCTCCCCGTCGAACGCCGCCGACGCCTACTGGATGCTCCAGCAGGCGATCCTCAGCGACGACCCGGTGATCTTCTTCGAGCCGAAGCGCCGCTACTGGGACAAGGGCGAGGTCGACACCGAGGCCATCCCCGGCGAGCTGCACACCTCGCGCGTGGTGCGCGAGGGCTCCGACCTCACCCTGGCCGCCTACGGCCCGATGGTGAAGGTCTGCCTGGAGGCGGCGGCCGCGGCAGCCGAGGAGGGCAAGTCGGTCGAGGTCCTGGACCTGCGCTCGATGTCCCCGGTCGACTTCGACGGGATCCAGGCGTCGGTGGAGAGGACCCGCCGGCTCGTGGTCGTCCACGAGGCACCGGTCTTCCTCGGCGTGGGCTCGGAGATCGCCGCCCGCATCACGGAGCGGTGCTTCTACCACCTGGAGGCCCCGGTGCTGCGCGTGGGCGGGTTCCACGCCCCGTACCCGCCGGCCCGCCTGGAGGACGAGTACCTGCCGGGCCTGGACCGGGTGCTCGACGCCGTCGACCGCTCGCTGGCGTACTGAGGAGCCACGTTCCATGACCATCCGCGAATTCAAGATGCCCGACGTGGGCGAGGGCCTCACCGAGGCCGAGATCCTCAAGTGGTACGTCCAGCCCGGTGACACGGTCACCGACGGCCAGGTCGTCTGCGAGGTCGAGACGGCCAAGGCCGCCGTCGAGCTGCCGATCCCGTTCGACGGCACCGTGCACGCGCTCCTCTTCGAGGAGGGCACCACGGTCGACGTCGGCCAGGTGATCATCTCGGTGCAGACCGCCGGTTCCGCCGCCGACGCCCCGGTCCAGGAGGCCGCCGCGCCCGTCGCCGAGGCCGCCCCGGCGGCCCCGGCCGCCGAGGAGCCCGTGGCCGAGGCCCGCCAGCCCGTGCTGGTCGGCTACGGCGTCTCCACCGCCTCCACCAAGCGCCGCCCGCGCAAGGCCCCGGCGGGCACGGCCGCGCAGAACGGCACGGCGGCCCCGGCCGCCGCCGCGCCGGTGCTCCCCGCGGTCCCGGCGCAGCCGGGCGGTGAGCGCCCGCTGGCCAAGCCGCCGGTGCGCAAGCTCGCCAAGGACCTCGGCATCGACCTGACCTCGGTGGTGCCGACCGGTGACGGCGGGGTCGTGACCCGGGAGGACGTCCACGCGGCGGCCGCCGCGGCGATCACCCCGCAGGCCGCGCCCGTGGTGGCGGCCCCCGCCACGCCGCAGGCCCAGGCCCAGGCCCCGGTGGCCGAGGCCGCCGCGGCCCCGGCGGTGGAGCCGTCGGCGCGGGAGACCCGTATCCCGGTCAAGGGCGTCCGCAAGGTCACCGCCCAGGCCATGGTCGGGTCGGCCTTCACCGCGCCGCACGTCACCGAGTTCGTCACCCTCGACGTGACCCGCACGATGAAGCTGGTCCAGGAGCTCAAGGACGACCCGGACCTCGCGGGCTTGCGGATCAACCCGCTGCTCCTGATCGCGAAGGCCGTCCTGGTCGCCATCCGCCGCAACCCGGACGTCAACGCGTCCTGGGACGAGGCGGCCCAGGAGATCGTGCTCAAGCACTACGTCAACCTGGGCATCGCGGCGGCCACCCCCCGCGGGCTGATCGTCCCGAACATCAAGGACGCGCACGCCAAGACCCTGGGCGAGCTGTCGGAGTCCCTGTCCTCGCTGGTCGCCACGGCCCGCGACGGCAAGACCTCCCCGGCCGACATGCAGAACGGCACGATCACCATCACCAACGTCGGCGTTTTCGGCGTCGACACCGGTACGCCCATCCTGAACCCGGGCGAGTCCGCGATCCTCGCGGTCGGCGCGATCAAGCTCCAGCCGTGGGTTCACAAGGGCAAGGTCAAGCCCCGCCAGGTCACCACGCTGGCGCTGTCGTTCGACCACCGTCTCATCGACGGCGAGCTCGGCTCCAAGTTCCTCGCCGACATCGCGGCGGTCCTGGAACACCCGCGCCGGCTGATCACCTGGTCGTAGCGGACCGGAGCCGGACCCGGAGCCGGTCGTGGACCCGGACCCGGAGCCGGTCGTGGACCCGGACCGGGAGCCGGTCATGGACCGGACCCGAGCGCGACACCGATGGCCGGTCTCCCCCGAGGAGGCCGGCCATCGGCCGTTCCCGCGGCGGAAAAGTCACCACCGCATCCGCCACCTGCGCCACATCAAGTCCCTGATCCCCTGGCTGACGGCCGTCCGCCCCCACCTCGCGGACGACGACCCGCTGTCGGCATCGGTCGACGCCTGGACCCGGGTCAGACCCCTGCTGCCCTGGGGAGGGGCGAAGCCCCGGGCCCACGCCGGGCGATCGGAGTCCGGGGCCGCCGGTCGTCCGGACCCGTCTCAGTCCTGGCGGGCGGCGTTGCCGAGGACCTTGGTCGGGGTGATGCGGACGATCACACGGACGTTCTCGGGCGGGGCGTCCTGGTACTCCTTGCCGGCGCCCGGGCCCAGGTACTCCTCGGCGATCCGGACGGCCACCTCCCGGCCGACGTCCTCGCTGACCGTGGCCGTGCCGCGGATCTCGGCGTAGAGGAAGGGATTGGCCAGGTCGAAGACGGTCAGGCCGACCCGGCCGTCGCGGACGATGTTGCGCTCCTTGCGGCGGCCCTGCTCGGTGGAGATCAGCAGGTCGCCCCCGTCGCGGGTCACCCAGATCACCGAACTCTGCGGGCTCCCGTCGGGGTTGATGGTCGACAGGACGGCGGGATGCGGCGCGTCGAGCAGGCTCCGCACGGTTTCGTTCAGCTCAACAGTCATGGGACCGAGGCTAGTTCCGGGGCAGTGCGGGCCGCGGGCGGATTCCGGCCCGGCCGCCGACTACCCGAGGTCGGTCACTTCCAGGGGATGTTGCGCCATGGGCTGGCGGGGTCGGTGGTCAGCGTGAGGTGGGCGGCGAGGGCGCCCGTGTACCAGGTGCCGAACTCCTCCTCGTCGAAGTGCAGGCACCGGCCGAGCACGTACCCGGCGGAGAACTCCTCCCACGAGCGGTACGTGTCGCGGGCCGCCTCCCCGGCGCGCAGCACGGCCTTCTCCGCCTCGTGCAGGGTGCCGTAGCGGCAGCCGATGCCCCAGCGTGCCATCTGGGAGGCACGGCCGAGGTCCCAGGCCTCGACGGAACGGACCCAGCCGTCCTCGGGGAGCAGCCCGTCGGCGCGGAAGCGCTGTTCGTAGCGGGCCATCCGGCCTATGAGGCGTCTGACGCCGGCTATCTCCCCCTCTACCTCGGCGGTCGGGCGCGGCTGCGCGACCGTGACCCCGTCGGGGGTGAGCTGCGGCTGGGCGGCGCGTTCGGCGTTGCGGCGCATGCTCGCCTCGGCGGCGTGCCGCCAGTGCTCGACGTCCACGGGGCCGGCGAAGTCGGAGGCGAGGACGCGGCGGACGCGGAGTGCGAACTCCCAGACGGGGCTGACCACCGTGGTGTTCAGGAGCTCTTCGAGCGTGGCGAGCCAGTCGGCCCGGTCGGTGATGCCCCAGCTCTTCGCGACCCGTCGGCGCTCGTGCTGGTAGCCGCTGCCGTGGTAGGCGAGGGCGTTCCAGAACTCGCCGTTGGTGACGGCGAGATGCGCGCCGACGGCGAGGCCGTGGGCGATGTCCCCGTGCAGGGGTCCGCCGGTGAAGAGGGCATGGACCTTGCCGTCGGGCAGGCCGTAGCAGGGCGCGGCGTCCGCGTGCGCGCGCCAGCGGGCCAGGTCGGCGGGGGTGGTGGTGAGGTAGGCCTCGGCGGGGGAGCCCGGGTTCACGGCGAGGAAGGCGGGGTCGCCGGCGGCCCACACCTTGGAGAACCATCCCAGGCTGCGGGATTCGAAGACCGTCTCGGGGGTGGGCGCGGGCAGCATGCCGGCGGTCCGGACAACGAGCATGCGGTCCGGGGTGGGGTGGAAGAAGACCGAGTCGGGGTGGGCGTCGGACTGCACCCGGGGCTGTACCAGGTAGAGCTGGGCGCGGGCGAGCACATCGAAGTACGCGGCCCAGTCGTCGGCGCTCTTGGCCTCGTACAGCTCTCTCTCGATGACGCTCGGCGCGATCCAGGTGCCCATACGGGGACCCTATACGGCCCTCTGCACGAGGAGACCGGCCCCGTTCCGGCTCCTCGCGGGTACCGTCGTGCCCGGCAGGTCGGGCGGGAAACCGGGCGGAGGAACTGATGGGACGGTTCGACACAGGGGGATCCGACGGCGCCGCCGTGACCGTGTACTGGCGGCCCGGATGCGTCTTCTGCGTCACGCTCCTTACGCGGCTGCGGTTGGCGCGGATCTCCTACCGGAAGGTCGACATCTGGCGGGACCCGGAGGCGGCCGCCTTCGTCCGCGGGGTCGCCGACGGCAACGAGACCGTGCCGACGGTGGTCGTCGCCGGCCACCCCCCGATGGTGAACCCCTCCCTGGCCCGGATCAGACAGGCTCTCGCCGACGCCTGACCCACCCGCCGGCTGGGCATGGTCGCGGGAGACGGACCGGATGAAGGGGGCGGTGCGGGTGGAGACGGACGTGTACGAGGTGGCGTACCTCGTCGCCGGTCCGCAGCGGGTGGCAGAAGCGGCTCTGCTGGGACTGCGGGGGCGCGGCCTGGTCCGCGTGGTCGGGCCGCGAGTGCGGGCCGAACTCGGCGCGGACGGCGGGCATCCCGTCGAGCGGGCCCTGACCGGGGCCTGCCCGCGGGGCAGGAGCGTGGCGGCCGTGCTCGCCGCCGTGGCCGGCGGGGCGGAGGTGGCCGCGATCCGGGACCGGCTGCGTGCCGCCGGGCTGCTGGGCCGGGTACGGTCCCGTCCCACCGCGGCCGGGCGGCGCCGGGTCGCGGCGGCCCGGGCGGAGGGTGCCTGGCCCGCGTACGTCTTCGACGGGCCGCCGGCGGTGGCGGACCGCATGCTGCGGCGCGTCGTCCAGGAGGCGGCACCCCTGCCGTCCGGATTCGGCCGGCACCTGGTCCGGATGGGGAAGGCGCTCGACCGCGGCGATCACCGCGGCGATCATCACTACGAGCAGGGCCACGGCCATGACGGAGGTTCGTGCGGCGGCGGGGGCGGCGGGACGGACTGAGACGGCGGGACGGACTGATACGGGGTCGGGCGAGGGTGGGGGCACGCTCCCCTCGTGCCACCGCGCGACCGTGCGGACCCCCTTGACTGCCCCCGGTGGCGGGGGGACGCTCCCCGGATCTCGGATCCGAACGGTCGCAGCTGGGGGGCCGCCATGCCGCAGGAGTCTGTTCAATCGGTGGGGGAATTGCGTGCGCGGCTGATCGCACGCGGGGCGCGCTGGTCGGTGCTGGAGCACCTGGCCGACGAGGAGCCGGTACCGCGGCCCTCGCTCGGTCTGGAGCCCGGGGTGAACCTGACGCCCGCCGAGGCCGTGGGCCCGGTCGACCTGCCGGGGCTCATCGGGCACGCCAGCGGCAACCCGCACCTGACCCGCCGCCGGGCCGCCCACGGCCTGCTGGCCGGCGCGTCGCGGACGGCGGTTGCGGGGGCCCGGCCGGCCGCCGTGGACTGGCGCAACCGCTGGGGCTGGCCGTGGATCACCAAGGTGAAGGACCAGAACCCGTGCGGTTCCTGCTGGGCCTTCGGTGCCGCCGGCCTGGTGGAGTCCATGGCCCGCATCGAGCACGACGTGTGGGCGGAGCGCTCCGAGGGGGACGTCCACGACGGTCTGCGCTTCAGCTGCGGCCAGGGCAGCAACCCGGAGACCGCCCTCGACTGGATCACGGCGAACGGCGGTCTCGCCGACCCGGACTGCTGGCCGTACAGCACCCCGCCGGCCGGGCTGCCGGCCGCCCGCCGCGACGCCTGGCGCGCCGAGTACACGCCCAGCTGGGACCGTTCCGGCCGGACCGTCCGCGTCACCGACTACGTCCGGCTCGGCGACGTCGAGCAGCAGAAGGTGTGGCTGGACACGGTCGGCCCGCTGACGGCCTGTTTCGACGTCTACGACGACTTCTTCGGCCTCGGCTCCGGCGTCTACCACCGTACGAGCGACCGTCTCGCGGGCGGCCACTGCGTGCTGGTCGTCGGCTACGACGACGCGGCGGGCTGCTGGCTGTTCAAGAACTCCTGGGGCACCGGCTACCACGTCGGCGGCTACGGCCGGATCGCCTACGGCGAGGTCAACATCGACTACTGGGCCAAGTGCGGACTGCGCGGCACCAACCCCGACCCGTGGACCAAGCGCCGCCTGCACACCGGCAACGTCTACGAGAGCGGCAACGGCCGTGCCCACCGCAACTTCGAGCTCCTCGCCACCACCACGGGCGCCCGCCTTCAGCACTGGTGGCGCGAGGGCGACGCGCCCTTCGCGTGGGCCCGTGCGCGCACCTTCGCCCACGACGCCTCCGGCCAGCCGGCCTTCACCGGGACCACCTACAACCGCAACATGGAGTCCCTGCACGTGACCACGGGCGGCCGGCTGCGCCACTGGTACTTCGAGCAGTCCGCCGGAGTGTGGCGCGACGGCGGTGCCTTCGGCCCGGGGGACGCCGCGGTCGGATCCACCCCCGCGTTCATCCAGAGCGACTACGGCAAGCCCGGCAACTTCGAGGTGGTGGTCCGCACCGCGGACGGGCGCCTGAACCACTGGTGGCGGATCAACGGCGCCCCGTGGACCTGGAACGACGGCGGCCGCTTCGCCTCCGGCATCGCCCACTACGGCCCCGCGCTCGTCCAGACCCGCGCACGCCACCTCGACCTCGTGGCCGCCCGCACCGACGGCCGCATGCAGCTGTGGTGGCGCGACGACCCGAACGGCTTCGTCTGGCGGGCCGGGGAGGTCTTCGGCAGCGGTACGCCCGCGATCTCCGCGCCCTGCCTGATCGAGGGGCAGTACGGGGCCGCCGACGAGGACACCGCCGGGAACTACGAGCTGTGCGTGGCCGTGGCCGGAGGGCAGGTGGAGCACTGGTGGCGCGGCAACGCGGGCGGCTCCCCGTGGCGGCGCGGCGCGGTCTTCGGCCACGACGTCGCCGCGGTCACCGGGATGCTCCAGGGCAGCTTCGGGTTCAACCTGGAAGTCGTCGTCCTGCGCACCGACCGCCGCCTCCAGCACTACTGGCGCGACGGCGCGGGCTGGCACGAAGGGCCGGTGATCGGCCCCGTCTGAGAGGACCGGACGGCTGTGGAGGTACGCAGGGTCGTACTGAGGCCGGGTGAGGCGTACGGGCTGCGGCTCACCGGGCGGGGCGCGCGCGGGTACGTGTGGACCTGGCAGGTCGCGGGGGACGCGGACGTGGTGTCGGTGGCGCCCGGGCCGGCCGCCCCGGCCGCCGCGCCGCCGGGGGCCGCGGTGGAGCTGGGCTACGTCGTCAGGGCCCGGCCCCCGGGCGGGGGCCGGGCCAGGATCCGCTTCGCTCAGGTACGGCCGCCCTACCCGGACGAGGCGCCGTACGACGAGTTCGTGCTGGACGTCGAGGTCACGCCGGGGAGCGGCGGCGCGGGCTGAGGACCTTGTGCTGCAGGGACTCCAGGGGGCCGCGGTCGAAGCGGCGCAGCCACAGCCAGGACCCGGTGGCCA
Source organism: Streptomyces sp. NPDC090021 (assembly GCF_044748225.1). NCBI lineage: Bacteria > Bacillati > Actinomycetota > Actinomycetes > Kitasatosporales > Streptomycetaceae > Streptomyces > Streptomyces sp. NPDC090021. Next base: position 14,926 of record NZ_JBIVFO010000005.1, on the reverse strand, counting down.
GGACCAGGCTCACGCCCGCCCACAGGCCCATCACCCACCAGGGGCCGCTCCCGCCGAGCCGGTCGGCGAGGCCCAGCCCGATGCCGTAGCAGAGCAGCATGCACAGCAGGTTCTGGGCTACGTAGCAGGACAGCGCGGTGCGGCCGACGGAGCCGAGGGCGCGGGTCGCGGCCGCCGGGATCCACAGCCGGTCCAGGGCGATGCCGATCAGGCCGATGTAGCCGAGGGCGAGCAGCGGAGCGGCGCCGTAGCGGCCCAGGACGAAGAAGTCGCCGCCGCCGAGGGTGGCCGCGGCGTTCAGCGGGAGCCCGAGGCCCAGGCCCCAGGCGGCCAGCCGGGTGCGGATGCGGCGGCCTTCGGCGGTGTCGGTGAAGGCCCCGGCACGGTGGAGGCGTACGCCGAGGAGGAAGAGGAAGACCAGCAGTGCGAAGGAGAAGACGGGCTCGATGCGCAGGGCGACGGCGTTCTCCAGGCGGAAGGCGACCTGGGCCGCGTAGCCGCCGTGGGCGTACAGGTCGACGGCGGCCGGTTCGGGGCCGTCCGGTGCGGTGCCGGCCCGGACCGTCGCGGCCAGGGTCACCAGGGCGACCAGCGCCAGGTGCACGCCGGCGGCCGTCCACATGGCCACCCGGCGCACCTTCTCCGAGCGGGCCAGCAACCAGGCCACGAGCAGGGCGGTCACGGCGTACCCCATCAGCACGTCCCAGGCGAAGACGAGGACGAAGTGGACGGTGCCCTCGACGAAAAGGAAGGCGGCGCGCCTGGGGTAGCGGCCGGGCCACCGTTCGCCGCGGCGGGCCGCGGAGTCGTACTGGATGGCCAGACCGACCCCGAAGAGCACGGTGAGCAGGGCCAGGAACTTGCCGTCGGCGAGGAAGCGGAAGACGGTTTCGGCGATGTTCGCCGCGGAGGGGTCGGCGATCGGATCGGGCATGCCCAGACCGCCCCGGAGCACGCTCCACTCCGAGCCGGGGGAGGCGAAGATCCAGACGTTGGTCATGAGGGTGCCGAGGATGGCGGCGCCGCGTAGGACGTCCAGGAGGGGGAGCCGGGTGGTCGTACGGACCACCGGGGCGAGGGTGTCGGCCATGACTCCAGGCTCCCGGCGCGCCGGGCCGGGAACGTCGTGCGGGCGGACGAAGGCGCCCTACATCCTTCGGTGCAGGCGGGCCCCGGCGGGGTCGGAGAAAACCGGGTGGCGCCTCCTGCCGGGGGACGACGACGCGGTGCGGCGGGGGGCCCGACGCGGGGCGGGGTCCTGCCACGCGGCAGCCGCCGGTCCACATCCCGGACCGGACCCCGGGTTGCCCCTCTGTTGTATCTATTCTGTGCGCATGCCCGCCGCCTCCAGCACCGCGACCGCCTCCAGCACCGCGACCGCCTCCAGCGCCGCGACTGCAACCAGCGCCGCGACCGCCGCCGACCGCGTCTACCGGCACGTCAAGCACGGGGTGCTCGACCGGCGCTACGAAGGCGGCACCCTCCTCACCGAGGGCGAACTCGCCGAAGCGGTGGGGGTGTCGCGGACACCGGTCCGCGAGGCGCTGCTGCGCCTGGAGACCGAGGGACTGCTGAAGCTGTACCCGAAGAAGGGTGCGCTGGTCCTGCCGGTCTCCGCGCAGGAGATCAACGACGTCCTCGAAACCAGGCTGCTGGTCGAGGAGTTCACCGTGCGCCGGGCCGTGCCGGCGCCACCCGGCCTGCTGGACCGGCTCGAAGAGCTGCTCGGCGAACAGCGCCGGCACGCCGCCGCGGGCGACCTCGCCGCGATGACGGCGGCGGACCGGGGCTTCCACGCCGAGATCGTGCGCAGCGCCGGTAACCAGATCCTGTGCCGCCTCTACGACCAACTCCGGGACCGGCAGCTGCGGATGGGCGTGGCCCTGCTGCACGCCCGTCCCGACCGGCTGGAGCGGACGCTGGCCGAGCACGCCGGGATCCTGGACGCGCTGCGGGCCGGGGACGCCGCGGCGGCCGCCGCTGCGGTCCGCGGGCACATCGGCCGGGTCGAGTCGCTGGTGCGGGGGCCGGGCCTGTGAGCGCCGGGCCGGCGGGCGGCACCGCGGCGGCCGCCACGGCCCGGAGCGCCGGGGCGGAGGACCCGCCGGGCGGTGGGAAGGCCGTCGCCGTCTGGTGCATCGGCGTCGCCGTCTACTTCGTGGCGGTGATCTTCCGCACCAGCCTGGGTGTCGCCGGTCTCGAAGCGGCGGACCGCTTCCACGTGAACGCCTCCGCCCTCGCCGCCTTCTCCCTGCTCCAACTGCTCGTCTACGCCGGCATGCAGGTCCCCGTCGGTCTGATGGTGGACCGGCTCGGCACCAAGAAGGTGCTGACGCTGGGCGCGGTGCTCTTCACCGCCGGTCAGCTCGGCTTCGCGCTCTCCCCCTCGTACGAGATGGCGCTCGCCGCCCGCGCGCTGCTGGGCTGCGGCGACGCGATGACCTTCATCTCGGTGCTGCGGCTCGGCACGCGCTGGTTCCCGGCCCGGCGCGGGCCGCTGATGGCGCAGCTGGCCGGGCTCGTCGGCATGGCGGGCAACCTCGTCTCCACGCTCGTCCTCGCGCCCGTGCTGCACGGGGTCGGCTGGACCGCGGCCTTCACCGGCAGCGCGGCGGCCGGGCTGGTGGTGCTGGTGCCCCTGGTGCTGTTCCTGCGCGACCACCCGGCGGGACACGAGCCGCCGCCGCGGGCGCGGACCGGCGGCGCGGGCTTCGTGCGCCGCCAGATCAGGGAGTCCTGGAGGGAACCCGGCACCCGGATCGGGCTGTGGGTGCACTTCACCACGCAGTTCCCCGCGATGGTGTTCCTGCTGCTGTGGGGGATGCCCTTCCTGATCGAGGCGCAGGGGCTGACGCGGAGCACCGCGGGCGGGCTGCTGACGCTGGTCGTCGCCTCGAACATGGCGCTCGGGCTGGTCTACGGCCAGATCATCGGCCGCCGTCCGTCCTCGCGGGTACCGCTCGCCCTGGGGACGGTCGGCCTCACGGCCCTGCTGTGGGGCGCGGTCCTCGCGTACCCGGGCGGGCACGCCCCGATGGGGCTGTTGATCACCCTGTGCCTGGTGCTGGGCGGCTGCGGCCCCGCGTCGATGATCGGCTTCGACTTCGCCCGCCCGGCCAACCCGCCCGAGCGCCAGGGCACCGCCTCCGGGATCACCAACATGGGCGGTTTCATCGCCTCCATGACCACCCTGCTGACGGTGGGCCTCCTGCTGGACGCCACCGGCGACGACTACCGCATCGCGTTCTCGACGGTCTTCGTGCTGCAGGCGCTCGGCGTCAGCCGTATCCTCGGCCTGCGCCGGCGCGCGCTGGCCCGCGAGGCGGACCGCGGGCGCGCCACGGCCCGGCCGAGCGCACCGGTCACCGCACAGGTCACCGCGCCGGTCACCGCACAGGTCACCGCGCCGGCGGCCTCGCGGGACCGTGGCCCGGGGACGGAACCGCAGCCGCGCCCCACCGCGTGTCCCCTGCCGGAAACAGCGGGGCGCGAGACGCCGTAGGCCGCCGCCCACCCGGAGCGGCGGCGGGGAGGGAGTACCGCAGATGTGGGCGAGGATCTCCGCCGCCACCGTGCCGGCGGCGGAGCGGTTCGAGTGGTTCACCGACGTCATCGCCGACTCCCTGATGCCGACGGCCCTCAGCAGCGAACGCTCCGCCGACTTCCAGGCGGCCGCGGCCGTACTGGACCTCGGCTCGGCCCAGGTCTCGTCCTTCGACTACTCCCGGCTGCGTTCCCGCCGCACACCCGCGCTCATCCGGCGCGGCGACCCCGAGCAGTACCACCTGGCCCTCCTCACCCGCGGCCGCATGTGGATGTCCCAGTGCCGCAGCGAGGCGGAGCTCTCCCCCGGTGACATGATCCTCTGGGACACCTCGCGCCCCTTCGAGGCCGACTGCCGCCCCGGCGACGGCACCCTCAACGCCCTGGTCGTTCAGTTGCCGAGGACCGCACTGCCGCTGCGGTCCGGCCGGGCCGACCGGCTGCTCGGCCGGCGCATCGGTGCCGACAGCGGCATGGCCGCCGTGCTGGCGGGGTTTCTCACCTCGCTCGGAGCACACGGCTCCGAATGCGGGCCGCAGGAGCTGCGCCGGCTCGGCGCGGTGGTCACCGACCTCGCCGCGGCCTGTCTCGCGCAGCACGTCGACACCTACGCGGAACTGCCCGCGGAGGTCCGCGCCCGCGCGCTGCGCGAGCGGATCGACGCCTTCATCGACCACAACCTCGCCGACCCGGCGCTCACCCCGGGCCTCATCGCCGCCGCGCACGGCATCTCCGTGCGCGGCCTGCACCTGCTCTTCCGTGACGAGCCCGAGAGCGTCGCCGCCACCGTCCGGCGGCGCCGCCTGGAGCGCTGCCGCACCGACCTGGCCCGCCCCGAGCTGGCGGGCCGCCCGGTCCACGACATCGCCGGCCGCTGGGGCTTCGCCAACGCCCCCGCCTTCAGCCGGGCCTTCCGCGCCGCCTACGCGATCAGTCCGGCCGAATTCCGCCGCGTGGCCGCCGGGACCGCCGGGGCCGCGGTGCTGCGCACCGCCTGAGCCGTCACGCGATCACGCGATCACGGGTCAGGCGATCACGCGATCACGGGGTCACGGAGAACTGCGTCAGGATCGCCTCCGCCAGCTGGGCGTCACCCTCCACCTTCACCCGGTCGGCGACCGCGTGCGCCCGCACCCGGCCCGCCGCGAGCCGGACGTACGTCTCCCAGTCCAGGGCCAGCGTCACCGCCGGGCCCAGCGAGGGGGACTTGTCCACCGTGCCGCGGCCGTCCGCGTCCACCCGTACCGTCCGCATGAACTCCAGCCGGCCGTGAACATCGATCACCACCGCCGAGTTCGCCGGGGCCCCCGCGTGCTTCGCCACCACCTTGGGCAGCCCGGCCAGCAGGATGTCCCGCGCCACGTACGCGCCCGGCGAGTCCCAGTTCCCCGGCACCCCCAGCGCCCACCGCAGGTCCTGCTCGTGGATCCACACGTCGAACGCCCTCAGCCGCAGCGCGTGTTCCAGGGTCGCCTGGTCGCCCAGCGGCCCCCGCACCATGGTGTCCGGATCCCGCTTCTCGTTGCGCAGCTGCCGCGCGCGGCGGATGACGGTGTATTCCAGCTCCGAGGTCATCTCCGGCGCGGTGTGGTGGCGCCGCACGTCGACCTGCACCTCCATGTACCGGCTGAACTCGTCCACCACGTGCCGCAGGTCCCGTGCCACGGTGTGGATCGGCCGGGGGTCCCCGAGCTGCTCGCACTCGATGCCGATGATGTGGGAGACGACGTCACGGACCGACCAGCCCGGGCACGGCGTCGCCCGGTTCCACTCTCCCTCCGTCAGGGGGAGGACCAGCTCTGATATCGCCTCGATCGAGTGTGTCCACGCGTCGGCATAGGGCTGAAGACGGGGATGCGGATGGACGGTCAACGGGACCCCTCGCGGTGCTGTTCAGTGGCGTCGTTCAGTGGCGCGTTTCGGAAGCGGTGGACTCAGTTTCCAAAACTACGCTGCCTGTGAGCACCCCGGCAGTGCTTTCGTGTGAGGATTCGTGGGCCCGAGTTGACGGCCTGAACGCCAGGACGGTGGTAGTGTGCGCGCCTCGCTGATCCAAACCGCAGTGAACGAGGGCGAGTCGGTGTCTTCCCGACGCGCCCGCGTGGCCGATCTCGTACGGGAGCAGGACGATTGCGATCTCGTCGTGCTGCCCGAGCTGTGGACCGTGGGCGCCTTCGCCTACGAGCAGTTCGAGACCGAGGCCGAGCCGCTGGACGGGCCGACCTACGAGGTCATGTCGAAGGCGGCGGCCGACGCCGGGGTCTGGCTGCACGCGGGCTCTGTAGTGGAGCGCGCGGGCGACGGCTCCCTCTACAACACCGCCCTCGTCCTCTCCCCGGCCGGTGAGCTGGCCGCCACCTACCGCAAGATCCACCGCTTCGGCTTCGACCAGGGCGAGGCGGTCCTGATGTCCGCCGGTGATTCGCTGACCACCGTGGAGCTGCCGGAGCAGACCCTCGGCATCGCCACCTGCTACGACCTGCGCTTCCCGGAGCTGTTCCGCGGCCTGGTGGACGCCGGGGCCACCACGATGATCGTGGCCGCCGGCTGGCCCGCGCGCCGCCGCGCGCACTGGACGCTGCTGAACCGGGCGCGCGCCGTGGAGGACCAGTCGTACGTCCTGGCGTGCGGGCTGGCCGGTACCCACGCGGGCGTCGAACAGGCCGGGCACAGTCTGGTCGTGGACCCGTGGGGCGAGGTCCTGGCGGAGGCGGGTCCGGGCGAGGAGGTCCTCACGGTGGACCTGGACCCGGCGAAGGTGGCCGAAACCCGCGCGCAGTTCCCGGCCCTCAAGGACCGCCGCCTGGGCCGCTGACCGCCAGCCGGCCAGTCGGCCGGCGGTCAGCCGGTCAGGGCCCAGAGCCAGACCGCGAGGGCGGTCGGAACGGGGCACGCCACCGCGCCGAGGAGCAGCATCCGTGTGGACGCGGTCAGGGCGCGGACCCGGGGTGCACGGGCCAGGGCGGTGATCCCGGCGGCGCCCGCCGGGATCAGCAGGAGCGGCAGGACCAGGCCGGCGGCGGGCTCCCCCGCCGCGGCGGTCCAGAGCAGCGCGATGCAGGCGAGGCCGCCGATCAGGGAGACCGAGAGGGCGGTCACCGCCCACAGCAGGGCGGCGAGCACGACGACGACCGGCCGTCCCCCGCGGGCGGGCTGCGCGGGCTGCGCGGGCTGCCACGGACCGTACAGGGCCGCCTGGGTGCTGGGGTTCACCGTGGGTTCCTTCCGTGCTGCCGGGTTGCCGGGGTGCCGGGGTGCCGGGTTGCCGGGTTGCGGTGCTGCCGTGGCGCCGGGGCCCGGTGGGTCCCGTCCCCGGGGACGTCCACGATCCTGGCAGCCGGCCCGCCACCGCGGCATGAGCGCGGATGCTCACCTGCCCGCGGGCCGCGTACTCAGTCGCCCGGGGCGTCCTCCCGTTCCTTCTCGGCCATCCGGATCACGCACACCGCGACCGCGACCAGCAGCGCCGCGTCCGCGTCCTCCCGGACCACGTCCACCGCGTACGTCTCCCGCACCCGGTACCACTGCCGGGAGACCAGCGCGAGCAGCTCCCCGTCGTACTCGACCTTGAACTCCCGGTCCAGGATCCGCCCGCTCACGTCGAGCACCGTGCCCTCGGCCAGCGTCACGCGGAAGTGGTTGCGCAGCAGTGAGAGCCGCTTCCTGCGGATCACCGCGAGCCGCCGCTCGTCCCGCTCCAGGGTCATCGCGTCGCGGAAGCCGAAGAGCTTCTCCCGCAGGGTGATCAGGATCCGGCCGTCCGGGTCCTTCAGCTCCAGCGTGTCCCGGAAGCGCAGCGCCTTCCCGTCGACGAGGAAAGCGTGCCGCCCGTCCTCGTCCTCGATCCGGTAGTCGTCGCCGATGGCCAGCATTTTGTCCCGAACGAGGTATTTCATGCGGTCATCAGTGCCCGCGATAGGTTGCCCCCATGCCCCTGCTCTACGTGACCGACCTGGCGTACCCCGCACGCGGCCGCCGCTACTGCGACGAGGACATATTCCTCACCTCGCGCCTGCGCGAGCACTTCGGGCTGGCCCTGTGCCACCCCGCCGACGCACGCGCCCTGATGCCCGGCTTCGACGCCGTGATCGTCCGCAACAGCGGCCCGGTCCTGCACTACCAGGAGGAGTACGACGCCTTCCGTGCCGCCGCCCTGGCCGCCGGTACGCCCGTCTACAACCCCCTCACCGGCCGCGCCGACATGGCCGGCAAGCAGTACCTGCTCGACCTGACGGCCGCCGGCTACCCGGTCATTCCGACCGTCGACGACCCGGCCCGGCTCGGTGAACTGCCGCAGGCGCCCGAGTACGTGGTCAAGCCGAAGCAGGGCGCCGACTCCATCGGCCTCACCTTCACCGCCACGCCCGACGGCCCGGCCGGGGCCGTGCTGATCCAGCCGCGCATCGACTTCGCGTACGAGGTGTCCTTCTACTTCGTGGACGACGCCTTCCAGTACGCCCTCCACGCCCCGGACCCGGCCCGCCGCTGGGAGCTGCGCCCCTACGAGCCGACCGGCGAGGACCTGGCCTTCGCCCGCGCCTTCGTGGAGTGGAACACCCTCTCCCACGGCATCCAGCGGGTGGACGCCTGCCGGGCCCCCTCCGGTGAACTGCTCCTCGTCGAGCTGGAGGACCTCAACCCGTACCTGTCCCTCGACCTCGTCCCCGCGCAGGTCCAGGACGCCTTCGTCAGCTCCCTCGCGGGATCCCTCCGCTCCTTCCTCGGCTGATGTCAGTGCCGGGTGCCAGGCTCTGCCCATGGACAAGCAGACGTTCTGGCAGTTGATCGAGACGGCGCGCGCGGACGTGGCGGCGGACCCGGCGGCGGCGGGTGGCGCGGGGCAGGACGCGGACCGGGACGCGGTGGCGCGGCGGGCCGCGGAGCTGCTCGCGGCCCGCCCCAAGGCGGAGCTGCTCGCGGCCCAGCAGGTGCTGTGGGACCTGCTCGCCGAGTCCTACCGCAGCCCGCTCTGGGCCGCCGCCTACATGATCAACGGCGGCTGCTCGGACGACGGCTTCGACTACTTCCGCGGCTGGCTCCTCACCCAGGGCCGGGCGGTCTTCGACGCAGCCCTGGCCGACCCGGACTCCCTCGCGGAGCACCCCGCGGTCCGCGAAGCGGCGGCGGAGGGCCTGGAGCTGGAGGACGAGGAGGCGCTCTCGATCGCGTGGACGGCGTACGAGAGCGCCACCGGCCGTGAGCTCCCGTCGGACTCCTTCACGATCGGCTACCCGCCCCTGGACCCGGCCTGGGACTTCGACTTCGACGACGAGGCCGAGCTGGCCGCCCGACTGCCGCGCCTGAGCGCCCTGTTCGGCGGCGCGTAGTCCGGCCGACGGGCTGCCCGGCCGACCGCCGCCGGCTGACGGGCCGACGGGCTGTCCGGTGCAGGCCGACCGGCTAGTCGTAGCGGTACAGCAGCGACTCGCGTTCCTGTCGGCGGACGTCCTCGATCGTCAGCCCGGGCATGTCCAGGTGGGAGAGCGTGACCTCGGCGGAGCTCGGGGCGGCGTCCTCGGCGAGCCACTGCCCGGGCTTCCACGCGCCGCTGCGCAGGAACGCCTTCGGGCAGTGCTGGTACGCCTCCTCGACCCCGACGACGATCGCGCTGCGCGGCGGCTTGCCGACGGGGGTCAGCTGCTCCAGCAGCCGCGGATCGGCGCTGACGCAGGCCCGCCCGTTCACGCGCAGCGTGGTGGCCCGGCCCGGGATGACGAAGATCAGCCCGGCCCGGCCCGTCTCCACGACGTTGTGGGCGGTGTCGAGCCGCTTGTTGCCGGTGGCGTCGGGGATCGCGAGGGTGAACTCGTCGAGGACGGCGACGAATCCGGGCGGCCCGCCCCGGGGCGTCACGTCGCAGTGCCCTTCGGCACCGGCGCTCGCGACGAACACCAGCGACGAGCGCCCGATGAGCGCGCGGGCGGCGTCGTGGATCCGGTCGACGGTCTTGCGGCGGGCCATCTCCCCCGGATCCTCGTACAGCTCGCGCAACTGCCCGGTGCTGCGTACGGCGTCGGCGTGCAGGGCCTCGAAGGTCCGCCCGTTCGGCGGCGTGCTGTCCGTCATGCTCCCGCACGCTACCGGCGGCGTCACCACCGGCGGCGGCATCACCGTCCACCCGCTGCCCACCCCCGACGCCGGCCCCGTCGGCATCACGGCGGGCGCGACGGCGCACTGTGGTGTGCGGAGATCGGCGTCGGGCGGATCGCCCGGATCACCACCGCGGGCGAGGTCACCGAGTATCCGCTGCCGATCCGGCCTGCAGGCCGCACGCCATCACGGCGGGCCCGGACGGAGCCCTGTGCGCAGCCCTGGAAACGGGCCGGATCGCCCGCCCGCCCCTGCGGTCCTAGAGTCCACCGGTGTCGAGATCGACCCCGAACGGCTCCGGCAACCGCACGACCGTCCCGAACGGGTGCGGCCCGTCCACCTTCGTGTACCCCAGGCTCCCGGGCTCGGCGAACAGCGTGACGGACCGCTCCAGCCGGTCGACCAGCAGATAGAGCGGCGCCCCGTACTCGGCGTACCGCCTGCGCTTCACGATGCGGTCGGTATCGGCATTGGACTCGGAGGTGATCTCGACGACGAGCAGCACTTGATCCGGCAGCAGCGCGCCCCCGCCCTTGGCGATCGCCCTCGGCACGACAGCGAGATCGGGGATGTACCAGTTCGGTGAGCCCGGCAGGTCCAGGTTCCCCGAGCCGGTGACGCACTCCAGTTCCTTGACCCGGGGGCGGATCTGATCGCGGATCTCTTCCACCGCGTTCTCGTGGTCCCAGCTCGGCGTCACGTTGCTGATGACCCCTTCGACGATTTCGGCGCGGTCTCCACTGTGGTGCTGGATGGCGTACTTCAGCGCGCGCTCGGGATCGATGCCCTCGCTGTAGTCGTGGGCGGTGGTCATTGCGGACGCCTCCCTTTCTTCCCGTGCCCAGGTTCCCACGGGCTCCCGCCCCCCGTCGTCACCCCTGCGGGTGCGCGTTCCGTACGGGTGGGGCGGGTCGGTGCGGCGCCTTGCAGTACGGGCGTGACGGGACGTTCACGGGCCAATGGCAAGCTTGAAGGATGAACGATGCTGCCCCGGCGCCCACCCCCGCGCCCGCACCCCGCAAGCGTGCCCGTGTCCGTGCCCCCGAGCTGATCGGCAAGGGCGGCTGGATCAACACCGGCGGGAAGGACCTGAAGCTCGCCGACTTCCGAGGTCGCGCATTGATCCTCGATTTTTGGACCTTCTGCTGCATCAACTGCCTGCACGTCCTCGACGAGCTGCGGGAGCTGGAGGAGAAGCACCGTGACACCGTCGTGATCGTCGGGGTGCACTCGCCCAAGTTCGTGCACGAGGCGGACCACGCGGCCGTCGTGGACGCCGTCGAGCGCTACGAGGTGCACCACCCGGTGCTCGACGACCCCGAGCTCGCCACCTGGAAGCAGTACGCCGTGCGCGCGTGGCCCACCCTCGTCGTGATCGACCCCGAGGGGTACATCGTCGCCCAGCACGCCGGCGAGGGGCATGCGCACGCCATCGCGAAGCTGGTCGAGGAGCTGGAGGCCGAGCACGAGGCCAAGGGCACCCTGCGGCGCGGCGACGGCCCGTACGTGGCGCCCGAGCCCGTCGCCAGCGACCTGCGCTTCCCCGGCAAGGCGCTGCTGCTGCCCAGCGGGAACTTCCTCGTCTCGGACTCGACGCGGCACCAGCTGGTGGAGCTGGCCGCCGACGGGGAGAGCGTCGTCCGCCGCATCGGCAGCGGCGAGCGCGGCTTCGCCGGGGACAGCTTCAGCGAGCCGCAGGGGTTGGCGCTGCTGCCCGACGGGCGGCGGGTGGTCGTCGCCGACACGGTCAACCACGCGCTGCGCGTCCTCGACCTGGAGAGCGGGGCGGTCGAGACGGTCGCCGGGACCGGGCGGCAGTGGTGGCAGGGCTCGCCGACCTCCGGGCCGGCCCTTGAGGTGGACCTGTCCTCGCCGTGGGACGTGGCCTGGTGGCAGGGCAAGGTGTGGATCGCCATGGCCGGTGTCCACCAGCTGTGGACCTGGGACCCGGAGGCGGGGACCGTCGAGGTCGCGGCCGGCACCACCAACGAGGGGCTGCACGACGGGCCGGCCGCCGAGGCCTGGTTCGCGCAGCCGTCCGGGCTCGCCGCCGCCGGGGACCGGCTGTGGATCGCCGACTCCGAGACCAGTGCCCTGCGGTACGTCCACCCCACCGACAGCGGGTACGCCGTCAGCTCCGCCGTCGGCACCGGCCTGTTCGACTTCGGGCACCGGGACGGGGACGCGGGCCAGGCCCTGCTCCAGCACCCGCTCGGGGTGACCGCCCTGCCCGACGGATCGGTCGCGGTGTGCGACACCTACAACCACGCGCTGCGCCGCTACGACCCCGCCACCGGGCAGGTCTCTACCCTGGCGACCGACCTGCGCGAGCCGAGTGACGCCGTGCTGGTCGGCGAGGACATCGTGGTCGTCGAGTCCGCCCGGCACCGTCTGACGCGGCTGCGGCTCCCGGAGGAGGCGGTACGGGTGGACGCGGTCGCCCACCGCACCCAGCGCGCCGCCACCGAGGTGGCGCCCGGCACGCTGCGCTTGGACGTGGTCTTCCGGGCCCCGAGCGGGCAGAAGCTCGACACCCGCTACGGTCCCTCCACCCGCCTGCTGGTCTCCTCGACCCCGCCGGAGCTGCTGGCGGGCGGCGAGGGGGCCGGGACGGACCTGTTCCGGGAGCTGGAGCTGAACCCGGCCGTCACCGAGGGCGTGCTGCACGTCTCGGCGATGGCCGCGTCCTGCGACGACGACCCGGCCAACGAGTACCCGGCCTGCCACGTCCACCAGCAGGACTGGGGCGTACCGGTCCGGGTCACCGCCGACGGCGCCGCCCGGCTGCCCCTCGTCCTGGCCGGGATGGACGACGAGGGGTAGCGGTGTCCGGCGTGAGGTCCGGCCGACAGCCGTTGTCCGGGCCGAGCCGGGCCCTGCCGGTCTACTGGGGCTGCTCGCCCTCCGGCTCTGCCTCGTCGTCCGGTGTGATCTTCCGGCGAAGGTTCTCGATGTCCGTCTGCAGGCCGATCAGTGAGGTGAGCAGTTCGTCCAGGACCGTCTGCGGGATGACGGGCGTATGCGATCCGACTTCCGGTTCGAGCAGGTGGAGCCTGTCGAGTGCGTCGCGGGCGGTGGCGACGCCCTGACGCAGCACATACCGCTGCTCGGCGGCCCGCTGGCTCGGGGGGCGGGGGTCCACCGACTCGTCGTCCTCCGTGCCAGAGCCCGCATCCATGCCGGTACCTGCATCGGTGTACAGAGGCTCGGCCCCCGTCCCGTCCGCGGTCACACCCGTCGCCGTGGGTGGGGGCGCCGGGTGGGACTTGCGAGCCCGATCCGGATTGGATGCCCAGACCACGTCCCATTGGAGCAGGTGCTGCGGGATACCGTCCCCATCTCGGGCGATCTTGTCCTTCTCCGTGAGGTCGGTCTGGAAGTGGACGTAGGCCTCTTGGGTGTCGCCTGACTTCTGCTTCAGGTTGAGCTGCCGCATGGTCACCGCGTTGGTGGGCAAGGCATCGCTGCGGAACCGGTTCGCGACCAGCGCGAGGGTCCACAGGCCCAGCTCGTTGTCCTGCCGCGACAAGTCCTCGACGACCTGGTTGACGTCGGCGCGGAAGGGGACACCGCCGTTGGCCTTGGAGGCTGTCAGGCCCGAACCGACGTTGCGCGTCAGCAGCTTGTCGGCGATGAGCGCCACACCGCCGGCCACGGCGAGTGTGCAGCGGGCGTTCCTGTCACCAGCGAGGGCGGGTGCGACGAGTTCGGTGAAGTCGTTGGTCGGGACAGGGTCCCACTCTCTTGTGACATCAGTGGTGAGTACACCGCCGTTGTTCCAGGCGTTGCGCGCTTGTGTGGTGACCAGCTTCTTGTGGCTGCGCCATGGCACGTCGATGAGTGGGCCCAGGAGTTCGGCGAACCCCTTCAGCCCCATCCGCTTACCCCCCTTGATTGCTTTGGCCTGGTCTTTCAGCCGTTCCAGAAGCTCCGGACGAGTCAGGGCGTGTACGAGGTAGATGCTCCGCCAGAGCGCGGTGCCGGGGGGTGCACCGTCGAAGAGGCCGGGGATGTCCTCTACCGGTATCCGGCCGACGGCCAAGCCGTAAACGACCTGGAGATCGTTCTGCGAAACCAGGGAGTCTCCCTGCTGGATCACCCGCTTGAGCGCGCGGGTGGCGACTTCGGTGTTCTGGGCAGCAGCGTCCCACTGCTTGAACTCGACGTGGACGCTGGCCAGCACGGACCTGATCGCGTCGTCGAAGATGTCCTGTGCCGCGAGCAGTCGTCCGGGGTGCCCTTCCACCCCTACGGTGATCTGGGCGGGCAGTACATAGGTCTGGGCGATCTGGACTGCGCGGAGGCCCGGCTCGGCAGCAGCCATTTCCCGGGTGAACTCCTCACGAAGGGAGAGGCGCCACCGTTCCCGGCTCCTCGCCAGCCGCTCCCCAAGAGAGCCGCCGACTGCGCCGGGTGCTTTGGCCGGCACCTGTGCGAAGAGCGCTTCTACTGCTGTGGTGGCCGCTTCACCGGCATCGGCATCGGGGCCGGCCAGCACGGCCCAGGAGCTGGCCAGCCGGGTGATTCCGTCCCGTGTGACCACGGTGTGGAAGGAGTCGGTGCCGTCCTCGAAGGTGATCTCGACAGGGTGCGTGATCAGGTTGCGCGTGACCTTGCGGGCGAGGATGGACTGCGCGTAGCTGTTGAGCGAAAGCGTGGCGTGGATGGTCTGCCACACGTGGTTCCGCAGGTGATCGAGGTCCCGGTACTGGTAGCGCACCATGGAGCAGGGCTGGTCCCCGTCCGTGATTCCCTGCACCAGAGGGTCGGGGGTCTCCAGTACCGCCATGCCCGTACGGGGCTGGATGCCGGGCAGGAGTTCGTTCAGCTGGACCCGGGTGACGACCGACCGCAAGGTCGCGCCCTCGACGTTCTCCTCCATGAGGAGCCCGGAGGGCGTCTGCGCGGACGGCTGGAGCTGTACAGCGAGGTTCTCCGGTCCGATCGTCGCACGGGCCACCGCCTCCCATGCCTCTTCGGGCAGACTGGCTGCCGGGTTCGAGCTTCCGGCAACGACGACCTTCTGCAGGGCGCTTTCGTCGGCCTCTCCCGGAAGGTCTGGCTCGATGCTGGTGACCAGGACGTCCTCGGACCCCCAGCGAATCGTGGTGGACCGTGGTGAGTTCAGGGGCATGGTGCAAGACCTCCGTAGTGAGCGCGGTGCGATGCGGCCGGGGGGGGGGCCCCGGGCCCCCCCCCCCCCCCCCGGCCGCGCCGCCCCCCCCGGCGGCGCTCCAGGGGCCACAGGGGCCAGAAACAAAAACAAAACCGGCCCACCCCCCCGGTCGAGCGA
>NZ_JBIVFO010000004.1:119792-256817 GCF_044748225.1 Streptomyces sp. NPDC090021 | reverse complement strand
CCTCGTAGCGGAGCTACTAGGACATTCGGCTCGTGCGCCGAGGGTGCGTGCCGGGCGTCGCGACGCCGCGGGGCAACTCAATACAGGCCCTAGCCGTCCCGCCCCGCGGCCTCGGCCGCCTTGGCGGCCTCGGCCGACTCCAGCAGGTAGGGGACGTCGATCACCGCGACCCCCGGCGTGAACAGCAGGCGGGCCTTGAGCCGCAGGGCGTTCTGGTTGTGCAGGGGCTGTTCCCACCAGTGGCCGACGACGTACTCGGGGATCACCACGGACAGCATGTCCGTCGACGGTTCGGCGGCCAGTTCCTCCACGTGCGCCAGGATCGGTCCCACCACCTCCCGGTAGGGCGAGTGGAGGATCTTCAGCGACAGCCCCGGGTCGTGCTCCTCCCACGCCGCGCGCAGCCGGGCCGCCTCCGTCTCGTCGGCGGCGACGGTCACCGCCGTCAGCGTGTCCGGGCGCAGCCCCTGCGCGTAGCCGATCGCCTTGAGGGTCGGGGCGTGCACGGCGGCGACCAGGACGAGCACGTGGTGGCGGGCGGGCCGGCGCGGCCGGGCGTCGGGGGCGACGTCGACCTGCCGGGCGACCTGGTCGTAGTGCCGGCGCACGCCCTTCATGCCGAGGAACAGCAGGGGCATGGCGATGACGACGAGCCAGGCCCCGTGGGTGAACTTGGTGACGAGGACGATGACGAGGACCAGGGCGGTCAGTGTGGCGCCGACGGCGTTGATGCCGAGCCTGCGGTGGATGTGGACCCGCTCCTCGCGCGGGGTGGCGGGCGAGGCGAGCGCCTTCCTCCAGTGCCGGACCATGCCCGACTGGGAGAGGGTGAAGGAGACGAACACACCGATGATGTAGAGCTGGATGAGGCGGGTCAGCTCCGCGTCGAAGGCCACGATGAGGGCGACGGCGGCGAGCGCGAGGAGCACGACGCCGTTGGAGTAGACGAGCCGGTCGCCGCGGTTGTAGAGCTGGCGGGGCGCGTACCGGTCCCTGGCCAGGATCGAGGCGAGCATGGGGAAGCCGTTGAAGGCGGTGTTCGCGGCCAGGATCAGCACCCCGGCGGTGACGGCCTGGAGCAGGTAGAAGAGGAAGTGCCAGCTGCCGAAGGTGGCCCGGCCGATCTGGGCGAGGGCGGTGGAGGTCGGGGTGCCCGGGGGCAGGCCCAGTTCGGTGGGGTCGGCCGCGACGTGCACCTCGTAGGTCATGGCGAGGGCGGTGATGCCGGCGAACATCGTCACCGAGAGGAAGCCCATCGCGGCGAGCGTGGTGGCGGCGTTCCTGGCCTTGGGTTTGCGGAAGGCGGGGACTCCGTTGCTGATCGCCTCGACGCCGGTCAGCGCGGTGCAGCCCGAGGCGAAGGCACGCATCGCGAGGAGGACCAGGGCGAGTCCGGTGTAGGTGCCGGTCGCGATGATCGGCAGATCGGCGGATTCGGCACGGATGGTCTGGCCGGTGCCGAGGCGTACGGCGGCGACGGCGAACATCAGGTAGATGACGAGGACGAACCCGTAGGTGGGGATGGCGAACACGCGGCCCGACTCCCTGACGCCGCGCAGGTTCATCAGGGTCAGCAGCGCCACGAAGGCGACCGACATGACCACTTCGTGGTCGCTGAGCGCGGGGACGGCCGAGGTGATGGCGGAGACCCCGGAGACGACGGAGACCGCGACGGTCATCACGTAGTCGACGAGGAGGGCGCTGGCGGCCGTGAGCGCGGCGGTCTGTCCGAGGTTCTCGGCGCTGACGACGTACGCGCCGCCGCCGCCCGGGTAGGCGTGGCAGGTCTGGCGGTAGGAGGCCACGACGACGACGAGCAGGAAGACGATGGCGGCGGCCGCGTACCAGGAGAGGTGGAGCAGGGCGACGCCGCCGAGGGCCAGGATCAGCAGGATCTCCTCGGTGGCGTAGGCCACGGAGGAGAGAGGGTCGCTGCAGAAGATCGGCAGGGCGAGCCGTTTGGGAAGCAGGGTCTCGCCGAGCCGCGCGGTGTCGAGGGGTTCACCGACCAGCACGCGCTTCACATTGATACGCCTCATTCGGGCATGATCGTGCATTTTTTTCGACGAACATCCCTTTTGGGGCTTGTGTCACTCGGCGAGCTCCTCGGCCCGCTGGGCCAGCCACAGGTCGTACCGGACGCTCGGGGACTGCAGCAGCGAACGCTCCAGCAGGCCCTCGATCCGGGCCAGCCGCTTGCGGGCCCCGGGGACGGACACCCCGAGCGCGGCGGCGGCCGGGACGAGCCGCGCGTCGTGGGCCAGCCAGGTGCGGACGGTGTCCCGCGCACCGGCCGGGGCGTCCGGGCCGGTCAGCGGGCGCAGGTGGCCCCGGGCCCACTCGGTCAGCCGTGGATCGCGCAGGACCGCGTCGAGGCCGGGGGTGCCCGCCGTGGCCGCGGCGCCGCTCCCCCGCCCCGCACCCGGAGTCAGCCGCAGCGCCAGCGAGAGCCCCGCCTGGTCGCCGAGGCGCGCGAGGTCCAGTCCGAGCAGCGTCTCGATCAGCCGGAGCCGTGCGGACAGGGTGTTGCGGTGGACCCTGAGCAGCCGGGTGGCGTGCGAGCCGAAGTTCAGCCAGGCGTGGGCGGTGGCGCGCAGTTCCTGCCCGCCGGGGTCCTGGGGGCGTCGGGGCTCGTACGCGTGCAGGGGCGCGAGCAGGGCTCCGGCCCAGTCGGCCCCGGCCTCGCGGGCCGCGAGCGCCAGCTCCGGTCCCGGGCCGAAGCGGGCGTGCCGTTCGCCGCGGCCGCGGGCGACGGCCAGGGCGTGGAAGGCCTGGGTGTAGGCGGTCGGGGCCTGGCTCAGGGCCAGCTCCCCGCTGACTCCGACCGCGCAGTCCGGGGCCACCGCCGTCAGCGCCCCGGCCAGGGGGTCGTGGTCGGCGGACACCGCGTCCGCGTCGGCCGGGACCAGGATGATGAGGTGGCGCACGTAGACCGGGCAGGGCACGATCCACGCCCGGCCGCCGGTCAACTCCTGGCACAGTCTGGCCACTTCGGTACGGCGGCCGGTCCGGCACTCGGCGACGTACAGGCGGATCGGGTCGGGCAGCGGCGGCCGCAGCGCCTCGGCGATCTGGTGGGCGGCCGGGAGCCCGCCGTTCATCAGCAGGCGGAGCACGGCCTCGCGGGCGCGCGCCTCGGCGACCGCGGCCCGCGCCTCCCGCCGCTCCGCCTCCTCGGCGCGCAGTACGAGGGCCAGCGGCACCACGGCGTCCGCCAGCAGCGCGGGCGCCTCGGGAGGGTGGGGCAGCGGGAGGACGGCGGCCAGCGCACGCCGGTCGTCCAGTGCGAACAGCAGGGTGGCGGATCCGGCGTCGTGCAGGACGGCCGACCGCACCCCGCGGGCGCTCAGCTCGGCGGCGCCGCGGACGGCGGCCCCGGGCGGCTGCTCCCGCCGCTCCGGGCCACCCGGGTCGGCCGGGCCACCCGGGTCGGCCGGGTCGCCGGCACCGGCGTGCCGGACCACACCGGTCCATCCGCCCAGGCGGGTGCCGAGCCATTCCAGCAGCGCGGCCGACCCACCTGCGTGGGCGAGCCGGTGGAGCTTCAGTACGTCGTCGGACCGTGACACCGGCGCATTCAACCACCCACCGCACACTGTGCGCTGTGATACCGGTCTCGCCCGGTCACTGGGCAGGACGAACCCTGCGAACAGCCGCCCACCCGCATAGGTTTGTCCACGAGCGGCCGGATCCCGGGGCCCATGGTCACGGACACGGGGGAGGCACCGGGATCCGCCGCTCACATCCTGGCGGCCGCGCTGCGGATGGCCTCCCGGATGCGGAAGTAGGTGCCGCACCGGCAGATGTTGGCGATGGCGTCGATGTCCTCGTCCGTGGGGTCGGTGGTGCGCTTCAGCAGCGCGACGGCCGCCATGATCTGACCGGGCTGGCAGAAACCGCACTGGGCGACGTCCTGTTCGAGCCAGGCTTCCTGCACGGGGTGCAGGTCGTCACCGTCGGCGAGGCCCTCGATGGTGGTCACGGTCCGGCCCGCGCACGCCGACACCGGCACGACGCACGGGCGGACGTCCACCCCGTCGAGGTGGCTGGTGCAGGCCTTGCAGACGTCCACCCCGCAGCCGTACTTGGGGCCGTGGACGCCCAGCAGGTCGCGGAGCACCCACAGCAGGGGCAGGTCGTCGGGCGCGTCCACGGTGACGCTCCGCCCGTTGACGGTGAAGGTGTGCGAGGGCACGGCGTACTCCTGGCTCTGCGGCTATCGGGGGTAGGGGGTGAAGTCGACGTCGAAGTCGAGGGGGAAGCTGCGCGGCTTCGAACCGGTGGCCCGGGCCCAGGCGTTGGCGACGGCGCCGACCGCGGCGGGCACGCCGAGCTCGCCCGCGCCGCCCGGCTCCGTACCGGTGGCGGGCAGCACGAAGACGCGTATGTCGCGCGGGGTGTCGCGCTGCTGCGCCCAATGGAACTGGCTGTAACTGCCTTCCAGCGGAAGTCCCTTGTCGATGTGCAGTCCGGCCCGCAGGGTGGTGGAGATCGCGTCGGTGAGGCCGCCGATCATCTGGGCCTCCAGCCCGCGCGGGTTGACCGGCAGGCCCACGTCCACGGCGATGACCGCCTTGGTGACGCGGACGTGCTGCGGATCGCGGGTGTCGATCTCCACCAGGCACGCGGTACGCGACTTGTACTCCTCGTGGAAGGCGATGCCCTGGGCGCAGCCGGGTTCCATCGGCCGTCCCCAGTTCCCCTCCGCGGCGGCCTTGTCCAGGACGGCGCGCTGGGCGTCCGTCTTGAGGAAGGTGCGCCGGAAGCGGTACGGGTCCCTGCCGGTGGCCGCGGCCAGTTCGTCCACCACGATCTCCTCGGCTCCGCGCGTGTTGGCGGAGTACACCGAGCGCCACGAGGCGGTGGGGATCCCGGTCGGCACCTCGGTGAGGGCCTGGGTGGTGAGTCCGAAGTGGTACGGGGACTTCACGGTCGTGTGGAACAGGGTCTGCGCGAGGGTGGCGTTGCCGATGCCGAGGGGCAGGTGCGCCGCGGTCGCGGTGATGATCTCGCCGAGCCCGTGGCGGAAGTCGGTCTCGGCGGCGGCGACGCGGTGCTCGAAGCCGAGGACCTCGCCCAGCAGGTGCGTGGCGCGGATCCGGTGGTGGGTGGCCGGGCGCATCCGGCCGTGCCGCGTGTCGTCCACCCGGGTCCACATGAGCTTGACCGGGCGGCGGCAGGCCCGGGAGATCCGGGCGGCCTCCAGCGCGGCGTCGAAGAAGAGCCTGCGGCCGAAGGAGCCGCCGGCCTGGACGACGTGCACCGTCACCTTGTCCAGGGGCAGGCCGAGTTCGGCGGCGATGGTCTGGCGGGCCACGATGGGGGACTTGAGGCCGGACCAGATCTCGGCCCGGTCGTCCCGTACGTCGGCGACGGCGCAGTTGGTCTCCATCGGGGCGTGGCTGACGAAGGCGAAGTCGAACTCGGCGTCCACGTGCGGGGTGAGCAGCGGCGGCACCAGCAGGGGCGGGGTGGCGGCGCGCAGCCTGGCGCGGATCTCCGCGTCGGAGAGCTGGTCGGCGGGGCCGGGGCCCCAGGTGACCCGGAGGGCCGATGTGGCGGTGATGGCCTGCCCGAAGGTCTCCGCGACGACGGCGACCCCGGTGGGGACGGTGACCACGTGCAGGACCCCGGGCATGGCCCGCACCTCAGCGAGGTTGGCGACGGCGCGGACGGCGGCGCCGAAGGTGGGCGGGCGGCGTACCACGCAGGGCTTGGCGCCGGGGACGTCGAGGTCGAGGGTGTACCGCTGGGCGCCGGTGACCATGGCGCGCGCGTCGACCCGGCTCGTCGGCCGGCCGACGAGGGTGTGCTGCGCGGCCTTCTTGGGGGTGGCGAGGGGGACGGCGAGGCCCGGGTCGGCGGCGGCCGCGGCGAGTTCGCCGTAGCGGGCGGTGCGTCCGTCGGGGGCCCGGACGGTCCCGTCCGCGGTGGTCAGCGCCGCCGGGGCGAGGCTCCAGCGGTGGGCGGCGGCCGCGACGAGGCGGGCCCGGGCGGTCGCCGCGCACTGGCGGACCGGCCCGTAGAGGGAGCGGATGGAGTTGGAGGAGCCGGTGAGCTGGTTGAACAGCAACTCGGGCCGTGCGTCGTCCAGTTCCACGCGTACGTCGGCCAGGGGCGCGTCGAGTTCCTCGGCGACCAGCATGGCCACCGCGGTGGTGAGTCCCTGGCCGACCTCCTCGCGCGGCAGCCGGAAGCGGACGGTGCCGTCCGCCTCCACCGCGAGGGCGAGCAGGGCCGAGGTGGGCGCTCCGGCCAGGATGAACAGGTCGCCGAGGTCGATCACGTCGGCGACGGCCGGCAGGGAGGGCACCACCGCGCGGGCGGTCTGCGGAGCCAGCGCGTCGGCGCCTGCGCGGGTGACCAGTGCGAGGGTCGGCGCCGCCACGAGGTAGGTGAGGAAGGAACGCCGGCTCCCGCCGGTGGGGTGGTGCTGCCCGCTCAATGTCGTGTCCCCAGCGCTGCGCGGGCCCGCCCGTGCGGACCTCCCCGGTTTATTACCGGCACGTAGGGTAGCGACCCTGCGCTGTGGTGGGAAGCCTCGATCCCGCCGCTGTTCCGGCGAGGGTGTCATCCGTTCGGGGGTATCTCGGCGCGCGCGGTGAACCGGGAACCGCGTGTGTCCGTCCGCCGCAACACCTCGTACGTATCGGGCGTTTGATCGAGTCACAGGGGGTGGATGGCCGGATTCCGGCCGTCGGTCACCACCGCACCCCGCGCCCCACCAGTCGGCCCGCGCGGCCCGCGCGCCGACTTCGGCTGACCGGATTCGTTCGCACGTGACGCGCGGCCCCGCAGGCCTGCGGCATATACCAGAAGCAAGAACGTAGCGGATGTTGCCAAACGCCTTACACAGTGTCGCCGCCTGTGCAACAGTCGTTACCGGTCCTTCCTTCAGACTTGGCCGTGCCGCGCCTGTATCGGAGTTCTCATGCCGTCCCACCTGTTCGCGGACCGTCCCGCGCAGCCGCCCGAGCCGGGGTCGGTGGACGCACTGATCTCTCAGACCCGTCGCCTCCGGGGAGACGTGGACGCGGTCCGTCGCGACACGGTCGTGGACGACGACGACGCCCAGGGCCGCTGGCAGCGCGCGCTGTGCGATCTCGCCGTGCACCACCTCGACGACCTCCGCGAACACCTCGGCCAGCTCAAGGAGGGCCTGCCGCCGGTTCCCGAGGCCGCCGCGTTCCCGCAGGCGGCCCCCGAGGTCGCGCCCGAGGCTCAGACGCGGGTCGGAAGCGCCGAGTGGAACCTGCTGACCGACGAGGTCAGCTGGTCCGACGAACTGTTCCAGATCTTCGGCCGGTCCCCCGAGTCGGGCGCCCTCCCCCTCGACGAGCTGGGCTCCACCCTGTTCTCCGAGGACCAGCCGCTGCTCACCGCGTGGGTCACCGCCTGCCTGGTCGACGGCAGGCCGATCGACGGCGAGTTCCGCATCGTCCGGGCCGACGGCCGGGTCCGGACGCTGCACATGAGGGGCGAGCCGGTACTCGACTCCGACGGCTGCACGGCGTCCATGTGGGCCGTGCTGCGGGACGTGAGTGAACTGCGCCGGAGCCAGCGGGCGGTGCGCGAGTCCCGTGACTCGCTGCAGCGCCAGCGGGAGATCGCGCAGACCGAGCACCGGCTGGCGGTCGAGCTGCAGGAAGCCGTGCTCCCCCCGTGGCGCGGCTCCCTGCGGTTCCCGCACACCGGCACCGGCACGCTGGACGTGGCCGCGCACTACCTGCCGTCCGCGAGCAGCGCACTGATCGGCGGAGACTGGTACGACGCACTCGAACTCCCCGACGGATGCTCGATGCTGACGGTCGGCGACCTGACCGGACACGGGGTGACCGCCACCTCCGGCATGGCCATGATGCTGGGTGCCCTGCGCGGCATGGCCATGGCCGGGATCGCGCCGGGCCCGCTGATGGGCTGGCTCAACCAGCTCCTCGAGACCTCCGTGCAGCCGGCCCTCGGTTCGGCCGTGTGCTGCCGCTACGACCCCGCACGCCGGGTACTGTCCTGGGCCCAGGCCGGCCACCCCGCCCCCCTGCTGTTCCGCCGCGGGTCCGGCCGCGCCCTGACACCGCCGGAGGGCGTCCTGCTGGGCGCGACGTCCGGAGCCACGTACGGGCAGGCCGAGGAGCACCTCGAAGCGGGCGACGTGCTCGTCCTGCACACGGACGGCCTGACGCCGCGCAGCATCGAGTTCAGCCGGGCGGACGGCACCGAACGGCTGCTG
Source organism: Streptomyces sp. NPDC090021 (assembly GCF_044748225.1). Lineage (NCBI taxonomy): Bacteria > Bacillati > Actinomycetota > Actinomycetes > Kitasatosporales > Streptomycetaceae > Streptomyces > Streptomyces sp. NPDC090021. The sequence continues at coordinate 248,590 of NZ_JBIVFO010000004.1, read as the reverse complement.
GCACTCGCCCCGCGGCTCTCGTCGGCTCGGTCGGCCCAGGACTGCGTGCGGCTCGTGATCGAGGAGTTCGGGGAGAGCGAGCGGGAGGACGACGCCTGCGTGCTGGTCGCCCGAGTCGGCGGCTAGTGCCGTGACCGCAGCGGTCCACCGGGTCGCGGCGGCCGGACACCGCACCTCGCCGCGTCGTCGGACCATGCGCGTACGCCCGGTACGAGCCGCGTCCCACCGCCTTGCCACGCACCACACCGGACACCGCGACCCGGCACACCCTTACGGCCACAGCCCAGGCACACGGTGAGGGCCGGCCGCGGAGCCGGCCGTACGGACTTCGGGGCCGCGCCGGAGGACACGGCCTTCTCCCCTGCGGAACTGTGCGGCGACGTACCGGCCGTGGGGGCCCGGAGGGCACACGGAACCCGGGGCACACGGGGGCGGGCCGGGGGCTACACCCCGGTGGCCGGCCGGCCGCTCGGCGCCGGGGAGTCGGGGAGGGCCAGCTTGATCTCCTGGCGCAGGTCCTCGATGCGCGCAAATCCGGCGTACTGAGCGGTGAGCCGGTACATCTCGCGCAGCCGGTCCCATGTCCGGTGCGAGGAGGTCTCGTTCATCGAGACGAGGGCCAGGCGCGCGTAGCGGTCGGCCTGTTCCGGCTCGTCGGCGATGAAGCAGGCGGAGGCCATGGAGATGTAGTCGAAGATCTGCGAGCGCTGGTAGCCCTCACCGCGCAGCCGAAGGGCTTCCTTGGCGTGGCGCGCGGCGATCGGCGCCGCGCTGGCATCGTGGTCGGCGAGGGTCCGGTAGGCGAGGGCCTGCATGCCGTGCAGGTCCGCCTCGTCGAAGTGCTGCATCCAACTCGGCGGCGGTACATCGCCCTTGTCGGAGACGAAGAGCTCCTCCGCCTCGCCCAGGGTGCGGCGCATGGCCTGGCCCTTGCCCATGGCGGCCTGCGCCCAGGCCTCGATGGTGTGCAGCATGGCGCGGGTGCGCGGGAGGGTCTGCTCGCCGGAACCGGACTGGGCCAGCTTCATCAGGTCCAGGGCCTCGTTCGGCTTGCCCAGGTGGACCATCTGGCGGGCGGCGCGGGACAGCGCCTCACCGGCGCGGGGACGGTCGCCGCCCTCGCGGGCCGCGTGCGCGGCGATGACGAAGTACTTCTGCGCGGTGGGTTCGAGGCCCACGTCGTGCGACATCCAGCCCGCGAGCACCGCCAGGTTGGCCGCCACCCCCCAGAGCCGCCGCTGCAGGTGGTCGGGGTGGTGATAGGCGAGCATCCCGCCCACCTCGTTGAGCTGGCCGACGACGGCCTTGCGCTGCAGCCCGCCGCCTCTGGACGCGTCCCAGGCGCGGAACACCTCGACGGAGCGCTCCAGCGCCTCGATCTCCTGGGAGCCGATCGGGGCGGCCTCGTAGCGGTCGTAACCCGCTGGGTCGGCCTGGAAGGAGTCCCCGAACCGCCCGGGGGTCTGCTTCGCCCGGGCGGGGTCGGTGTGCAGCCAGTCGTACATGGCGTTGGTGAGGGCGGAGCCGGCGGTGAGCACGGCGCCCGCGCCCATCAGACCGCGACGGTTGAGCATGAGGTCCATTCCCGTGAATTCGGTGAGGACCGCGGCTGTGCGTTCGGGCGCCCAGGGCATGCCGTCCGGGTTCTCGCGAACCCCGTCCGGCTGCCGTCTGGAAGTGCGCCGCTGCCGTACGAACCCGAGGTCCTCGATGGTCACGACACGACCGAGCCGCTCGGTGAACAGTGCTGCCAGTACCGTGGGCACCGGTTCGCGGGGGCTCTCCCCCATGTCGATCCAGCGCCGCACCCGCGAGGTGTCGGTGGCCAGCTGCGGGTGGCCCATGGCCGCCGCCTGCCGGTTCACCATCCTCGCCAGTTCGCCCTTCGACCAGCCGGCCAGGCCGAACAGGTCGTTCAAGCGGGTGTTTGGACCTTTGCTCACGTCAAGCCCCCAGGTTCTCGGCTGAGTTGACAGTAGCCCCCCGTCAGATGCCCAGCGACTATTCGCCAGGCTTCGCCAGGGCACGCCCGATGGTTCGCCACCTTGCGCCGGGTGTCAGGTAGGAATGCGCCTCCCCGCCCCGGTCACCGGCGGAACTCCCCAGGGTGAAGCACGGGATCGGCGGGGTGGCGTACGCAACTCGTCGGCGCACGAAGGGATCCGTATCACCATGTACGCAGCAACGTCCTCCGTGTCCGCACCGGTCCGGTCGCACCGCACGCTCCCGGCGGGCGGCGGCTCCTACCTCGAACCCGGCCGCCCGGCGGCACCGGTGCAGGGCACCGTCCGCGCGCGGCGCATGCCGGGCACGGGATCGCAGCCCGTCAGCGGAAGAATCGACCTCTCGGGGCCGCAGGGGGCGCAACTGCGCACCGCGCTCGCCTCGGTGCAGCGGATCTGTCCGGAGTTCGCGCCGGTGCAGGTACTGCGACGCAGCGGCCGCTCGGTCCTGCTGGTGGGTACCACCGGACGCATGACCGCCGTGGCGAAGGTGTTACTGGACCACTCGCCGGAGTGGCGCGAGCGGTACCGCCACGAAATAGCGGCGTACCGGGCGTTCGTCCGGCACCGCCCGCCGGTCCGGGTACCGCGGCTGATCGCCGCCGACCCGGAGAACTGCACGCTGGTGGTGGAACGGATGGCGGGTCGGGTCGCGGCGCTCCAGCGGCACCCGGTGGAGCCGCCGCCGCGGGTGGACCTCCGGGCGGCCCTGGGTGCGGTCTGCCGGGTCAACCAGTGGCAGCCGCCGGGCGAGTTGTTCGGGACCCCGATGAACTACGCGCGGCGGATCGCCCGCGACTACGAGTTGGGGCTGCTCACCGACCGGGACCTCGGGGACCTGCAGAAGCTGCTGCACGGGGTCAAGATGTCGGGGACGGCGCTGCAGTTCAACCACGGCGACGCGCTGCTGTCGAACCTGCTGCTGTCCCCCGCCGGTCCGGTGCTGCTCGACTGGGAGCACGCGGGCTGGTATCTGCCGGGCTATGACCTCGCCACCCTGTGGACGGTGCTCGGCGACGCCCCCGCCGCCCGCGCCCAGATCAGCCGGCTGGCCCAGTCGGCCGGCCCGGCGGCCCGGGACGCGTTCCTGATCAACCTGATGCTGGTCCTGACCCGGGAGATCCGGATGTCCGAGACGGCGGTGCAGCGCTCGATGCTGGCGACCGCCCCGACGCAGCCGCTGCCGGCGGGCGCCCTGTCCTCCGGGGAGGAGCAGCGGCTGCTGCTCCGCCGCCTGCACGACGACGCGGGGATGGCCCGCCGGGCGGTCCGGGCGGCGGTGGGCACCCGCTGAACCTCCCGCCCCCCTGACGCGAAGTCCCGTGGCTCCCACCGCCACGGGACTTCGCCCGTTCGCGCCCCGGCAGCACGGTACTGAGCGGGGGCCGGGGCGGAGGACCGAGCGGGAGGGCGTGTCGCGGGCGCCGGATGGCTTGACATCACATGATCCCCCGAACACCTTTTCTGACTCAGCATCAGACATGCTGGAGTCACCCTCTCCTCCCCACTCCGCTGGAGCCTGCCCATGTCCGCAAGCGCTTCACGCACGTCCCCCGCCCCCCTCCCGTCCAGACGCGCCGTCCTCGCCGGTACGGGGGCCGGGGTGCTCGCCGCCGCCGTGCTGCCGTCCGGCGCGGCACGGGCCGACGGCGTCCAGGCCGGGCCGCCGCTCGGTGAGTACGACGTGGTCGTGGTCGGTTCGGGGGCCGCCGGGATGACGGCCGCGCTCACCGCCGCGCAGCGCGGGCTGAGCGTTCTCGTGATCGAGAAGGCTCCCACCTTCGGCGGATCGGCCGCACGTTCCGGGGCCGGCATCTGGCTGCCCAACAATTCGGTGATCCTGGCCGCCGGGGTGCCCGACACCCCGCAGAAGGCGGCGACGTACCTGTCGGCCGTCGTCGGGCCCGAGGTTCCGGCCGACCGCCAGGCGGCTTTCCTCGCCAACGGTCCGCGCATGCTGGACTTCGTGATGGCCAACAGCCCCCTGCGGTTCCGCTTCATGGAGGGGTACAGCGACTACTACCCCGACCTTCCGGGCGGTCTGCCCAACGGCCGCTCCATCGAGCCCGATCAGATCGACGGGAACCTCCTGGGCGGTGAACTGGCCCGTCTGAACCCGGCGTACATGCCGGTGCCGGCCGGGATGGTGGTCTTCAGCCAGGACTACAAGTGGCTGAACCTCGCTGCGGTGAGCGCGAGGGGTCTGGCTGTTTCCACCGAATGCCTGGCGCGCGGTGCCAAGGCGGCGCTGCGCGGCGAGAAGCCACTGACGATGGGTCAGGCGTTGGCGGCCGGTCTGCGGGCGGGACTCCAGCGGGCCGGGGTCCCGCTGTGGCTGAACAGTCCCCTGGTGGACCTGGTCCAGGAGGGCGGCGCCGTCACCGGCGTGGTGGTGGACAAGGAGGGTGTGCGTGGCGTCGTACGGGCCCGCAAGGGGGTGATCGTCGGCTCGGGCGGCTTCGAGCACAACGCGGCGATGCGGGTGCAGTACCAGCAGCAGCCGATCGGCACCCAGTGGTCGGTGGGCGCGAAGGAGAACACCGGCGACGGCATCCTGGCCGGCCGGCGGGCCGGGGCAGCGCTGGCGTTGATGGACGACGCGTGGTGGGGACCGTCGATCCCGCTGCCCGGCGAGCCGTACTTCTGCCTGGCCGAACGCACCCTGCCGGGTGGGCTGATCGTGAACGCGAACGGCACCCGGTTCGTCAACGAGGCGGCCCCGTACGGCGATGTGGTCCACGTGATGTACGAGAAGGACCGGGGCGCGACCGGTTCGCACATTCCGGCGTGGCTGATCGTGGATCAGAACTACCGCAACAAGTACCTGTTCAAGGACATCCTGCCGACGCTGCCCTTCCCGGACGCGTGGTACGAGGCGGGCGCGGCGAAGAAGGCGTGGACGTGGGACGCGCTGGCCGGCCGGATCGGCGTACCGGCGGGCGCGCTGCGGTCGACGCTGGGCCGGTTCAACGCGCAGGCGTGGAGCGGTACCGACTCCGACTTCCACCGGGGCGACAGCCCGTACGACCACTACTACACCGACCCGAACGTGCTGCCCAACTCGTGCCTGGCGCCGATCTGGGTGCCGCCGTTCTACGCCTTCAAGATCGTGCCGGGGGACCTCGGGACGAAGGGCGGCATCGTCACGGACGCGCGGGCCCGGGCACTGCGGGCGGACGGTTCGGTGATCCGCGGCCTGTACGCGGCGGGCAACGCCAGCGCCGCGGTGATGGGCCACAGCTACGCGGGGGCCGGGTCCACGATCGGTCCCGCGATGACGTTCGGCTACGTGGCGGCGAACGACATCGCGGACGCGTGATCGGGCGGGACCGGCCGCGCGGGGTGGCGCCGGACCCCGTGGGCCGGTCCCGGTGACCCGGCGGGTCAGCCCTGCTGGAAGAGCTCGGCGGGGAGCGGCTTCAGGAGGGCGTAGAGGTCATCGGTGATCGGGCGGTCCCAGCTGGCGATGGTGACCAGCACGTTGTCGCTGCGGTCGAACTGGACGCAGGAGATGCGGGACTCCGAAAGCTTGATCTTCCGGACGATGAGGAGGTTGTCGCCCTGCATGACGGGGCAGTCCTCGACGCCCGTGACCTCGACGTCCTCGTCGTTCTCCAGCGCGTCGAGGAGCTGGGCCACCTCGAAGGGGACCTGGCCGTCGGCGAGGTCCCTGGCCGGGGAGCCCTCGGGGAGGTTTCCGATGATCATCGCGGGGCCACGTCCGCCGAACAGGTCGTAGCGGAGGAAGACCCCCTGGCAGCTGCCGTCGGGCGCGGGCAGCAGCCCGGCCCCGAGATTGCCCGGCCAGTCCCCCGGGTCCATGGCCAGGACGTCGAATTCCGGGCCGGCGGGGGTGGCGGCGCGGTGGCGGCGGAGGAAGGACATGCGGCCATGGTACGTGGCCGGTGGAGTTTCACGGGCCGGGGGGCCCTCGTCCCGCCCCGGGCGCGACCGGGCCCGTCGGACGGGTGGGACGAGGGTGAACCAGTGCGCCGGCAGGTCTGTGCCGCCCGTGACGTGCAGGGCCGTGGGCGGGACGCGGCGCCGGAGGAAGAGGGCCAGGTCCGAGGCGGAGCCGGCGGCCTCGACGGGCACCGGCCCGGTGGAGCCCGGCTCCAGCAGCACCTGGTCACCCGAGGAGAGGACGGTCCAGGATTCCGGGCCGTCCGTACGCCGGAAGCGGTACCTCTCCCCGGTACCCTGCGGCGCCTGCTTCCCGGTACGGCGGGCCGGTGCCATGACCTCGACGCTCCGGGTGACGGCGTCGACGGCGACGGCCGGGGCGAGCGGGCCGGGGGTCCCGGTGGCGGATTCGGCGTCCCACCGGTGGACGGCCGGCTCGATCAGCTGCATCGGCAGCCGGAAGCCGGAGGTCTGTTCCCGCGACCAGGTCCACACGGGGGTGTCGGGTCCCAGCTCGCGGAAGAGCTCCGCGAGCTCCCGCGCGCCCTGGGTGAACCAGTCGCTCAGCGCGTCCGGGCCGTCCGCGGCCCCGGGGCCCGGGGCAGGGCGAGGCCGGCGGGGTCCGGCGGGGTCGTGAGCCGTTGGCGCAGGACGTGCGCGAGGAAGCGGTGCACTCCGCCGAGGTGCCGAACGAGGTCGGTGACCGTACAGCCGGGGCAGGAGGGCACCCGCGGCACGGGATCACCGCGGTCGTACGCGCGGCGGACCGCCTCCTCGAAGGTTGCCGCTTCGGTCCGGAACAGGGGGTCCTGTCGCTGTGGTCCATGGGGTCCCTGGGGTCCATGGGGGGGGACCCTGCCCGCCCGGCGGCGGCCCCGATCACGTTGAGCTGCGGGCGAACGCTTCCAGGGCGGCACGCAGTCCGGACCTGTCGGTGCCGAGTTTGCGGCAGGCGGCGGACAGCGCCCAGTCCGGGGACGCCGGCTCGGGCTCCTTCGCGGTACGTACGGCGAGGTCGGCGGCCCGGATCTCCTCCTCGGTGACCCAGTCCGCCCGGGGCGGCGCGGGCGGCAGGGCGCCGCCCAGGCCCGTCAGGGTTTCGGTCGCCGCCTCCACCAGCCAGTCGGCGCCGCACTCCCGGGCCGTGACCACCGCCGCCGTGAGCAGGTCCGCGTCACGCAGCCCGTAGCCGAGCGCGGCCAGGGCCCGGGCCAGTTCGTAGCCGGCGGGTGAGGCCGAGAGCAGGGTGACCGCCTCCCGCAGGAGCTCGGTCCGGTCCTGCGGCGCGGCGACCTCGGCCGCCACCCGGAGGGCCTGGCCGATGGCGGAGGGGGCGCCGAAGGCCCTGGCGCGCCGGACGGCGTCCGCGGCGAGGGCGCGGGCCCGCTGCGGATCGTCGGCGACGACGGCCCGCGCGAGGTGCAGCTGCCACGGGCACCAGGCCGGGTTCTGGATGCCGCGCGGGGTCAGCCGCCGGTCCACGGCCTCCAGTTCGGCGACGGCCGCGCGCACCTCGCCCCGGGCGAGCAGCAGTTCGGCGTACACGGTCTGGGAGTCGGGGAAGACCACGGCGGCCGGGAAGGGAGCGCCGAACTCGTGCTCCTGTGCCAGCTCCCCTGCCTCGTCGACCCGGCCCCGGGCGAGCAGCGTCGTGAGGAGGATCGCTATGGCGTACCAGTGCACGGGGGTGCGCCGGCCCACGCGTTCGGCGAGCCGCAGTCCGGACCGGGCCAGTTCCTCGGCCTCCACGAGCCGCCCGCGCCGGTAGCGGATGTAGGCGCGCAGGCTGTAGGCGAAGGACAGGTGGGCGCCGCGCCAGCCCTGGCGCTCGAACTCGGCGGTGCCCTCCTCGAAGAGTTCCTCGGCCCGGCCGGGCCGGTCGGCGTACATGTGGACCATGGCGGCCAGGACGGGCACCTCGAAGCCGCGGTCCTCGTGCGCCCAGCTGAAGGGCTTCTCCAGTACCCGGGCGGCATGGTGGAGCACGACGTCGACCGGTTCGCCCCGCAGGCAGGCGTCCCAGGCGCGCAGTGCGATGACGTACCGCTCGGTGAGGTCGCGGCCGGTGAGGCGGTCGGCGAGCCGGGTGAGGCGCCGGGAACGGGCCGGGGAGTCGGTCTCGGCGGCGTTGAAGGCGTCCCACATGAACTGTTCGGACTGCAGGCGCAGCCGGGCCCGTACGTCCGGGGTCTGCGCGATCTCGCGGGCGAGCGATTCCGAGGCCTCGGCGAGACGGTCACTGTGCGCGAGGACCTGGGCGAGCCGGATCACGATGCCCTGGCGCAGGGCCGGGTCGTCGAAGGGCTCGGCGAGTGCCGACCGGAGGTGGTTGACGGTGTTGGCGGGCTCGGTCAGCAGGGAGGCGCAGCCCAGTTCGTACAGTACGGCGGCGCGTTCGTCGAAGTCCGGTGGCTCCCGCAGGGCGCGGGCGAGCTGGCGGCGGGCGGCGTCGGGGGCCCCGGCGCGGAGGTTCTCCGCGGCGGCCTCGCGCAGGGTGCGCACCACCCAGGGGTCGTTCTCGGGGTGGGTCTCCAGCAGGTGGCGGGCCGCGGCGGAGGAGCCGAGGCCCGCGTCGACGACGGCGGCGGCGGCCTTCCCGTGCAGGGCGACGCGCAGCGCGTCGGGGATGGCACGGTAGATGGCGGTGGCGATGAGGGGGTGGACGAACTCCAGCCCGGTCTCGGCCGCCTGGTCCGTCGTGGTTCCGGCGGCGGACAGGATGCGGGCGTCGCGCAGACGCACGGTGGCACGGACGGCCTCCTCGCTGCCGAGGGCGGCGACCCGGGCGGCTATGTCCTGCGGGATGGCGGTGCCGAGGACGGCACAGGCCCAGGCGAAGCGGACGGTGGAGGGGCCGAGGCGTTCGAGGCGGGCGACGAGTCCGCTGCCGCGCTGAGCGGCGGCGAGGTCGGCCAGCTGGGCGGCGTTCTCCTCGACGGGCCGCAGCCCCCGGCCCCGGACCTTGGCGGTCAGTTCGACCGCTTCGAAGGGGTTGCCGGTGGTGACGGCCCAGGCTTCTTGGCAGAAGGCGTCGTCGGCGTGGTCTCCGAGGGCCTCGCGGACGAGGGCCGCCACGGCTGCCGGGGTGAGCGGGGCGAGGGGCAGCGGGCGCTGTCCCGCCCGGCCCGGCAGCGTACGGAAGGCGCCGGCGTGCGCGGGCAGTTCGTCGGGGCGGTAGGCGACGACGAGGAGCAGCGGGAGGTGTTCGGCGCGCGGGGCGAAGGCGGCGAGCCAGCTCAGGGATTCGGGGTCGGCCCAGTGGGCGTCGTCGAGGACGAGGGTGACGGGGGCGCGTTTGACGACGAGGTGGGTGAGGACCCAGTCGAGGCCGTCGCGCAGGCCCTGCGGGTCGGGCGGGGCGCCCTGTTCGGGGGCGCAGAGTCCGAGGGCGGGGCCGACGATGGAGTACCAGCCGCCGAGGGCGGCGCGCAGTTCCTGTTCGGAGTGGCCGGCCAGTTGCGGCTGGATGAGCTGGCGGGCGACGTGGAAGGGCTGGCTCTGCTCCTGTTCGCCGCCGCGGGCGGCGAGGACGGTGCAGGAGCGGGCGTGTGCGCGGCGGCGCAGCTCGGCGAGCAGCGTGGTCTTGCCGAGTCCGGCGGGCCCGGAGAAGGCCAGCAGCGCGCCGCCGGCGTCCGGCCCGGGACCGGTGAGCTGGTCCAGGGCCTCTTCGACGATGGCGAGTTCGGTATCGCGTTCGACCATGGTGCGCCGTGTGCGCGTCCGGTGGTCCGTCATGGCTGGTACCCCCCAGGCCTGTTCTGGGAGATCAGCGTACGCCCGCGCACATCGCGGGGGATCCCACTGTCGGAAAGAATCCGATCTTCTTTTACGACGGGGCTCGGGCGGGGATCGGGGGCGGTTCCGGCAGGGTTCCGAGCAGGTTTCGAGATGTGTTCGAGAGAGCCCTCAAGCCGATCGGTCCTGTCCGGAACGCACCGCCAGGTCTTCCAGGAGGGCCACGGCCTCGGCGGCCCGGTCCGCGGCCACGAAGAGGTGGTCGTGGTGATATCCGGCGATGACGTTGCAGCTCAGGCCGTGGGCACCGAGTTCGGTGGCGAAGGCGGCGGTGAGACCGACGGCGTCGAGGGCGGAATGGACCCGCAGCGTGATCCAGCCGGCGGTGTAGTCGTAGGCGAGTCCGGCGGCGTCGGCGTCCTCCTGGCGCAGCACGAGGGTGAGGCCCTCGGGCTCCAGGACGGTGGCGACGGGCGCGGTCCCGGCGGGGACGGCCGTACCGGGGACGGTGCAGAAGACGTACACGCCCTCGTTCAGCTCGGGGCGCATGCCGCTCAGCAGTTTCCGCAGGTCGCTCTCTCCGCTCATGCCGCCACCCTACCGACCGGCCGGGTCAGTCCAGGGTGAGCTGGAAGTACGCCGTCTCCCGGAAGCCTGCGGTCGGCGGCTGCACCTCCACGGTGACCGGGACGCGCTTCGTGCTCGGCCTGACGCGGACCGGGACGGTGCGCTTGCGGTCCGCACCCAGGGGCGGCATGAGGGCGGCGGCGGACTCCTGCGAGTTCAGCCAGTTCAGGCTGTGACCCAAGGCGCCGTCGTCGAGCGACCGGCCGGCGCGTACGGCCAGGGGCGCGTCGCCGTACGAGGACACGGCGGAGGCGGCGGAGTCGCCGCCGGGACGGAGCTCTTCGTCGGTGTCGTTGTCGTAGGTCACGGTGAGGCTGTAGGTGCCGTCGGGCTCCGCGCGCGGGCGGCTGACGGTGATCTTCAGGCCGTCCTCGTACCGGGCGGTCGCGCCGGGGCCGAGGGGGTCCGCCACGTATCCGGACGGGCCGCTCTGCTCCAGCTGGCCGTAGCCGTCGAGGCCCTTCTCGAACTCGGCCAGGGCCCAGGTGCCGAGGCCGGCCAGGCCGAGGAGACAGAGGGCGGCGATCGCGCAGCCCTTGAACCACCGGGGCGTGTCCGCGGTCGGCGTGTCGGTGGGGGTCCGGTCCGTGTCCATGCGGGTCACTCTAGGCAGCGGTGACCCGCGGATCATGAGCGGAAGTACTCAGCGGGGGTACTCGGGTACGTCCGAGCGGCCGGCCCGGCCCGCGTGCTCCGCCCGGCCCGCCCGTCCCGCGGAGTCCGCCGTCCCGGCGGGACCGTCCCGGGAGCCACCGCCCCGGCGGGGACGGGGCGGTGGCGTGCGGTCAGGTGAGGTCGAACTCCCCGCCCCGGGCGTTGCGTACGAACGTGTGCCACTCGTCCGGGGAGAAGATCAGGGAGGGGCTCTCGGGGCGCTCGCTGTTGCGCATCGCGATGAAGCCCTCGACGAAGGCGATCTGGACGTCACCCGCTCCCCGGCTGCTCGACTGCCAGTCCGCCCCGGTGAGATCGAGGTCCGGCTTCCCCCAGCCGGCGAGGGGTTGTGAAGTCATGCTCTCGGCCACGTGCGTGCTCCTCCCGGTACGTCGTCCGGGGGCCAGGTTAGCCATCGCGGCGGGTGCCGCACAGGCCACGGTGAGTCACTTGTGACCGGTCCGGCACCCGGGCGGGACGGACGGCCGCGTTCAGCCGGCCGGTTCCTGCGCCCCCACCAGCCACATCGCGAAGAACTGCGCGCCGCCTCCGTACGCGTGCCCCATGGCCCGGCGGGCGCCCGGGACCTGGTGTTCCCCGGCCTGGCCGCGTACTTGCAGGGCGGCCTCGGCGAAGCGGATCATGCCGGACGCGCCGATCGGGTTGGTGGACAGCACACCACCGGACGGGTTGACCGGAAGGTCTCCGTCGAGCTCGGTGACGCCGGCCTCGGTGAGCTTCCAGCCCTCGCCCTCCTCGGCGAAGCCCAGGTTCTCCAGCCACATCGGCTCGTACCAGGAGAACGGCACGTACATCTCGACCGCGTCGATCTCCCGGCGCGGGTCGGTGATCCCGGCCTGTCGGTAGACGTCGGCCGCGCAGTCCTTGCCGGCCTGCGGCGAGACGAAGTCCTTGCCCGCGAAGAGGGTGGGTTCGCTGCGCATCGCCCCGCCGTGCACCCATGCGGGCGGCTTCGGCGAACGGGCCGCGCCCGCACGGTCGGTGAGGACCATGGCGCACGCGCCGTCGGAGGACGGGCAGGTCTCCGAGTACCTGATCGGGTCCCACAGCATCGGCGAGGCCTGGACCTTCTCCAGGGTGATGTCGTGCTCGTGCAGGTGCGCGTAGGGATTCTTCAGCGCGTTGCGCCGGTCCTTGTACGCCACGAGCGAGCCGACCGCGTCCGGCGCGCCGGTGCGCCGCATGTACGCGCGCACGTGCGGGGCGAAGAAGCCGCCGGCGCCGGCCAGCAGGGGCTGCTGGAAGGGGACGGGGAGCGAGAGCCCCCACATGGCGTTCGATTCGGACTGTTTCTCGAAGGCGAGGGTGAGGACCGTGCGGTGGACGCGGGCGGCGACGAGGTTGGCGGCGACGAGCGCGGTGGACCCGCCGACCGAACCGGCCGTGTGCACGCGCAGCATCGGCTTGCCGACGGCGCCGAGCGCGTCCGCCAGGTACAGCTCCGGCATCATCACCCCCTCGAAGAAGTCGGGGGCCTTGCCGATGACGACCGCGTCGATGTCGGCCCAGGTCAGTTCGGCGTCGGCGAGGGCGCGCACGGCGGCCTCGCGGACCAGTCCGGCGATGGAGACGTCGTGGCGGGCCGCGACGTGCTTGGTCTGGCCGACGCCGACGACGGCCACGGGCTCTTTGTTCACCTTGCGTCCCCTTCCAGGACAGCGACCAGGTTCTGCTGGAGGCAGGGGCCGGAGGTGGCGTGGGCGACGGCGCGGTCGGACGCACCCCGGTGGATGCGCGCCGCCGCCTCGCCGATGCGGATCAGGCCGGCGGCCATCATGGGGTTGGCGGCGAGTGCCCCGCCGGACGGGTTGACGGCGACGGTGCCGGTGCCGGTGCCGGTGCTGGTGCTGGTGTCGGTGCTGGTGCTGGTGTCGGTGCTGGTGTCGACGTCGGTGTCGGTGCCGGTGTCGACGCCGCCGAGCCCCAGGGCCTTGCGGAGCACCACCTCCTGGGAGGAGAACGGCGCGTGCAGTTCCGCCGTGTCCACCGGGGCGTCGAAGAAGCCCGCGTGCTGCGCGGCGATCCGGGTCGACGGCGAGTCGGTGAGGTCGCGCAGGCCCGGGCCGTGCGCCTCGATGCGGTGGTCGATGCCGGTGATCCAGGCGGGGCGTTCGCACAGCTGCCGCGCGAGGTCGCCGGCTGCGAGGACCACGGCGGCCGCGCCGTCGCCGACGGGCGGGCAGTCCCCGGTGCGCAGGGGCCGCACCTGGTAGTCACCCTGCGGGACGGCGCCGCGCAGCTGGGCGTGCGGGTTGGCTCCGGCGTCGGTCCGGCTGCGGGCCGCGATGGCCGCCAGGGCGGACTCGTCGGTCTCGCCCGCGTCGATGAGGGCCTGGGCCTGGAGGGCGGCCAGGGCCACCGCGTCGGGCCAGAGCGGGGCGAGGTAGTACGGGTCGAGCTGGCGGGTGAGCACGTCGCGCAGGGATCCGGGCGAGGACTTCCCGTACGAGTAGACGAGCGCGGTGTCCGCCTCGCCGGTCTGGATCTTGACCCAGGCCTCGTAGAGCGCCCAGGCGCCGTCCATCTCGACGTGGGACTCGGAGATCGGCGGCCAGGCACCGACCCCGTCGAGGGTCATGGTGAAGGAGAAGGCACGGCCGGCCAGGTAGTCGCTGGATCCGGAACAGGTGAAGCCGATCTCGCCGACCTTCAGCCCGGTGGCGGCCAGCACCTCGTGGAGGACCGGCATGACCATCTCGACTTCGCTGAGCTCGTCGGTGCGGCGCAGGTGGTCGCTCTGCGCGAAGGCGACGACGGCCACGTCGCGCGCGTACCTGCTCGTCCTGGGCCCGGTCATCAGATGAGCTCCTTGTACGCCTCGTAGTCCGCGTCCGGCTCGCCGGTGGGGCGGTAGTGATCGGGGTAGCGGCCGCCCTCGGTCCAGACGGGCTCGACGCGCAGGCCCATGCGGACCTGGTCGTACGGGATGCCGCCGATCCGGCCGTGGAGGGCGAGGCCCGCGCCGTCGAGGGCGATGTGCGCATAGACGTAGGGGACGTCGATGTCGAGGTTCCTGGCCTTGATGTTGACGATGCAGAAGGTGGTGACGGTGCCCGCGGGACCGACCTCGACCCGGTCGGTGGTGGCGACCCCGCAGGTGGGGCAGGCGCCGCGCGGCGGGACGTACACCTTGGCGCAGGAGGGGCAGCGCTCGCCGACGGTCCGCCGCTCGGAGAGGGCGTTGATGTAGGCCGTCTGGGCGCGGCCGGGGCTGTAGACGTAGTCGAGGCGGGCCTCGGCGACGATGCCGGTGACGGCGTCCCGGAAGACACCGTCGTGTGGTGCGGGGCGGGCGCCGGGGGCGGGCCCGCCGTCGTCGTGCGGTTCGAAGCAGGCGATGTCGGTGATGGCGCCGGTGCGTTCGGCCGCCCAGCGGACGCGGACGCGCATGCCGGTGTGCACGGCGTCGGGGCCGGGGGCGTCGAGGGCGTGCAGGAGGGCGGTGTCGGCGCCGTCCAGCCTGACCAGGGCCCAGGCGAAGGGGGTGTCGAGGGGCTGGTTCGGGCGGGGCCGGTCGTTCCAGGCCCAGGTGGTGACGGTGCCGGTGGCGGCGACCTCGACGAGTTCGCGGACCTCCTCGGAGGTGACGGGGTCGTACTCGACGGGCGGTACGACCACCGTGCCGTCGGAGGTCTTCACGCCGAGTACGACGCGCTCGCGCAGACCGGTGAGGAACGCGCCCTGAACGGGCCCGAGGGACCGGGTGAAGGGGAACTCGACGACGAGAGGCGCGCGGAGCACCTCCGGCGGGGAGGCTGCTGTCATGGTGGCTCTCCGATGCGGTTGATTCCGGGTACGGGCGGGATCCGGCGTCCCGGACGGAGGCTCCGGGTCACCGGCTCCCGCCGGGAGGACTACGGGGTGTCCGGGCGGGGCGCCGGCGAAACCCGGCCCGGCCGGCGTTCGAGGCGCGGGGGTCCGGGGTCCGGGGTGGAGCCCGACCTTCCGGCCCCACCGGCATTCGAGGCGCGGCATCGGGGGGCGGAGCCACCGGCGGCGGCGCGCCGCGCCCGGCCCCCGCCCGGCCCCCGCACGGCCACGGCCACGGCCACAGCCACAGCCACGGGCACGGGCACGGGCACGGGCACGGGCACGGCCACGGCCACGGCCACAGCCACGGCCACGGGCACATGGCCGCGCGGGCCGGGCGCGGCCGGCCCGCACTACTCCCGCCGGTACACCGGGGGCCGCTTCTCGGCGAAGGCCCGTGCCCCCTCCTTGGCGTCCGCCGTGTCGAAGACCGGCCAGCCGCGCAGGAGTTCGGAGGCCAGGCCCTCCGTCTCCGTCAGCCCGGCGGTCTCGTAGACCGACGCCTTGACCGCCTCGACCGCGAGCGGCCCGCACGCGTTGATCTGCTCGGCGATCTCCAGGGCCGCGTCCAGCGCCGTACCGTCCGGGACGACCCGGCCCACGAGCCCGATCCGCGCGGCCTCCTCGGCCGAGTACGGGCGTCCGGTCAGCAGCATCTCCAGCGCGTGCGTGCGCGGGATCTGCCGGGGCAGCCGCACCGTGGAGCCGCCGATCGGGAAGAGTCCCCGTCTGACCTCGAAGAGGCCGAAGGTGGCGCCCTCGGCCGCCACCCGGATGTCGGTGCCCTGGAGGATCTCGGTGCCGCCGGCCACGCAGTAGCCCTCCACCGCCGCGATCACGGGTTTGCGCGGCCGATGGTGACGGAGCATCGCCTTCCAGTGCAGGTCGGGATCGGCCTTGAGACGGTCCCGGTACTGGTCGCCGGCCATGCCCTGGCCGGCCAGTGCCTTGAGGTCCATGCCGGCGCAGAAGTCGCCGCCCGCACCGGTCAGGACCACGGAGCGGATCCCGTGGTCGGCGTCCGCCTCCAGCCAGCCGTCGTACAGCCCCACCAGCAGCGGCAGCGAGAGCGCGTTCTTCGCCTCGGGCCTGTTCATGGTGAGCACCAGCGTGGCGCCGCGGCGTTCCACGGTCAGGTGTTCCGTCCCACCCATTGCCGTCCTCCCGTCTCAAGACCTAGAACAGGTTGCAGTAGGGGAGGGTGCAGTTCAATAGTTTCCTGACACCCAGTCAGATTTCTTGGACGGTTCCCTTCCCACTGACCGGCCGCGGCGCTCTAATGACCGCCTGAGCAGCCGGCCACGGGGCCAGTCATCGGGAACAACGGGGTCAGGAGGAACGGTGGAGTACAACCTTGCCGACCTGTTCGAGTCGGTCGTCGACGTGGTCCCGGACCGCGAGGCCCTCGTGTACGTGGACCACCCCGGGACCGGCGCCGAGCGCCGCCTCACCTACGCGGAACTGGACGCGGCGGCGAACCGGATCGCACACCACCTGCTGGACAGCGGCCTGACGGCCGGCGAGCACCTGGGACTGCACCTCTACAACGGGATCGAGTACCTCCAGACCGTCCTGGCCTGCCTGAAGGCCCGGCTGGTCCCGGTGAACGTCAACTACCGGTACGTGGAGGAGGAACTGGTCTACCTCTACAACGACGCCGACCTCGCCGCGCTCGTCTTCGAGGGCGAGTTCACCGGGCGGGTGGCGGCCGCGCTGCCGAGGACGCCGCGGCTGCGGCACCTGATCCGGGTCGGCGAAACCCCCGAGGGGGCCGCGGAACCGTCGATCGCACCGGTCGCGTACCCGGACGCGGAGGCGGCCGGCTCGCCCGGGCGCGGCTTCCCGCCGCGCAGCGCCGACGACCTGTTCATCATCTACACCGGCGGCACCACGGGCATGCCCAAGGGCGTGATGTGGCGGGCGGAGGACCTCTTCTTCGCGGGGCTGTTCGGTGGTGAGCCCTCGGGCGAACCGGTGAAACGGCCGGAGGAGCTGGCCGAGCGGGTGGCGGCGCGCGGCGCCGGGCTCACTTTCTTCCCCGCTCCCCCGCTGATGCACGGGACCTCGACACTGACCTCGTTCATCGCCTTCAACTACGGCCAGCGGGTGGTCATCCACCGCAAGTACGCCCCCGAGGAGGTGCTGCGCACCATCGAGAAGGAGAGGGTGTCGAGCGTGTCGCTCGTCGGTGACGCGATGCTCCGGCCGCTCATCGACGCCCTGAACGGTCCGCTCCGAGGCACCGACCTGTCCTCACTGTTCAGCGTCTCCTCATCCGGGGCGATCATGTCCGAGACGGTGCGCGCCGAGTTCCAGAGGCTGGTGCCGAACGTCCTGCTCCTGAACAACTTCGGGTCCTCCGAGTCCGGGTCCAACGGTCGGGCGACGGACGACTCGGGCCCGGAGAAGGGCTTCCGCCTGGAGGTCAACGACCGCACGCAGGTGGTGGATCCGGTGACGCACGAGCCGGTGGCGGTCGGTGAGCCGGGGCGGCTCGCGCAGCGCGGCCACGTACCGCTCGGCTACTACAACGACCCGCAGAAGACGGCCGACACCTTCTTCCAGAAGGGCGGGGAGCGGTGGGTACTGCTCGGTGACATGGCGACCGTCGACGAGCGGGGCATCGTGACGGTCCTCGGCCGCGGCTCGCAGTGCATCAACACGGGCGGCGAGAAGGTCTATCCGGAGGAGGTCGAGCAGGCGCTGAAGGCGCACCCCGACGTGTACGACGCCCTGGTGGCGGGGGTCTCCGACGCGACCTGGGGCAGCCATGTGGCCGCGGTGGTCCAGGTACGGCCGGGGGCCGCGGCGCCGACGCTGGACGAGATCCAGAGCCACTGCCGCACCAGGCTCGCGGGCTACAAGATTCCGCGGCAGCTGGTCATCACACCGGCCATCCAGCGCTCCCCGAGCGGCAAGGCGGACTACCGCTGGGCGAAGACGGTCGCGACGGAGGCGGACACAGGCAGCGCGAGCTGAGCCGTCGCATCACGCCTCCCTCGCACACCGAGTGCCCCGCCCGATCCAGCGATCGGGCGGGGCACTCGCCGGTTCCTGCCCGGGTGTCAGGACGTGAAGTAGCCGCTCAGATCGGCGATCACGTCGACGGAACCGGAGTTGTTGTAGAACGTCACCCGGCCGTCGACGACGGGGACGACCACCAGGTTGGCGACGGTCTGCCCGGCCGTGAAGTTGAGATTGGAGACGGCCGGCCGTCCGGCCCCGTGCGGGTGCACGATCAGGTGGCTCGCCTCGGTGGGGTTGGTCACAGTGACGTTGAGGACCACCGCGGTCACTCCCTGGGCGGGCACGCCTGCGACCCCGGCCACACGGACGCTCACGAGACCGCCCGGTGACACCGCTCCGGCTCGGGCGCCGGTGCCGTCGCGGGTGTCGAGGAGCCGGACCGGGCCCGCTGCGGAGAAGGTCGAACCGGTGGCCGCGTAGTAGCCGGTGACGTCGGCGATCAGGTCCACCGAACCGGAGTTGTTGCGCAGGTCCACCTTGCCGTTCACGACCGGCACCGTCACCAGGTTGGGGACGATCTGTCCGGGCGTGAAGTTGAGGTTCGACACACCCGGTGCGGCCTGGCCGTTCGGATAGACCGTCACGTGTCCCGCCTCGGTCGGCTGGACCGCGGTCACGTTCATGACCACGGCCGTGACCCCGCTCGCCGGAACACCCTTCACACCGGCCACCTGCACGGTGACCACGCCGCCGGGGCCGACCCGCTGCTTCTTCGCACCCGTGCCGTCGCGCGTGTCCAGGAACCGCGCGGGCGTGATCGGGTTCAGCGCGGAGCCGGCCCCGGCCTTGTCGGTGAAGTAGCCGGTGACGTCGGCGATCAGGTCCACCGAACCGGCATTGTTGCGCAGGTCCACCTTGCCGTTCACGACCGGCACCGTCACCAGGTTGGGGACGATCTGCCCGGGTGCGAAGTTGAGGTTCGACACCTTGGGTGTGGGCTGCCCGTTCGGGTAGACCATCACGTGCCCGGCCTCGGTCGGCTGGACCGCGGTGACGTTCATGACCACGGCCGTGACCCCGGTCGCCGGAACGCCCTTGACGCCCGCGACCTGGAGGGTGACGACCCCGCCGGGGCCGACCCGTTCCTTCTTGGCACCCGTGCCGTCCCGGGTGTCCAGGAACCGGGACGGACCGTGCGGAACGAACCGGCTGCCCGTCTGCTCGGGCGAGGGCGCGGTGACCGTGTACGCCTTGGCGATCCGGTGCCCCCCGACGTAGGACCCCACGTCGTAGAGACCCGGCTCAAGGCCGTTGGTGTCGACGAGCACCTTCATCGAACTGCCGTCAGGACTCACGGAGAGCTGGTCGATGACGGTTCCCTCCGCGAACGGGTCGTCACTGGGCATCAGCCTCACTTCGGTGCTCAGGCGCAGCCCCGTGCCGTGGATGACGGCCTGGTTGAGGGTGCCTGCCGGTCCGCTCGACGGGCTGATCCCGCTCACCCAGGAGGCGGGGGCGGCCTTGCAGTCGGCGGAGCAGGGCCCCTGCATGCTGTATTCGACCGGTGTGGCAGCCCTTCCGGCGCTCAGCAGCAGCACGGCGTCGCCGGGTTCGGCACTGCCGGAGGCCGCGCAGACACCGTCGGTGCACCCGTATCCGGATGCGGTGGCGGAGCGCGCCCAGCCGGGCCCGTTGTGCAGGCTCACCTCGACGGGGCCGGAGCCCTTGCCCAGGTCGTCCGCGGTGATGCCCACACCGGCCACGAACCGGTGGGAGGGCTTCATGGCCACCACGGCGCACCGGGCGGTGGCCTGCTCGGTGAGCACACCGCTTCGGACGACCGAGGAGTCGTTCGAGACGCGGTCGGCCGTGCACTCCGGTACCCAGCCCGCCGCCGTGCCGACCGTCCAGGAGTCCACGCTGACGCGGACCGGCTTGCCCTGGTACCGGGGGAGGCTCACGACGGCGACGTACGAGGTCGAGCCGGTGACCCGGCACGAGGGTCCCTGGTCCTGCCGGCAGGCGACGGCGCCCGCGGAGTCGACGGCCGTCACGGTGGCGGCGGTGGGGGTGGAGCGGTCGACGGGTGTGCGCGCACCGAACCAGAGCTTGTCCGAGGGGGCGGCGGCGACACGGATGCAGCGGGCGTCCAGGCCGGATGTCAGCTCGAAGGGGAGGGACGGGCCACCGACCTTCGTGGAGGGCGCGGACACGCACCTGGCACGCGAGGAGACATCACGTCGCGCCAGCTCGTACGTTTCCGGACCGAGGTGCCCGACCACCAGCGCCGTGTACGGCACACCGGCGGACAGGGCGCAGACGTCGGCCACGCAGGCCACACCCGCCGGGTCGACCAGATGGACCGGCGTCGTGGACATGCCCGTGGACAGAGCGGTGCGGCCGATCGCCTCCACCGTCGCGTGCTGATCCGCGGGCACGCTCAGGCACGCCTGGCGCACGGTCTCGGACACGGTGACCCTGGCTCCCGCAGTGCTGTCGAAGCCGGTCTGGCGCCAGGGGGCGCAGCCTGCGGCCTCACCGGTCCGGTGGACCACCAGCCCGTACGCCCTGTCGGGTGTGCCGGTCAGGACGGCGCGGAAGGGGGCGGTGCCGGTCAGTCGGCAGATGGGGTTGTTGTAGCCGACGACCTGGCACTGCTGCGCGCCCGAGGCGTCGTAGACCGTCACCACGAGGCTGGTTCCGCCGGTGGGCGGACGGTCGAGGAGGTACACACCCTTGCCGGTGGCCGTCGGCAGGGTCAGGCAGAAGGCCTGGCCGGGGCCGGCGAAGGTACCGTTCGACGGGCCTGCGACCAGGCCGTTGTCGTTGCCCGGGGTGCAGCCCCGGGTTTCCCCGGTGGAGCGGAAGGCCATGCCGAACGCTCCGGCGTGGTCGAGGTCGCCCCTGACCAGCCAGGTGTGGTCGCCGGCAGCCAGGGCGCAGGGATCGGTGCCGGACGAACAACTGCCCGGAGTCCCGTCCCACCGGTACACCTGACCGGGCGGTACGAGGCCGGAGGAGACCGGGTCGATCGTGTACGCGCCGGCCTGCGCGACCCGCAGCGTGCGGCAGCGCACGGTGGAGCCCAGTTCCGGAGAGACCCCGTGAGACTGGGCCTCCACCACCGGGCAGCTCTCGGGCCTGGACAGTCGTGAGATGGTCAGGTCGTAGCTACCACCCCAGTCGGACACGTAGGCACGGAACGGCGCGGTGCCGGCGAGCTTGCACTCGAGGGCCGCGGAACGGCTGTCGTGCGAGGTGCACGCCTGCTTGCCGTTGGCGTCGTAGAACAGCCTCAGGGAGCCGGAGCTCGAGCGGATACGGCTCTGCAGGACATCGCCGGCAGCCAGGTCCAGCGTGTAGCAGTCGGCGCCCTGCGGGGTCGACGGCGAGTTGTGGAAGACGGTGGGTGCGCCGAGCTTGTGATCGGACTTCCCGACCGCCTGGCAGGCGGTGGTGGAGAGCAGCGGGGTGTACGAGAGGGTGAGGTCGGCCCGGCTTCCATCGCTGCTCCTCACCTCGAGGGTGTACGCCCCCGCCTGGCTGATGGAGCACTGCAGCGGTGAGTACGTTTCCGTCGGACCGTAGACGCTCGCGCAGGGCACGGCCGTGCCGCCCGGGCCGATCAGTTTGCGGGTGGTCCCGCTGGGAACCTCGAGCAGCACCACGTCCTTGGGCTGCGGCATGGTGAGGGCGAAGGAAGCGGTCTTGTTCGCCTCGAGTGTGCAACGGACCACGGCGTGCGGCTCCAGAGCAGCCGGGCAGGCGCCCGCTGCGCCGCTCACCCCGACCGCACGGGAGGCAGCCTCCCACGCGGCCTTCGGATCCGACTCCGGCGCGGCCTCGGGACCGGCCGCGGACGGCTGCGCGGCGGACGGCGCGACGGCGCCGGGGCCGTCAGCGGAACCGGGCGCCGGTGCCGCGAGGGCGGACGCGTTCGGGCCCGCCGTCAGGACGGCGAGCAGCAGGGCTCCCGTGGTGAGGGCCGTACGGCTTCTCCCCCGGATGCCGGACAGTCCTCTGCCATGTGGCAGCAATCTCATGAACCCCCCAGTTCGGTCAGGCCCGGCCCTGTGATCTGCACAAGGGGTCGCGGGCAGGCGGAGCCTATCCCGCGCCGGTCATCGCCCGAGAAGGGGTACCAGGGGCAGCCCTTCGCCCGGGGTGCGGTGGGCGAGCCGGGTTCCGCCGTTCATGGCGGGATCGGGCATGAGGCCATCAGACCAGACGATCACTCGTTCGAGTCATTGATTAAACCTGCGAATTCCTGGCAATCTACCGAATGATCGGTCGGGTTCTCGGGGCCCACTCACGATGAGGTGACGACATGGCGGTGCAGGCGGGATTCCACGACAAGGGCGAGCGGCTGGACCACGACGAGCTGGCCGCCCTCCAGCTCAGGCGGCTGCGGGAGACCTTGCACCGCGCGTACGAGCGGGTGCCGTTCCACCGGCAGGCGTTCGACAAGGCGGGTGTGCATCCCGACGACTGCCGCTCCCTGGCCGATCTCGCCCTGTTCCCCCTGACCACCAAGGCCGATCTGCGCGACCAGTACCCCTTCGGGATGTTCGCGGTGCCGCGTTCCGAGGTGCGCCGCATCCACGCGTCCAGCGGCACCACCGGGCGGCCGACCGTTGTGGGTTACACCGAGCGGGACCTCTCCACCTGGGCCGAAGTCGTGGCCCGTTCGATACGGGCAGCGGGCGGCCGACCGGGCCAGATCGTCCACATCGCCTACGGCTACGGGCTGTTCACGGGCGGGCTGGGCGCGCACTACGGCGCCGAACGCCTCGGATGTACGGTCGTGCCCGCCTCGGGCGGGATGACGGACCGCCAGGTCCGGCTCATCGAGGACTTCCGACCGGAGGTCATCATGGTGACCCCGTCCTACATGCTGACCCTGCTGGACGAGATGGAACGCCAGGGAATCGACCCGCGCACCACCTCGCTGCGGACGGGGATCTTCGGTGCGGAGCCGTGGACCGAGGAGATGCGCCGCGAGATCGAGGAACGTCTCGGCATGGACGCGGTGGACATCTACGGCCTGTCCGAGGTCATCGGGCCGGGCGTGGCTCAGGAGTGCGTCGAGGTCAAGGACGGGCTGCACATCTGGGAGGACCACTTCTATCCGGAGGTGGTGGATCCGCTGACGGGTGCGGTGCTGCCGGAGGGTGAGCTCGGGGAGTTGGTGTTCACCTCCCTGACCAAGGAGGCGATGCCGGTCATCCGCTACCGCACCCGGGACCTGACGCGGCTGCTCCCCGGCACGGCCCGGCCGGCCTTCCGGCGGATGGAGAAGATCACGGGCCGCAGCGACGACATGATCATCCTGCGCGGGGTGAATCTGTATCCGACCCAGATCGAGGAGATCCTGCTGCGGACGCCGGGGCTCGCGCCCCACTTCCAGCTGAGACTGGCCCGGGAGGGCCGGATGGACACCCTGACGGTCCGGGTGGAGGCGCGCAGGGAGTCGGACACCGCCCGGCGGGAGTCCGCGGCGGCGGCCGTGGTCCAGGCGGTCAAGGCGGGGATCGGGGTGTCCGTCCGGGTCGAGGTGGTCGATCCGGAGACGCTGGAGCGCTCGGTGGGCAAGATCAAGAGACTGGTCGACCTGCGCACCTCCGGCCGACCCCCGGCCTCCTGACGCGGACATGCGCCCGTCACGGGGTCGCCGACGCGCTCGCCGAGGGCTTCCCGGGTGAGGTCGGCGTCGGTACGGACCGCTCGGATGCGGGCGCCGATCACTCGGGCACGAGCGACGAAGGCAGGCCCACGGCCGCGCACGACGGCGCCGTCGCGTCCGGCTCGTCGCCCTGGTCTCCGCCACCGGACCGCCGTGCGCGGTGTCATCGCCGTGGGCGATATCGGCTTGCGCGCCGTCGCCGTCCGGGGCACCGTCGGCGGACACCCGAAGAAGGCGGAGAGATGACCACCCGGACCCACCACGTCGACCACGCGCTCATCGAGGCGGCGGCCGACATCGCCCGCACCCGCTGCCGGGGCGACAACCACACCGTGGCCGCCACGGCCCGCGCACGGGACGGCCGCATCGTCACCGCGGTGAACGCCTACCACTTCTCGGGCGGGCCGTGCGCCGAGCTGGTCCTCATCGGCGCGGCGGCCGCCCAGGGCGTCTACGAACTCCACGCGATCGTCGCCGTCGGCGACCGGGACCGCGGGGTCGTACCGCCGTGCGGCCGTTGCCGCCAGGTCCTCCTCGACTACTTCCCCGCCATCGAGGTCATCGTCGGCGCGGGCGACCGCGTCCGGTCCGTCCCCATCGGCGAACTGCTCCCCGAGAGCTACGTCTGGTCGGACCATCAACTCGACTCCGATGAGGCCCTGTCGACGGGCAGGGGCCGGGCAGGGTCATAATCTCGCCATGAACATGCTTGCCGTGCGGGCCTTGTTGGCGGCTCTGCTCGTCGGAACCGGCCTGAGCGGATGTGCCCTCCTCCCCCCGTTCGAAGGCTGTGGGGGAACGGAGGCGGCCCTGGCCGAACTCGAGCAGCTGCCCGCGCTGGAACTGCGCCCGAAGGGTGCCGTGTCCCTCGGCGGCGAACCGTGGGCCGGGGCCCACTGCGTGGACGACACCGGTGACGCCTGGCTCACCGCGACGCGGTTCTACGCGTACGGCGGGACCAGGAAAGAAGTCCTGGAGTACTACGGCCGGGAGGCGGCCGCGGCGGGATGGCGCCCGGCGCACGACCTGGACACGGCGTTCGGCGGCGGCTTCGCCGTCTTCTGCTTCGAATCCGCCGGCCGGCCGAGCATCACCCTCGGCTTCGCCTCCCCCGAGCAGCTCCGCGAGTTCTACGGCACGCAGCCGCACCCGGCGTCCCTGCTCGGCGTGGCCGCCCGGACCTGGTTCTCCTGGTCCACCGAGGCGACACCGGACGGTTCGCGCATCAGCTGCTAGCAGATCGTGAGAATCCGGTCGCCGACCGTGTCGTGCACCTGCGGTGATGTCCGTCAGGAGTTCCGCGCCGCATACCGGTCCCGCTCTTCACCATGGCCTCGGGGTTTCCGTTGGCCCGGTGCGCCGTTGCGCGAGGCGGCATGCGCCGACCGGGGCGGTGTTCGCTCGGCTGGTCGGTGTGGACGAAGAGCGCGGACCGTCGCCCGGAGGTGCCCGCCGGGCCGGAGACACGGCGGAGACGGAGACCGGCCGGCCCGGCGGCGCCCGCCGCGGTTCACCCGCCCGGCCAATGGTCCTCCCGGACGAGGTCGTCCATGGCGTCCAGGGCCGGTTCCCACGGGTACGGCTGCGTGCCGCCCAGGCCCGGCGGGTGGGGGGTGAAGCCGCCTTCGCCGTACAGCACCCGGACACCCGCGCCGCGCAGGACGGCGATGCTCTGCTCGAACTGCGGGTGCCGTACGTACGCCGTGTTCACGCACGGCATGACGGCCAGCGGGGTGCCCTTTCCGATGGCCTCTGCGGCCACGCCGACGACGAACCGGTCCGTGAGCCCGAGCGCCCAGCCGTTGACCGTGTTGAACGTCGCCGGGGCGACGAGGATCGCATCCGCCTCCGGCCACACGTCCGGATCCGCCGGCATCCTGTACCGGCTGCGGACCGGGTGCCCGGTGAGTGCGGCCAGGCCGTCGGTGCCCTCTGCCAGCCAGTGGGCCGCCGTCGGGGTCAGACCGAGGCACACGTCCCAGCCGCGCGCCTGGGCGTCCTCGACCACGCGGGCGACGTCGAAGACCGGCGGGGCGGCCGAACAGAGCAGGTACAGGGTGCGCGTCATGCGCCACAGTTGACCAGACGGCGGGTTCGGCGCGTCAGCGGGGTCCCGGATCCGCGGGGCCGAGAACACCCGCGCACCGGGCGCGAGGCCGACGCCGGAGGGATCAGCGCGAACGAAACCACCCCTTCGGGCCCATTTCGGTCCGGCTCCCGGGAGCCGACGGGCACGTCCGGGTAGTGCATGAGGCGTGATCTCGACCCTCCGGCAGCTCCACGACCGGCTCCAGGGCTCCTCCGTCGGGCTGGCCTGGAGCCGCGGCCGGGAGATGGAGCTGATGCACCGGGCGATGGGCTTCGCGGCCCTCGGATTCCTCACCCTGGTGCCGCTGCTGGTGGTGGTGGCCGCCGCGGCACCCGGGAGCGGATCCGGATTCGGCCGGTGGCTCGGCCAGGCCCTCGGGGTCGCGGCGCACTCGCGTGCCAGGATCGAGATGGTCTTCGGCGCGGCGGACCTGGCGCTGGAGCGGACCACCGCCTTCGGGCTGGCCGCCCTCACCGTGTTCGGCCTGACCTTCGGCTCGGCCGTGCAGACCGGCTACGAGAAGGTGTGGGACCTGCCGACCGCCCGCTGGCACACCATGTGGCGGCATGTCGTCTGGCTCGCCCTGCTGGTCTGCTACCTCGGGCTGCTCGTGGTGATCCCCGCTCCGTCCGACAACGCCTTCGGTACGGCCCTCGGCACGCTCGGCGATCTCTTCGGCACGTGCCTGTTCTTCATCGGCTCGCAGCGTCTGCTGCTCGGCGGACGGGTCCGCTGGCGGGCCCTGGTCCCGGGAGCGGTGGCCACCAGTATCGGGCTGCTGGGGTTGCGGATCTTCTCGCAGCTGGTGTTCTCCCCGCTCATCGCCTCCAACGCCGTGACCTACGGCCCCTTCGGGACGCTGCTGGTCGTCCAGTCCTGGCTCGTCGGCGTCGGTTTCGTGGTCTACGGCGGCGCGCTCGTCGGCCGCCTCGTGCACGAGCACCTCACTCTGCGGCGCCTGCGGCGCAGCGGCGTCCTGCCCGGGGACGGAGCCCGTCACCACCACCTGGGACCGGGCTGATCCCGCGCGCCCGTACGGGTGTCAGCCGCCCTGCGCCCGGATCCGGTCCCTCAGCTCCCGCTTGAGGATCTTGCCGCTGGCGTTGCGCGGGAGCGCGTCCACGAACAGCACCCGCTTCGGAGCCTTGAAGTGGGCGAGCCTGTCACGGGCGTAGGCCTTGAGCTCCGTCTCCGTCACCGCGCCGCGCGGCACCACCACCGCGGTGACCGCCTCGATCCACCGCTCGTCGGGCAGGCCCACCACCGCGGCCTCGGCCACGTCCGGATGGGTGTAGAGCACGTCCTCCACCTGCCGTGAGGCGACCAGGACACCGCCCGAGTTGCGTTCGGCGTCTGGAACAAGATCGAGGCGCGGTGGAACGCGGCGGCGGGCGGCTACCCCGACGTCGCGAACGGGTCCAGCCACATCCAGGCGGTCGGCTGGGACGGCAGCTCCTGCCCGGTGGCGCGGCCCCTGCTGACGTACAGCCAGTCCTCGGACCCGGGCTCGCCGTACCACGCGGACCAGACCCGGCTGTTCTCCGGGGAACGCTGGGTCCGGGCGCGCCTCTGCGAGCGGGACATCCTCACCTCGCCCCGGCTGGAGGTGGTGCTGGTGCGCGAGCGGCGGTGACCGCTGCCCGCGTGCCTCCTCCCGGCCCCCGGCCCGGCCGTGGCCCGGCCGTAGCCCGGCCGTAGCCCGGCCGTGGCCCCCGGCCCCCGGCCTTCACGGGCTGACGGCCAGGAAGAGGTACGCGGCCAGCACCACGATGTGCACCCCGCCCTGCAGCGGTGTGGCGCGGCCGGGGGCGAGGGTGAGCGTGCTGACCACCACGGTCAGCGCGAGCAGCACCATGTGGACCGGGCCGAGGCCGAGCAGGAGCGGGCCGGAAAGCCAGATGGACGCCAGCGCGATCGCCGGGATGGTCAGCCCGATGCTGGCGATGGCGGAGCCGTAGGCGAGGTTGAGGCTGGTCTGCACGCGGTCGCGGCGGGCGGCGCGGACGGCGGCCAGGGTCTCCGGCAGCAGAACGAGCAGGGCGATGATCACACCGACGACGGCCTGGGGCAGGCCTGCCTTGGCCACCGCCGCCTCGATGGTCGGGGACACGGCCTTGGCGTCGCCGACGACCGCGACGAGCGCGACCAGCAGCAGGCCGAGGCTGAGCAGGGCGGCGCGGCCGGTGGGCGGCGCAGCGTGGTCGTCCACCTGGTGGGCGTCGGCGTCCCGGCCGGTGTCCACGGGCAGGAAGTAGTCGCGGTGGCGGACCGTCTGGACGGCGATGAACAGCCCGTACAGGGCGAGCGAGGCGACCGCGGCGAAGGTCAGCTGCCCCGTGGAGAACTCGGGGCCGGGCTTGCTCGTGGTGAAGGTCGGCAGGACCAGACTGAGGGTTGCCAGGGTGGCGACGGTGGCCAGGGCGGCGCCCGATCCCTCGGGGTTGAAGACGGCGACCCGGTTGCGCAGGGCGCCGACGAGCAGGGACACACCGACGATCCCGTTGCAGGTGATCATGACGGCGGCGAAGACGGTGTCCCGGGCGAGCGAGGCGGACTTGTCCCCGCCGTCGGCCATCAGGGTGACGATCAGTGCGACTTCGATGACCGTGACGGCGACGGCGAGGATGAGGGATCCGAAGGGTTCGCCGACCCGGTGGGCGACGACCTCGGCGTGGTGGACGGCCGCCAGGACCGCACCGGCCAGGCACAGGGCGACGAGCACCACGGCGAAGCCGGGCAGTTCCCGCCCCCAGCTGAACACCAGGGCGACCAGCGCCACCACGGGGACCAGGACGGTCCAGTCGGTCAGGGGGGATCTGCGCTTCGTCGTACCCATATCTGCCAACTTGCCAGAAGTGTCCACCGGGTGCGGCGTACGGCACGCTCCTCCGGCCCTGACGTGGCGTTTCTCACGGATCTCCCGGCGTGGCGAACCTTCCCCGCGCTCACATGGCGCGCTCGCGGCCCTCCCAGTACGGGTCCCGCAGCCGGCGCTTGTAGAGCTTGCCGTTCGGGTCGCGCGGCATCGTCTCGATGAAGTCGACGGATTTGGGCCGCTTGTACCCGGCGAGCTGCCGCTCGCAGTGGTGCAGGATCTCGGCGGCCAGGGCGTCCCCGGCCGCGAAGCCCTCGGCCGGTTCGACGACCGCCTTGACCTCCTCGCCCCAGTCGGTGTGCGGGATGCCGAAGGCGGCGGCGTCCGCGACGGCGGGGTGGGTGAGCAGGGCGGACTCGATCTCGGCCGGGTAGATGTTGACCCCGCCGGAAATGATCATGTCGATCTTGCGGTCGCGGAGGAAGAGGTAGCCGTCCTCGTCCATGAGCCCGAGGTCGCCGACGGTGAAGAAGTCGCCGATGCGGTTCTTCTTCGTCTTGCCCTCGTCCTTGTGGTAGCTGAAGCCGCCGGTGTTCATCTTCATGTAGACGGTGCCCAGTTCGCCCGGGGGCAGCCGGTTGCCGTCGTCGTCGAAGACGGCCAGCTCGCTGATCGGCCAGGCCTTGCCCACCGTGCCCGGCCTCTTCAGCCAGTCCTCGGCCGTCGCGAAGGCGCCGCCGCCCTCGCTCGCCGCGTAGTACTCCTCAACGCAGCCGCCCCACCAGTCGATCATCGCCCGCTTGACGTGGTCCGGGCAGGGCGCGGCGCCGTGGATGGCGTGCCGCATGGAGGAGACGTCGTAGGCGTCCTTCGTCTCCTGCGGGAGGGCGAGGAGCCTGTGGAACTGGGTCGGCACCATGTGGGTGTGGGTGCAGGCGTGGCCGTCGATCAGGCGCAGCATCTCCTGCGGGGTCCACTTGTCCATGAGGACGAGCGGGTGTCCGATGTGCAGGGCGGCGCCCGCGAACTGGAGGACGGCCGTGTGGTAGAGCGGCGAGCAGACCAGGTGGACGTTGCCGTCGAAGGGCCGGATCCCGAAGATGCCGAGGAAGCCGCCGAGGTAGGTCTCCTCCGGGAGCTTGCCGGGCAGGGGGCGGCGGATGCCGCGCGGCCGGCCGGTGGTGCCGGAGGTGTAGTTCATGACCCAGCCGAGGGTGCGGTCCGCGGGAGCGGTCGCGGGCTGCCCGTCGAGGAGCTCGCCGTACGGGCGGAAGCCGGGGACCGTTCCGACGGCGTAGCGGTGGCTCGCGGGCAGGGCCGCCTCGTCGGCCGCGGCGGTGGCGGCCTCGGCGAAGCGCTCGTGGGCGATGAGGACCTTGGCGCCGGAGTCGGAGACGATCCACGCGATCTCGGGCCCCACCAGGTGGTGGTTGACGGGCACGAGGTAGAAGCCGGCCTGGGAGGCGGCGAGGTAGGCGGTGAGGAACTCGACGCCGTTGGGGAGGACGACGGCGAAGACGTCGCCCCTCTCCAGCCCGGCGGCGCGCAGTCCGTGGACGAGCCGGTTGACGTCGGCGTGCAACCGGCCGGCGCTCCACTCCTCGCCCCCGGGGGCGGTCAGCACGGTGCGGCCGGGGTCGGCGGCGGCCTGGGCCCAGAAGCCGTTGGGCGGCTGCCGGTCGGCGTCGGGGGTGGTGGAGGTGGTGGCGGTCATGGCGGTCACGCCTCTCGGACTCGGCCGGCGATGCGGTTGATGCGGTCGATCGCCTTCTCGAAGCCGCTGGTGAGCTCGTCGAAGACGGCCTGGACGCTGCGTTCGCTGTTCATCCGGCCGACGATCTGGCCGACGGGTGTGCCCAGCAGCGGCTGGACCTCGTACTTCTGGATGCGGGAGACGGCCTCGGCGACGAGGAGGCCCTGGAGCGGCATCGGGAGCGCGCCGGGCCCTTCCGGGTCGTCCCAGGCGTCGGTCCACTCGGTGCGCAGCTGGCGGGCGGGTTTGCCGGTGAGGGCACGCGAGCGGACGGTGTCGCCGGAGCCGGCCGCGAGGAGCTTCTCGGTGAGGGCGCGGGAGTGGAGGTCGGCCTCGGTGGTGGTGAGCCAGAGGGATCCCAGCCAGGCACCCTGGGCGCCGAGGGCGAGTCCGGCGGCGATCTGCTCGCCGCTGCCGATGCCGCCGGCGGCGAGGACCGGGAGCGGTGCGACGGCCTCGACGATCTCCGGTACCAGGACCATGGTGGCTATGTCGCCGGTGTGGCCTCCGGCCTCGTAGCCCTGCGCGACGACGACGTCGATGCCGGCTTCGGCGTGGCGGCGGGCGTGCTTGGCGCTGCCGGCGAGGGCGGCGACGAGGATGCCGTGGTCGTGGGCGCGGGCGATGACGTCGGCGGGCGGGGAACCGAGGGCGTTCGCCAGGAGTTTGACGGGGTAGCCGAAGGCGACGTCGAGCTGGCGCCGGGCGACCTGCTCCATCCAGCCGGTGATGCGCCAGCCGGAGGCCTCTCCCTCGGCGAGCTCGGGCACGTGGTGTTTGGCCAGGGTGTCGCGGACGAAGGCGCGGTGCGCGGCCGGGATCATCGCCTCGATGTCGGCTTCGCCGATGCCGTCGACGGCCTTCTTGGCGGGCATGACCACGTCCAGGCCGTAGGGCTTGCCGTCGGTGTGCGCCTGCATCCAGTCGAGGTCGCGTTCGAGGTCGTCGGGCGCGGTGTAGCGGACCGCGCCGAGTACGCCGAACCCACCCGCCCGGGTGATCGCGGCGGCGACCGCGGGGAAGGGCGTGAAGCCGAAGATGGCGTGCTCGACTCCCAGTTTCCTGCTCAGCTCCGTCTCCATGGGCGGCAGGATGCCGCAGCCCGGCGACCGAGGGAAGAGATTTTCTGATGCAGTGTCAGATTCTTTACGGCCCGGTCGGTGGGGAGGGTGACCGAGGGGCGGGCAGATACCCCATAGCCTGCGGCACGCTCCGCAGATCCGGGAGCCGGGAGGTCCGGGCGGACCGGATGCCCGCTCGCCTGCGGCGTGCCCGTCCCCGCCGGTGCGGACCGGGGGACGGGCATCCGGAAGGGACTGCGGGCGGGAAATGCGGGTTGCGGGTTGCGGATTGCGGACGAGGAGGGTCGGACATGGCAGTGGACACGGGGGCCGAGGCGGTGGCGGAGGCCGGTACGGGACGGACGGTCGGCACCGGCCGTGAGCAACCGCACGAGCGCGGGGACGGCTTGGAGTCCCCACTCCGGCAGGGCCCCGGACCGCAACCGAAGGGGGGGCTGGAGCAGGCGCGGGAGGGGACGCCGGAGCAGAGCCCGCAGTGGGAACCGGAGCGGACGTCTCGGCGGACGCAGGAGCCGCAGCCCGAGCGGACACAGGAGCCGGCGCGGGCGGTGGCGCGGGGTCGTGGGGGGCGGCCGGAGCCGGGCCGTGACGGTGCGTCCGGGGCCCGGCGCGCGCTGGGGCGGCGGCGGCTCGGGGCGCGGCTGCTCGCGCTCGGCGGGGTGCTCGTCCTGAACGCGGCGCTCCCGGGCGCGGCGGGCGCGGCCGGCAGCCCGGCCGAGCGGCGCGCCCTGCAGGGGCTGCGCCTGCGGTACGGGTCCGCGCGCCAGGCCGGACTGCTGGAGAGGCACCTGGAGGCGGTGGCGGACGAGGCCCGCCGGTTCCTGGGCCCCTCCCCCGAGCACCCGTACTACGCGGGGGCCGTGGTCCTGGCCGGGCGGGGCCGCACGGTCGCCCTGCACCGGGCCATGGGCCACGCCGTCCGGTACGCGGACTACGACGGACGGACCGACCGGGTGCGGGAGTTCCCCGCGGCCGAGCGGATCGCGATGGCGGAGGACACCGTCTTCGACCTGGCCTCGCTGACCAAGCTGTTCACCTCGATCCTGGCCGTGCAGCAGATGGAGCGCGGGCGCCTGGAGCTGGAGGCCCCGGTGCGCCGCTACCTGCCGGAGTTCACCGGCGGCGGCAAGGAGCTCATCACGGTCCGTCAGCTGCTCACGCACACCTCGGGGCTGCGCTCGTGGGCGCCCTTCTACCAGGAGCCGACGCACGAGGGGCGGCTGCGGCTGCTGTGGTCGGTCAGGCCGCAGGAGACCCCGGGGAGCGTCTACCGCTACTCCGACCTCAACCTCATCGCGCTGCAACTGCTCCTGGAACGGATCACCGGTCGCACTCTGGATGTCCTGCTCCACGACGAGATCACCGCTCCGCTCGGTATGCACCGCACGCGGTACAACCCGCCGCTCTCCTGGCGCCGGATCACCGCCGCCACCGAGGTGCAGCGGCCGCCCTGGTCCGGCCTGGACCGCGGCCTGGTGTGGGGCGAGGTCCACGACGAGAACGCGTACGCCCTCGGCGGGGTCGCGGGCCACGCCGGGGTGTTCGGCACCGCCTGGGACCTGGCCGTGCTGGCCCGCACGCTCCTCGACGGCGGGGCCTACGCGGGCCGGCGGATCCTGCGCCCCGCCTCCGTCGAACTGCTCTTCACCGACTACAACACGGCCTTCCCCGGCGACGACCACGGCCTCGGCTTCGAGCTCTACCAGCACTGGTACATGGGCGCCATGGCCACCCCGCACTCGGCCGGCCACACCGGCTTCACCGGCACCTCCCTCGTCCTCGACCCCTCCACCGACTCCTTCCTGATCCTGCTGGGCAACTCCGTCCACCCGGTGCGCACCTGGCGGGCCGGCAGCGCCCCGCGGGTCGCCGTGGGCAACCGCTTCGCCCGGGCCGTCCCGGTCCGTACGCGGCACGGCGGCGCCGCCTGGTTCTCCGGGAACGTCCCCGGCGGCTCGGGCACCCTCACCCTGCCCCCGCTCACCCCGGCCACGGCCGCCGCCCGGCTGCGCTGCGCCGTGTGGTGGGACACCGTGCCCGGCGAGGGCGCCCTGCACCTGGAGGTCTCGGCGGACGGCGTGGACTGGTCGCCGCTGCCGTTCACCACCCTGCGGTCCACCGGCGGCGTCGCCGAGGAGTGGCCGCGGGGCTCCGTCGGCGGCTGGTCCGGGCGCATCTGGCACCGGCTGGAGGCCCCCCTCACGGCTGCCTGGGCGGGCCGTGAGGTGCGGCTGCGGTTCCGCCACACCGCCACGGGCCGCTATGTCGGCCGCGGGGTGTACGTGGACGTCGTACGCGTGGCGGAACCGGCCCGGCTGCTGTTCACGGAGGACCGGCCCGAGGACGCGGCCCTCCTCGACGCCGCCGGCTGGATCCGGTCCGCGGACTGACCGGCGGACTGACCGGCTGACCGACCGGCGGACCGGTCGGCTGACCGATCGGCGGGGCCCGTCAGTCGCCGACCAGGCAGAAGGGGTGTCCCGCGGGGTCCGCGTACACGCGCCAGCCGCGCCCGTCCGCCCCGTCGAGCAGGGTCCCGCCCGCCGCGAGCACCTCCTCCTGCGCCCGGTCCAGGTCCGCGACGCCGAGGTCCAGGTGGAACTGCTGCGGCCTGCTGGGGTCGGGCCAGCGGGGCGGCTGATGGTCCGTCGCCCGCTGGAAGGCGAGCACCGGACCCGACGGGGTGTGGAGCGTCGCCCAGGTCTCGTCGAGGGACCAACGCCGGTCCTGCTGGTTGACGTTGCCGCCCAGCAGCGACTGGTAGAAATCGGCGAGCACCTGCGGCTCGGGGCAGTCGAGGACCACGCACTGCAGTTCAGCGATCATGACCGGATCCTAGGGGTGCCCGAACAGAAAATCCTGCCCCTGCCGGACTTACGAATCAAGCCATGCGAAGGGGTGTATTTTCGGCCACGCCGGGCGTAGCGTAAGCGCACTCCACCAGGAGGAACGCACCGGCCCTCCCGCCTTGATCCCGCCGGCGCGTACCGATGGAGGAGCCCCGCCGCCACATCCCCCGGTGCGGCGGGGCTCTTCCGCGTTCAGGCCAGGTCCGCCAGGGCCGCGGTGAGCATCCGGCGGGCCACCGCGGTCAGTTCGGCGAGGTCCGGGGCCGGCCGGGAGCGGGCCCGGGCACCGGCCAGCCGGTCGTAGAGGAGCCCTTCGGTCCAGGCGACGAGCAGCTCGGCGGCCTCCTCGGGCCGGTCGGCCCCGAGGGCGGCGGCGATACCGGCGGCCCGGACCCGCGCCCCCCGCCCCGCCCGCTGGAGGCCCGCCGACAGCTCCGGATTGCGCGCCGCCTCCAGGCTCAGTTCGAAGCGGGCCAACTGGCGCTCGCGCCCCACGGTCAGCCAGCGGTACAGCAGCCCCGCCAGCGCCGCCGCGGCCGCCTCCCGGTCGACCGCCTCCCGGCCGACCGGGTCCCGGCCGGACGCCCCGGGGAGGGCCGACGAGGCGACCCCGGAGGGACTCCCGCCGTCCACGTCCGCGAGGTCCAGCTCGGCCAGTCGCTGGTAGCAGGCCCCGATCAGCGCCGTCCGCGTACGGAAGTAGTACGACGTGCTGCCCGCGGGCAGGCCCGCGGCTCCGTCGACCGCGCGATGGGTCAGGCCCCGGAGCCCGGCGGCGGCCACGAGGCCGATCGCGGTGTCGGCGATCAGTGTTCTGCGATCCGCAGCAGGAGAGGTGGACATCAGGTCACTCTACAACTGTAGAGTGACACCGTCACCCTCTACAGCTGTAGAGCCCCGGGAGAAGGCAGGGATCCGCCATGTCTGCAGTCCAGCGTCACGCGGTCGTCGTCGGTGCGGGGATCGGCGGGCTCACCGCGGCCCTGGCCCTGCACCGCACGGGCTGGCGGGTGACCGTCTGCGAACGGGCGCCCGGCCCGGCCGCCGTCGGTGCCGGGATCGTCCTCGCACCCAACGCCCTGCGCGCCCTGGACGCCATCGGCTTCGACATCACCCGCACGGCGGGCCGCACCCTCCCGGCCGCCATGGGCCTGCGCCGCGCCGATGGCCGCTGGCTCAGTCGCGCCGACACCGCGGCCCTGGCCGCCCGGCACGGCGGGCCGCCGCTCGCCCTGCACCGCTCGGCGCTCGCCGAGGCCCTGGCCGGCGGGCTCCCCGAGGGGACGGTCCGCTACGGCGCCGCGGTCACCTCCGTGGACGGCGCCGACGGCTTCCCCGTGGTCCGCACCTCGGCGGGCGACCTCGACGGCTCCGCCGATCTCGTGGTCGCCGCGGACGGCATCCACAGCCCGCTGCGCCGCCGGTACTTCCCGGACCACCCGGGCCTGCGTCACAGCGGGGAGACCGCCTGGCGCACCGTCCTGCCGGCCTCCGCCGGCCCGGCCGGGACGGCGACCACGGAGACCTGGGGCCGCGGCGAGCGCTTCGGCGTGGTGCCGCTCGCCGACGGCAGGACCTACGTCTACGCCACCGCCGTCGTCCCCGAGGGGTACCGGCCGGCCGACGTCCGCGCCGAACTCCTGCGCCGCTACGGCACCTGGCACGACCCGATCCCGGCCCTGCTGGAGCGGATCGACCCGGCGGCCGTGCTCCAGCACGACCTGTACGACCTGGCGGCGCCGCTCCCCCGCTTCCACCACGGACGTCTGGCCTGGCTCGGCGACGCCGCCCACGCCATGACGCCCAACCTCGGCCAGGGCGGCTGCCAGGCCGTCGAGGACGCGGTGGTCCTCGCCCACCTGCTGGCCGGGGCCGGGACCGGGGGCGTCCCGGCGGCCCTCGCCGCCTACAGCGTGGCCCGCTGCGCCCGCACCGACGCCATCCGGGTCCGGGCCCGCCGGGCGGGCCGGATCGCCGCGCTCACCCACCCCCTCGCCGTGGCCCTGCGCGACCTCGCCGTCCGCGCCACGCCGGACCGGGCGGCGCAGCGGGCGCTGGACGACGTCTTCGACGGGTTCACCCTTCCGGCCGGAATGGCCACCGCACCCCGGGGCGTTGGCACTCGTTGGTGAGGTTCGTTGACCGTTCGACGCGAAGGCAGGCGAAACCGCATGACGACCGGAATCGACTGGGACCACCCGACCGACCCGCGGGAGGGGAGCTGGCAACTGGAGCACGTCAGGCAGTACGTGGGCTCCGGCGGCACCGAGGGGCAGTACTGGAACGGCACCCAGACCCTCCTGCTCACCACCGTCGGCCGGGTCTCCGGCCACCCCGTGCGCACCGCCCTGATCTACGGTGAGGCCGACGGCCGCTACCTGCTCGTCGCCTCCAAGGGCGGCGCCGACGAGCACCCCCTGTGGTTCCGCAACCTGAGCGCACACCCCGAGGTCCGCATCCAGGTCGGTACCCGGATCCTCCAGGGCACGGCGCGCACCGCGAACGCCGAGGAGCGCGCCGCCTACTGGCCGGTGATGGTGAAGCACTGGCCCGCCTACGACGAGTACCAGGCCAGGACGGACCGGGAGATCCCGATCGTGGTGATCGAGCCCGCCGGGTAGGCACGCAGGCGAGCCCCCCACCCGGCGGGGCGTGCCCCTCCCCACCCGGGCCGGGCTCCACCCGGGCCGGGCTCCTCCCGGGCCGGGCTCCTCCCGGGCCGGGCCGGGCCGGGGCGCCCGGGTCCGGCCCGTCCTGCGTCTCCTACCGCCCCAGTACCGCCATCGCCGCGTTGTGGCCGGGGACCCCGCTGACGCCACCGCCGCGCACCGCGCCCGCGCCGCACAGCAGGACGTTGCGGTGGGCCGTCTCCACGCCCCACCGGCCGGCGCGCTCGTCCCGGCCGCCCTCGCCCTCGCCCTCGCCCTCGTCCGCGTACGGCCAGGACAGGTCGCGGTGGAAGATGTGGCCGCCGGGCAGCCGCAGTTCGCGTTCCAGGTCCAGCGGGGTCTTCGCCTCGATGCAGGGGCGGCCGTCCGCGTCGAAGGCGAGGCAGTCGGTGAGCGGCTCGGCCAGGTGCGCGTCGAGCTGCGCGAGGGTGGCGGTCAGCAGCACCTCGCGGGCCTGCTGGTTGTCGTGCCCGAACAGCCGGGCCGGGGTGTGCAGGCCGAAGAGGGTGAGCGTCTGGTAGCCCTGCTCGACCAGTTCCGGCCCGAGGATCGTCGGATCGGCGAGCGAGTGGCAGTAGATCTCCGAGGGCGGTACGGACGGCAGCTCCCCGGCCGCCGCC
Source organism: Streptomyces sp. NPDC090021 (assembly GCF_044748225.1). Lineage (NCBI taxonomy): Bacteria > Bacillati > Actinomycetota > Actinomycetes > Kitasatosporales > Streptomycetaceae > Streptomyces > Streptomyces sp. NPDC090021. The sequence goes on along the minus strand of NZ_JBIVFO010000004.1, from coordinate 211,310 downwards.
TCCGCGTAGGCCCGGGCGAGTTGGGTGTACCCCTCGGCGATGTGGAAGGTCCCGCTGAAGGCCTCGCGCGGGTCCACGGCGGTGTCCCGCAGCCTGGGCAGTCGGCGCAGCAGCATGTTGACCTTGAGCTGGGCGCCCTCGGGGGCCGTCCCCGGGTTCTGGGCCGGGGTCTCGCCGAGCAGTTCGGCCAGGGCCCGCGGGGAGGCGTTCACGAGCACGGTGCGGGCCACGACCCGGCCCTCGCCGGTCGCCGTACGGAACACCACCTCGGCCGGTGCGGCGCCGTCCGTGTCGATCCGGAGCACCTCGTGGCCGGTGGCGATCTCCGCCCCGGCCTTGACCGCGGCGGCCGCGAGGGCGTCCGTCAGAGCGCCCATGCCGCCGACCGGCACGTCCCAGTCCCCGGTCCCGCCGCCGATGACGTGGTAGAGGAAGCACCGGTTCTGGGCCAGCGAGGGGTCGTGCGCGTCGGCGAAGGTGCCGATGAGGCCGTCCGTCAGGACCACCCCGCGGACCAGGTCGTCGGCGAAGTGCCGCTCCACCGCGACGCCCAGCGGCTCCTCGAACAGCATCCGCCACGCGGCCTCGTCGTCGATCCGCCGGCGCAGCTCGGCCCGGGTGGGCAGCGGCTCGGTCAGGGTCGGGAACACCGCGCGGGCCACCCGTCCGGTGGTCTCGTAGAAGGCCCGCCAGCTCTCGTACTCCCGGTCCGATCCGGTGAGCCGGGCGAAGGACTCCCGGGTGCGGTCCTCACCGCCGCCGACGAGCAGTCCGCCGGGTCGCCCGTCGCGGTCGGTCGGCGTGTACGAGGAGACCGTACGCCTACGTACGGCGAAGCCCAGCTCCAGGTCGCGCACGATCTTGTCGGGCAGCAGGGAGACGAGGTACGAGTAGCGCGAGAGGCGGGCGTCGACGCCCACGAAGGGCCTGCTGGAGATCGCCGCGCCGCCGGTGTTCCCGAGCCGCTCCAGGACCAGCACCGAGCGGCCCGCCCGGGCCAGGTAGGCGGCGGCCACCAGCCCGTTGTGCCCGCCGCCCACGATCACGTCGTCGTACACGTCCCGCCCGAAGGTCGTCATGGCTCTTGGTAGCACACCTGGCCGAGCCGCTCCAGACAGTGGGCCTCGTCGGCGTGGGCCAGCACCGTCTCGGGGTGCTCGTCGCCCAGGGAGCGTTCGCGGATGCCGGAGAGGTCCCGGTAGATCGGGAGGGCCGCGTCCCAGCGTCCCAGCCGCCCCAGCCCGACGGCCAGTTCCCGGCGGCTGACGAGGGTGTCCGCGTGTTCGGCGCCGAGCACCCGGGCACGGGCGGCGGCCACCTGACGGGCCTCCGCCACCGCCTCCTCCCAGCGTTCCAGACGGCCCAGGTTGACGCCGAGGACGTGCCGGGCGCGCAGCGTCTCGGGGTCGGTGGCCCCGTAGGCGCGGGTGCGGTCGCGGACCAGGGACCGGAACAGGTCGAGGGCCTGGGCGCTGCCGCCGGTGCGGCCGAGCGCGATGCCGACCTCGTAGCGGGCGGCCAGGGTGTCGGGGTGGTCGCGGCCCAGGACCCGTTCCCGCGCTGCGGCGACGTCACGGAAGCCGGCCAGTGCCTCGTGCCAGCGGTCGAGCCGGCCGAGCACGTACGCCGCCTCGTACCGGGTCAGCAGGGTGTCCGGGTGCTCGGCCCCCAGGACGGCCTCCCGGTCCGCGGCGACCGCGACGGCCGTGGTGTGGGCGTCCGCGTACCGGCCCAGCGCCCGCAGCGCGCAGGCGAGGTTGTGGCGGCAGCGCAGCGTGTCGGGGTGGAGCTGTCCCATGCCGCGCTCGCGGGCGACGAGCACCGCGCGGTAGACGTCGTACGCCTCCTGGTGGCGGCCGAGCCGGCCCATCTCGTACGCCGCCTCCTGGCGGGCCGCGAGGGTGTCGGCGTGGTCCGGGCCGAGGACCCGGGCGCGCCCGTCGGCCACGGCCGTGTACACGGAGAGCGCCTCCTCGGGGCGGCCGGCACGGCTGAGGGCGTAGGCGCGGGCGTGGCCGGCCGCGAGGGCGTCAGGGCCGGTCTCGCGCGGGCCGACGGGACGGGGGAAGCCGTAGGCCACGGTGAGGCGCGGGTCCTCGGCGGGGGCGGGGCGCACGATCGTCGCGTACCGGCCGCCGCCGGTGCGCGGGACGGGCTGTTCGCCGCTGGGCCGCACGGCCGTCCAGGAGCCGGTGAGCACGGCCCATTCGCCGCTCGCGGGGCGCGCCTCGATGCCCGCCTTGCGGCCGGCGGTCATCCCGCGGGCCCAGGCCGGGAGCGGGGCGAGGGCGCCGGACGGCCCGCCCGGGCCGAGCCGGGACTCCACCAGCCTGCGGTGCACGTGGCGGGCGTCCTGCGGACGGTCGTCGGGGCATTTGGCGAGCAGGTCGAGGACCACCTGCTCGAAGTAGCCGGGCAGCTCGGGGCGGTGTCGGCGCAGCGGCACGGGTGCGGCATCGCGGTGGCCGATGAGCACCGACCAGGAGTCGCCGAGGTCGAAGGGCGGGGCACCGGTGGCGATCTCGTACAGGACGCAGCCGAGGGAGTAGAGGTCGCTGCGATGGTCGACCTCGCCGCCGGCGATCTGCTCGGGCGACATGTAGTGCGGGGTGCCCATGGCCATGCCACCACCGGTGAGCTTGGCGGTGAAGCCGATGTCGTGCGCGAGCCGGGCGATGCCGAAGTCGCAGATCTTCACGGTGCCGTCGACGAGCCGCATGATGTTGGCCGGTTTCAGGTCACGGTGGACGACGCCCTGGTCGTGGGTGTAGCCGAGGGCGGCGGCCATCTGCTCGGCGATGTCGACGACCACGTCCACGGGGAGCGGACGGGTCTCGTTGTCCTCCATGAGCTGGCTGAGGTTGCGCCCTTCGAGCAGCTCCATGACGAGGTAGAGGGGGCCGCCGGCGGCACTGTCGTCGCCGAAGTCGTGGACGACGGTCACGCCCCGGTGCTGGAGGGACGCCGCCACGCGCGCCTCGCGCCGGAAGCGCTCGCGCAGCACCTGTGTGAAGTGGGCGTCCTGGTCGGCGCCGATCGGTTTGAGGCACTTCACGGCGACGTGCCGGCCCAGCGATTCGTCCCGGGCGCGCCATACCTCGCCCATGCCGCCGCGCCCGATCAGATCGAGCGACCGGTACCGGCCCTGGATCAGTCTGGACTCCGCCATGTCTTGAAATCGCCCCCGTCGTCGCGCTACGCCCTCCCCGGCCGGTCCAGTATGGCCGCTGATGTACGCAGTGTGTACGGAGAGGGGCGGCTCCCGGGACCCATGCGACGCATCGCTTTCAAGATGTGACCTGGCGGCAGCTTCCAGCGCAGACCTGCGGGAATGCTGCGCAGGACGCGTCCGGTGAGACGCAGGCGCCGGGTGACGCTGCGCGGGGCCGGGGCGGGCCGCCCGTACAGCTGATGCGCCCAGCCGGGGAGGGAACCGTACGCGAGGCCGGCGAGCGGGCGCCACAGCAGGTTTCGGCCAGGCAGCAGAAGGGGATGGACGGGCGGGCCGCGCAGGAAGTCGTCCACGGCGAGGGCGTCGGGGCCGGCGGCGAGTTCCGGGCGGACCTCCTCGAAGTAGGCGGCGAGCCCGGCGGTGTCGGCGGGTACGTCCTGCGGATCGAGTCCGACAAGACGTGCGTTGACGCGGTTCTCGTCCACGTATCGGTCCGCCTGGGCGGCGGTGAGCGTGATGCCCGATCGGCGCAGGACGTGCAGGAAGCTGTCGATCTGCGCGCAGTGGATCCACAGCAGCAGCTCGGGATCGTCGACGGGAAAGGTACGGCCGGTGGCCGGGTCGGTGGCGGACAGTCTGCGGTGGATGGCCCGGACGCGGCGGCCGGCGTGCTCGGCGTCCTCGGTGGTGCCGTAGGTGAGGGTGCCGACGAAGTCGGCGGTGCGCAGCAGTCGGCCCCAGGCGTCCCGCCGGAAGTCGGAGTTCTCCATGACGCCCCGTACGGCGCGCGGGTGGAGGGCCTGGAGGTAGAGGGCGCGGACCCCGGCGATCCACATCATCGGGTCGCCGTGGCAGTGCCAGGTGACGGATCCGGGGCCGTAGAGACCCGGGTCGGCGCCGGATCCCGTCCCGGGCGCGGCTCCCGCTTGGGGGGCGGGCCGGGGCTCGGGTCCGGTCGTGGCGTTCCCCATCCCGTACCTCCCCGTCTCGGGTGCCCGGCGGCTCCAGCCTACCGAGGAGGGCGTCCCCGGGGCAGCGGGCGGGCGGGCCGGGCAGGCGGGGCGGCCGGGCGGGTGGGCGAGCCAGCCGGGCGGGCGGGGCGGCCGCATAGAGTTGCCGGGTGCAGCTCTACACCATCGGCGAGGCCGCCCAAATCCTCCGCGTCAGCACCGACACCGCCCGCCGCTGGGCCGACGCCGGCCGCTTCCCGACCCGGCGGGACGGCGCCCGGCGGATGGTGGAGGGCGCCCGTCTGGCCGCCTTCTGCGCGGAGCTGGCCCGGGAGTCCGCCGAGGACGACGGCGAGGCCTCGACGTCCGCCCGCAACGCGCTGCCCGGCATCGTGACCGCGGTGACGCTCGGCGAGGTCGCCGCCCAGGTCGAGATCCAGGCGGGTCCGCACCGGGTGGTGTCCCTGCTCACGCGCGAGGCGGTCGAGGAGCTCGGGCTCGCGGTCGGCGTGCGGGCCGTCGCCCGTGTGAAGTCCACCAGCGTCCACATCGACGTGGACTGAGCCGCACCGCGAGGGGGTCAGGGGCGGGTCACCCGGGTCACCGCCCTGTCGGTGTTGTTGTTCCGCTTCGGGTCCGGTGTACGGGAGTGCACCCCGGCCGTCGCGATGACGACGGGACGCCGGTCGGCCCGCACGGTGACGTGGAAGACCCGCAGCTGTCCGGCTCCCAGGACCCCGACCGGCCGGCTCACCCGGTCGGCGCCGACCCTGAGGTTGGCCGGATCCGTGCCGGTGGGCTGCGCCCCGCGCGGCAGGTTCAGGGTGACCACTGTGTCCGCCGCGGCGAAGGGTCCACCTTTCGGCCGGGGTGCGGGGGCGGGCCCGTCCTCGGGCGAGCCCTGGCCGGCGGGTCCGGACGCTGTCGGGCGGCGCGCGAGGTCGCGACAGCGGCGCCCTCCGGCATGCCGGAGGCGTGCGCGCACTGCAGCGTAGGCGTCCGCATGACGGCCTGTCAGTTCGCGGTGGGCCGACAGGTTGACGCCCGGCCGGGTGCTCCCGCCGCGCCGCGGCCACCCGGCCCCTGGGCCCTGTCGTCGAAGCAGCGCCGGTAGGGCCCGCGGCGTCCGGTGCCGTGTATCGCAGGGCGGAGGGGCGGAGGGGCGCCCCGACAGAGCGGCGAGGCGCGGTGCGGTGCGGTGCGGTGCCGGGCGCCGCGGGGCGGGCGGGACGTCGACGACAGGGCTAGAAGGCCCGGTCCGGGCGGAGTTCGATGTGGTCGGCCGCCAGGTCGACCGCCACCCGGTGTTCCATGCCGAGGGCCTCCAGGAACTTCGCGGGGAGCTGGACGCGTCCCGAGCGGTCCAGGACGACGTACTCGCGTTCGCTGATCGACTCCTCGCCGTGCTCGTCGGTGACCAGGCGGCGCAGGACCTCGCTGCTGGTACGGCCGTCGCGGATCGCGACGGTGCGGCGGACCTCGCCCGCCACCATGGGGTCGTGCGTCACGACGACCACGGTCACGCCGAGTTCCTTGTTGACCGTGCGGAAGGCCTCGAAGACGGCAGCGGCCGTCTCGGAGTCGAGTTCGCCGGTGGGTTCGTCGGCCAGCAGCACCTTGGGGTCGTTGGCCATCGCCACCGCGATCGCGACGCGCTGCTGCTGGCCGCCGGACAGTTCCGCCGGGAGGCGGTGCGCCAGGTCGCCGATCCCGAGGGCGTCGAGGATCTCCGCCACCCGGGCCGCGCGGCGGGCGCTCCCGCCGCGACGGGAGCCGCCGCCCTTCAACTGCATCGGCAGCGCCACGTTCTGGGCGGCCGTCAGGAACGGCAGCAGGTTGCGGGCCGTCTGCTGGAAGACGAACCCGACCGCTTCGCGCCGGTAGCGCAGCCGGTCCCGCGCGGTCAGTTCCAGCAGGTCGTAGCCGGCGACGGCGGCGCTGCCCGCCGTCGGGACGTCCAGTCCCGCCAGGATGTTCAACAGGGTGGACTTGCCGCTGCCCGAGGCGCCGACGAGGGCCACCAGGTCGCCCTGTTCGACCGTCAGTTCCAGCCCCTGGAGGGCCTGTACCTCGATGCCGTCCGTGCTGAAGATCCGTACCAGGCGGTCGCAGGCGATCGCGGCGTCCGCCGCCCGGGCGCGGGGTTCCGCGGCTGCCGTCGCCCGGCGGCGCAGCTCCTCGTACGTCGGCTGGTCGCTGTTCAACGCTGGTCTCCCGCTCTCAACTCGGTGGTGATCTGCCGCCGCCCGGATGTCGCCGCCTCGGCGAGGACGGCTGCGGCGACCAGGGCGGCCAGGCCCAGGGCCTGGGTCAGGACGGGCGCCGCCGTGAGCCGTACGCCGGTCGGCACGCTCGCGCCGACCAGGGTGGACAGGTCCATCGCCGGGCCCAGCAGCACCACCGCGACGGCCGCCACCAGGGCCCCGCCCAGGGCCGCCGCCAGGGTCTGCGGCAGGGTCTCGGCGAGGATCAGTGCGACGCCCTGCCGACGGCGCAGGCCCATCGTGCGCAGCCGCGCCAGCAGGGCCGCGCGTTCGGGGACGGTCCGCATCAGCGTCAGCAGTACGGCCAGCAGGGCGAAGCCGGCCGCTCCGGCGACGGACGCCCAGAAGAGGTGCTCGGCCGACCGCTGCAGCGGATCGGCGCCCAGCGCGGCGACGGCCTCGGCACTGGTGCGTACGGGAAGCACCTCGTCGTCCGCTTGCGTCGCGGGGGCCGGCTCCTGCCCCGCGGGGGTGGCCGGGGCCGTGGGCGACGGGGTCGCGGACACGGGCGCCGACGGGGTGGCGGACACGGGCGGCAGCGCGGACCGGACCAGTGCCCGCAGCCGGTCCCCGTCGACGGGGCCGATGCCGAACCACCGGTTCGGGCGGTCGGCGCCGGCGATCAGGGCCGTCGCGCGGCCCGCGGGCAGGACGACGGTCGCGGCGTCGGCGGCCGGGACCGCAGGGGTGCAGTCGATCACGGCGGCGCCCCGGACCCGCACCTCCCCGCCGTTGCCGGGCTGGACGGTGAAGGTGCCCGAGCCGCCCAGGCGTGCCACGCCGGAGCTGAACAGCGCGGGCACCGGTGCGTCCGCCGGTTCCCCGCCGCCCGTGGCGAGGAGGGCGGGGTCGAAGCGGCCGCAGTCGAGCACGCGGGACAGCTCGGCGTACGCGGCCGGGTCGACGACGATCAGGTTGACCTGGCTGGAGCGCTGCACGGTACCCACGAGGGCCGAGTCGTGGTCGATCCACAGCGGTACGGAGGTCCGTACGCCCGGCAGCGCACCGGCGGCCTTCGCGAGGCCGTCCGGGAGGTTCGCCTTGCCGAAGGCGGAGACCGACGCGTCGCCCCCGACCGTCAGCCGGGCGACCCCGAGGCGGTTCGACTCGACGGACTGCAGGACGGTGGCTCCGAACCCCCCGGTGGTGATGGCGAGGAGCACGGCGACCATCGGCAGGGCCGAGGGGCCGGAGCGGCCCGCGCCCCGGGCTCCGGAGCCGCGGGCGGCCCGGGCCAGTCCGAGGAAGCCGACCAGGCCGGAGCGGTGGCCGGCCGCCCGGGCGAACCACCCCGTCACCACCGGCTGGACCCTGGCCAGCAGCAGCGCCCCGCACAGGGCGAGCAGCAGCGGGGACGCGACGAGCAGCGGGTCCGGGTCGCTGCCGGCCGGGGCTACCCCGCGGCGGCGGACCTCCAGCACGGCGGCGGCCGTGGCGGCGAGGACGAGCAGTTCGGCCACGGGCCGACGCCAGCGCCCGGCCGGGCGGGGCGGGGTCAGCAGTACGGCCGCCCGTATCGGGAAGGCCAGCAGCGCGAGCAGCGCGACGGCCGCGGCGGAGAGCACCGCGGGGGCGAGCCGGGGCGTGGGCAGCAGGAGTGCGGCGAGGGCGGTGGCCGCCGCGGCCGCCGGGAGGACGGTGACGGCGCCCTCCCGCAGGAGGCGGCCGGCGATGGCGGAGCGCGAGCCGCCGCGGGCCAGCAGCAGCCGCAGTTCGGCGTCCCGCCGGTCCGCGGCGAGCGCGCCGGCGAGGCACAGGACGACGAAGGCGACCCCGCCGACCCCGGCGGGTCCGATCAGCGCGAGCGGCGCCGCCGCCTGCCTGCGGTCGTGGGCCTGCTCGAAGAGCTCGGGCAGCCACGAGGTGGTCCGCAGCCGTTCGCGGCGGGTCTCGTACGCGAGGCGGGCGGCGGTGGGACCGGCCACGTAGGAGGCGATCTCCTGCTTCGTGGCGTCGAGCCGGTCGGCCCGCAGGCGGCCGACGTCCACGGGGAGGCGCCAGAAGTCCTCGGCGTCGTGGCCCCAGAGGTCCATCCGTTCCAGGTCACCGGCGCCGATCAGGGCGTCGGCCTCCCACAGGTAGCTGTCCCCGACGAAGGTCTTGCAGACGCGCGGGAGGCAGTCGAGGTCCACCCAGAAGTCCTCGGTCCTGTCCGGGACCGAGTAGAGGCCCACGACCTCCACGGACGGTGTGCCGTTGGCCAGGGGTGCGGTCTTCAGGACGGACCCCACGCGGGCGCCGATGGTCCGGGCGGCCTCCTGCGGCAGGGCGACCTGGAGCGGCGGCTCGTACGTGGCTCCGGCGGACCGGGGGGTGTCGCCCGGCCAGCGCCCCTCCACCAGCTTCACGTGGTCCTGCGCCTGCTGGACGTACAGCAGGGACATCTTGGGCGGCAGGCCGTGCGGGCGGGACAGTTCCGGGTTCAGCAGCGGCTGCCGCTTGGTGGTCCGCGTGCCGTGGACGACCCGGTCGGTGTCGACGTGGAAGGTGTTCCCGGTCCGGGAGAGCAGGCTGTTCAGCGTACGGTCCAGGGCTTCGGCGCTCTGTCCGGCCCCGGGTGCCGGTGCGGTCGCCCGGAGGCTGGTGCGGGTCGACCCGGCGTCGTTCAGGAAGGACCGCAGCGCCTGGTCGGCTCCCCGGTCCTGGGCTCGCGGCAGTGCCGCGGCGAACAGCACGGCGACGAACGCCAGCGCGGCGGCGAGCAGAGTGCCGAGCGGAGCCGCGCGCAGCCGGGTCCGGACCCACGGCGCGGGCCGCGTCCCGGCCCGCGGGGCGGCGGGCGGGCAGGGGGTGGGCCGCGGCGGCTCGGTCGGCGGGGGCGGGGTGGCGGGCGGCGGCGGGGTGGTCACATGTCCTCCACGGGGCGCAGCCGGGCGGCGATGTCGCGGCCCCGGGGGCCGCTGGAGACGGCCGACAGCAGGGGAACGGCGGCGATGGCGGTGGCCGTCAGCAGGATCTGCCAGAGCGACATGTCCACCTGTACGGGCGGGAACGGCCGCCCGGCCGAGGGGGTCAGCACGATCAGGGGCGCCATCAGATGGACGAGGGCGACGCCCAGGCCGGTGCCGACGGCGGTCCCGATGAGGATCAGCACTCCGCCCTCGGCGGCGGCCGCCCCGGCGAGGGACCGGCGCGGCGTGCCGAGTGCGAGCAGGACGGAGAACTCGCGTCCGCGCACCCGCCGTTCGGCGGCGGTGGAGGTCGCGAAGCCGATGGCCGCGAGCACGGCGCAGGCGACGGCGAGGGCGGCGAGCGCACTGTGCGGGCCGGCGCTCAGCGGGTCGTCCAGCAGACGGTCCGTGATCTCCTCGCGGAGTTGGACGCGCTCGGTCCTGACCCCGGCGCGCAGTTCGGAGGCGGCGCGGGCCGGGACCGGGTCGGCCGCCGAGGTGGCGGGCAGCCACCACTCGGTGGGCGCGGCCGGCTGCCGGCCGGCGGATTCCACGAGGAAGCGGCCGAGCACACGGAGGTCCGCGGCGAGCGCCGTGCGGCCGGCCACGGGGAGGGAGTCCACGGCGGCGGTGATCCGCATGGGGACGCTCGCTCCGTCCATCGGGACGCGGACGGTGTCTCCGACGGAGGCGCCCACGGTCCGCAGGTAGTGGGTGGTGGCGACGGCCGGGACCGCGTCGGCGGGCGGCGCGGCGGGTGCCGGGAACAGTACGGCGGTGACCCCCCTGTCGGTGCCGAACCCGCCCCAGTAGCGCAGCCGTGCCAGGTCCGTGGAGCCGGCCGGGACCGGGGAGAGTTCGGGGGCCCGCTGGACGCGCTGCTCCTGCGAGGGCGAGGTGCGCCAGCCGTCCGGGCCGGTGGCGGCGGGTGCGGGGACCGCTGTCGCGGCGCCGTCCGGGGTGTCGGAGACGGAGATCCGGCGCAGGGTCAGTTCGCTTCCGTCGCCGGGAGGGCTGCCGTCCCCCGCGTACGACAGGCGCAGACCGGCGAGGGTCAGCGGGGTCGCGGCGGTCCCGACCGGGGCGCCGGTCAGGGTGTCCAGGGGGAAGGTGAGGGTGGTGTCGCCGTCGGCGGCCAGGGTGACCGACTGTGTGCCGTGGAGTGCTCCGAACCGGTCGCGCAGCAGCACGCTGACGGCGGCCCAGCCGGTTCCGGCGGACCGTACCGACACGTCGAGGTCGATGCGGCGGGGGTTGCCGGGCAGTGCGACGCCGGGGGCCTGTGCGGCGGTGGCGGAGAGCGGGGCGAAGAGCTCGCGCAGGTCGCGGCCGCCCCGCAGGTCGGCGCGCAGTGGTACGTGCGCGGCCGTCTTGGCGGCGTCCAGCGCCATGACGTCGGCGACGATACCGCCGGGCAGTTGCTGCTCCCGGCGGATCACCGGGCCCAGGCGGTCGCCGCCCGGCAGTGCTCCGTAGCGGCCGCCCTGTCCCATCGCGGGCATGCTGCTCGCCGAGATGCGCAGGCCGCCCGCGGTCGCGAAGTCGGCCTGGTCGCGCTGGGACGCGGACCAGGCGGCATCCTGGCCGAGGGCCAGGATGCCGCTGGACACGGCGAGTACGAGGAGCAGTACGGGCCCGGTGGCCCGGCCGGGGCGCCGGGCGAGCTGCCAGCCGAAGAGGGCCGGGGCGAGGCTCCGGCCGCGGGCGGCCAGCCGTCCCCCGGCCCGGGCCGCGAACGGCAGCAGCCGCAGGACCAGCAGCGTGCCTGCGCACAGGGCGAGGGCGGGGGCGGCGACGAGGACGGGGTCCACGCCGAGTCCGTCGCCGAAGCCGGTGGTGGCGAGCGGGGTGTCCGTGTCGGCGTACTGCGAGAGCTGCTGGTAGCCGAGGACGGCGAGGACCACCACGGCCAGGTCCAGGCCGGAGCGGGCGGCTCCGGTCACCATGGTCTGTTGGCCGCCGACGCGGCGCAGTACGGCGGCCGAGGCGCCGCGCAGGACGGCGGGCAGGGTCGTCAGCAGGACGCAGGCCAGGGCGCAGCCGGCGGCGACGGGCCAGACCAGCCAGGTGTCCGGGATCCGCAGGTGGACCCGCTCCAGCGGTCCGAACCGGCTGATCAGGCTCAGCAGGGGCGGGGTCAGCAGGGGTGCCAGGAGGGCGGCGGGCAGGGCCAGCAGGAGGGACTCGGCCGCGCTCAGGGCGCCGAGGCGCCGGCGGGAGGCGCCGCGCGCGGTGAGCAGGACGCGCTCCGGTTCCTGGCGGACCGCGACGATGTGGGAGACGAGGAGCAGGGTGGCGGTGGCGAGGACGGCGAGCTGGAGGGCGCCCATCATCAGGGTCGAACGGGCGACGCGCATGCCGGAGTCCAGCTCGGTGAGGACCTTCGGCAGCTCGGTGGTGGCGCGCAGGGAGGTGGTGCCCTCCAGGGCCGCCGCGGCGGGGTCCGCCGTGGTGCGGACGGCCTCGGCCTCGGCCGTGCGGATGGTGCGCAGGTCCGGAGTGAGCAGCTTGAGGCGGTAGTTCTGGAGGAGCGCGCCCGTGGTGAAGGCGCTGTCGTCCACCAGGAGCGGTCCGTAGGTGGCCAGGGTGCTGGACTGGACCTCCCGGCCGCCGAGCGGGTCGAGTTTCCAGTATCCGGCGTCCGGGTCGGCGGCCCGGTAGACGCCGGTGACCAGCACGGTCAGCCGGGGTCCGCCGAACCGGTCGTCGAGCCGGACGGGAGCGGGCAGCGCGGTCTCGGTGAGGCCGAGGCGGGCCAGGGCGGCGCGCGGCACGGCGACCTGGGTCGGCGCCGGGGCGGTGGTGGCGGCCCCGGGGGTCGAGGACGGGGAGGTGGCGGTAACCGGCTCGGGCCACCGGCCGGCGAGCAGCCGTACGTGGTCGCGGGCGAGGGCGGCGAGCAGGGTGAGGTCGGCGTCCTGGCCCGAGGCGGCGGCGCCGGGGAGTCCGTACGAGCGGCTGCGGGCCACGCTCTCGGTGGTGACGGGCAGCCGTCCGAACACCTCGTCCGCGTAGGCGCGGACGGATTCGTCGTCCTTGGCGCGGTCGGTGGCGGGATGGCCACTGGTGATCACGACGGTGGTCCGCGGCTGTTCCGGTCCGGTCAGGGCCCGCCGCAGGCCCTCCTCCCCCACGCCACGGGTGAAAGCCGTCAGCGCGGTCAGAGCGGTCGCGGTGATCAGTACGGTGAGCAGCACGGCGACGGCGAGCGGCCAACGCCCGCGCAGTCGGCGCACGACGAAGCCGAGCACGTGGTGAGTTCCTCCCCCATCCGGACCCCTGATACCGGATAGCGGACGATGTTGTCAGATTCGAGCCAAAGACGGAAGGAGCTTGCGTGATTGATGCAACAGATGCGCAAATGCGTTCTGAATGTTGCAGCGGCAGTGTGACCGGGGCGGGAAAAGCGGAGCTGGACGCTCCGACCGGACGACCCAACGGGGGGTACAGGCGATGACAGACCATCAGGAAGCGGCCACGGTCCCGGCGGCACGGAAGGACGACGGCACGCCGATCGTGGTCGTGGACGACGTACGCCACAGCTTCGGCAGCGGAGCGCAGGCCGTCCACGCCCTGCGCGGGGTGTCCTTCGAGGTGCGCCGGGGCGAACTCACCGCGCTCAAGGGCCGGTCGGGCTCCGGCAAGACCACCCTGCTGAACCTCGTCGGCGGCCTCGACACCCCCACCGGCGGCCGGATCAGCGTCGACGGGACCGACCTGGCGACCCTGGGCGAGCCGGACCTGCTCGCCCTGCGCCGCGACCGCATCGGCTTCGTCTTCCAGTCCTTCGGCCTGATTCCCGTCCTGACCGCCGCCGAGAACGTCGGCGTACCCATGCGACTGCGCCGCGTCCCGGCCAGGGAGCGCGAGGAGCGCGCCCGGACCCTGCTCGCCCTGGTCGGTCTCGCCGACCACGCCGAGCAGCGCCCGGGCGAACTCTCCGGCGGTCAGCAGCAGCGCGTGGCGGTGGCCCGCGCCCTCGCCAACGACCCCGACCTGATCATCGCGGACGAGCCGACGGGCCAGCTCGACTCGGAGACCGGCCGGTCGATCATGGAACTGCTGCGCGCGGTGGTGCGCAGCGAGTCGGTCACCGTCCTGGTCGCCACCCACGACCCCAACCTCATCGAACTCGCCGACCGGGTCGTGGAACTGCGCGACGGCCGCATTGTCGACCCGGCCGCGCCGGCGCCTGCGCCTTAGCCGTAGCCGTGGGGCCCGCCGGAACACCGGGGACCGCGACGGCACCCGGGACGCGGTGGGCGGCCTGGCGACCGGGCCGGAAACCGGATGCGGGGCAGAGTGGGGCGGGCCGGGACCCGACCGGCCGGCGAATCCTTTACCCAGTACGACTGATCCCCCCGCACGAGTGGTCCGTCCTGCGGCCCGCGGCCCGGCAGAGGAGCGGCACCCCTATAAACGGGGTGCTCCCTCCCCTCACCACCTCGACTGATGGGTCGCCACGTCATGCTGAAGGCCGCTCTGCGGGTCCTGGCCGCCACCTTCCTGCTCTCCGTCGTCGTCACCCCGACCGCCACGGCGGCACCGGCGGCGGAGGACGACACCACCGCGCCCTGCGGCCCGGTCGTCACCTACCGGGCCGCGGACTGGTGGCGCACCACCACCGTCGCCCACATCGCCCCCACCGTCGCGGCCACCGCCTCCGGCGAGCGCTGGCAGTGGCGGGAGGACGTCAACACCCTGTGGCGCGGCGACACGAGGGAGAACGTCGAGGAGATCTTCCGGACCGGCTTCACCCCGCGCGGCGACCAGCTGATCCCGCTCGCCGAGTACATCGTCAGGGGAGGCGGCCAGCTCAGCGCCCACCTCAGCACCAGTTGCGACCAGTCGGTGGCCAAGAGGTTCGCGACCTACGGCACGGAGAAGACCGGCTGGGTGTACGAGATCTACGCGCCCGGCGGCATCGACGTCAACGCGACCGCCCGCGTGAACAACTACCAGTCGCCGTACCTGTGGAACAAGGAGGTCGACTTCCCCGGGGGCGTCCAGGGCAACTTCATCAAGGGCGCGTGCAAGTACCGGCTGACGGGTACCGACCCGGTCACCAACGACAAGACCTGGGAGCAGCTCGGCTGCAAGGACAACACCGGCTTCGCCCCCTACAAGGCCGCTCCGGTCGCCGTCGGCCTCGCGCACTGACCGCCGTCGCCCGCTGACCGCCGCCGCACACCAACCGGGTCCGGGTCCTGCGTCGGCGCCGGCGCCGACGCCGGCCCGCCCGAGGGCGGTGGCCGACGCAGCAGCCCCGGCCGGAGGCGGTTTCCCGTCCGGCGGGCCCATCGGCGCGTCCAGGGCCCTGCCCGGCTCCGGCCCCGTACCGCCGGGACCAGGGTCCCTTCCGGGCCCCGAAGGGGACCGTTCGGCCCCTCGCCCGCCCGCCGGCTCCGGCGGATGCTGGTTGGCGTACGCACCCCGCACCGCCGCTTGCGGCGGAACGGCAGGCACGGCACGCCCCGGCAGCCAGGAGGAAGGCCCATGCAAAGCCTCAAGGTGACGGACCTGATGAACGACGAGGTCGTCTCCGTCGTTCCGGGAACCGCCTTCAAGGACGTCGCCAAGCTGCTCGCCCAGTACGACATCAGCGGTGTCCCCGTCCTGGACGACGAGGACCGTGTGGTGGGCGTCGTCTCGCAGACCGACGTGCTGGCCCACGCCGGGCCCGATCCGTACGCGCCCGCGGACGAGCGGCCCGCGGCCCGGCCGACCACGGCGGGCGAGATCATGTCCGCCCCGGCGGTCACCGTCCTCGCCGACGGGACGGCGGCGGACGCGGCCCGCCTGATGACCCGCCGCGGCATCGAACGGCTGCCCGTCGTGGACGAGGAGGACCGGCTGGTCGGCATCATCACCCGCCGGGACCTGCTGCGGATGTTCCTGCGCCCGGACTCCGAGATACGCCGACGGGTCCAGGAGGTCCTGAGGGACGTGGCCGACGTACCGACCGCCGACGTCGACGTGCACGTGGTGGACGGCATCGTCACCCTCGACGGCACCGTCCCGCACCGGAGCCGGCTGCCCGTGATCCTCTCTCTCGTCGAACGGATCGACGGCGTCGTGGCCGTGGCATCGCGCCTGACGGCCCGCACGGACGACGAGGAGGACACCGGGGTCGGCAATGTCCGCCACGCGATGCCGTGGTGACCTCCGGCCGGACACCCGAACGAACGCACGGAACAGGACGATTCCCATGAGCGCATCCCCTGTCGACGCGGACACCGCCGCCCGGCTCGTGGCGGACGCCGTCACGGCCCCCTCGATGCACAACGCCCAGCCCTGGCGGTTCCTCCTGCACTCGGCGACCGGCACCCTCGAACTGCGCGGCGATCCGGAACGGGCCATGACGCGGACGGACCCCGACCACCGTGCCCTCCACCTGGGCTGCTCCGCGGCACTGTTCAACCTGCGCGTATCGGCGGCGTGGAACGGACTCGGTGCCGACGTGGCCCTGCTGCCCGACCCGGACGACCCGTGGCTGCTGGCCACCGTCGGCCTCGGGCCGCCCACGGAGGAGAACCACGAGCTCGCCGCCCTGCACGACGCGCTCCGGCGCCGGCACACCAGCCGCCTTCCGTTCGGCGACGAGCGCATCGCGCCCGCGCTGCTGGACGGCCTGCGGGCAGCCGCCCGGCTGGAGGGCTGCCTGCTGACCGTCCCCGACAGCTGGCACACCGAGACCGTGCTGGCACTCGTACGGGACGCGGAGCACCACGAGGAGATGGACCCGCTCGCCCGGGCGGAGACGGCCTCTTGGACCACCGGGGCGCCGGGCCCGTCTCCTACGACCGCGACAGCGACCACGACGCGGGACGACGGGATTCCCACCGCGGCGTTCGGTCCCCGGAGTTCCGGCGCGGCGACGGCGCCCGTACGCGACTTCGGCCGGGCCCATCCGGTCCCGGGCCGCGGCTGGGCCGTCTTCGAGAAGCACCCCCAGCTCGCCCTGCTCGGCACGCCGACCGACACCCCGGCCGACTGGCTGCGGGCCGGCCAGGCCCTCGAACGCGTGCTCCTGCGGGCCACCGCCGACGGCCTCGCCACGTCGATGACCTCGCAAGCGCTCGAATGGCCGGAGCTCCGCTGGACGGTCCGCGATCCGCTCGCCTCCGCGGGCCACGTCCAGATGGTGGTGCGCCTCGGCTACGGCCCGTCGGGAGTGGCCACGCCGCGTCGCCCGGTGACGGAGGTCCTGGAGATCCGGTGACGCACCGGCACCCGGCTCACCGTTGCGTCCGGCTCACCGCTGCACTTGGCTCACCGCTGCCGGGTCGCACGACGGCCGGTGAGCCGGACGGGGTCGCCTTCGGGGTGATCCCTCGCCCCACCCCGGCCCGTCGGCCCTTTGCCCGGAACGGTCGGGCACGTCCTGCGGAGCCGGGCCGGGCCGGTGCCGCCGGCCGGCGGCACCCGTCCCGAAGGGAGACCGGCGAGGAGGGCGCCTCCGAGACCCCGCACGAACGGATCACGGACGAGCCGGGCCGGAGGTCCGGCGTCCCCGAGTCCGGCGAGGCCGTCCTGGTCCGCTGACCCGCTCGCCTCCCGCTCTCCCACACGATGAGGAACCCTCCATGCCCCCCTCCACCCCCTACACCGTCGCCGACGTCATGACCACCCAGGTCGTGGCCGTCACCCCGTCGACCGGTTTCAAGGACATCGCCGCCGCGATGAAGCGGTGGAAGGTCACCGCCCTCCCCGTCGTCGAGGGCGAGGGCCGCGTCGTCGGCGTGGTCTCCGAGGCCGACCTGCTGCCCAAGGAGGAGTTCCACGAGCACGGCCCCGGCATGATCGAACGGATGCGCCGCCTCGGCGACACGGCCAAGGCCGGCTCCACCCGCGCCGAGAACCTCATGACCACCCCCGCGGTCACGATCCACCCCGACGCCACCCTCCCCCGGGCCGCCCGCCTGATGGCCGACCGGCACATCAAACGCCTCCCGGTCGTCGACGCCGACGGCGCCCTCAAGGGCATCGTCAGCAGGAGCGACCTCCTCAAGGTCTTCCTGCGCAGCGACGAGGAGCTGACCGCGGAGATCCGCCGGAGCGTCGTCACCCACCTGTTCCCGCTCTCCCACGGGGCGGTGAGGGTCACCGTCCTCCACGGCGTCGCCACCCTGACCGGACAGGTGAAGGACCGGACCCTGATCCCGGTGGCCGAACGCCTCACCCGCTCCGTCGAGGGCATCGTCGACGTCGACTGCCGACTGGTGGCGGCGGAGGAAGGCACCGGCCACTGACAGCCCCTGGGGCCCGACGTCCCGGACCCGGTCGAAGCAGCCGCGGCAGGAGGCCGGGGGCCGGGGCAGGAGGCCGGGGCCGGGGGCCGGGGCAGGAGGCCGGGGCAGGAGGCCGGGGCCGGCGCTCCGCGGGGCGCACGCCTCCCGGCCCACGCCCAGCGTTTTCCTCCGCAGCGTCCGCTCGGGACGCACCGTCGACAAGCCCGGGTCAGGTGCCGGAAGCGACGCAGGGCGGCTCGTCCCGGTTGCGGCCTAGAAGGTCCGCGCCACTCTGGAAGAGTCCGCAGTCGACGTCGACGCGGGCGTGGTCGCTCCCGTCCGGGAACCTGCTCCCGGGGACCGAGTGGTCCCCGGGCAGGGGCCGACCGGCCCAAGCGGTACGGAGGACCACGGGCACAGCCTGGCGGTGACCACCCTTTTCGCACCGCTGACCGAGAGAAGGCCGCGCCATGAAGGCACTCGTCTTCCACGGGCCCGGACAGACCTCCTGGCAGGACGTCCCGGACCCCGC
This sequence comes from Streptomyces sp. NPDC090021, assembly GCF_044748225.1. Classification (NCBI taxonomy): domain Bacteria; kingdom Bacillati; phylum Actinomycetota; class Actinomycetes; order Kitasatosporales; family Streptomycetaceae; genus Streptomyces; species Streptomyces sp. NPDC090021. The sequence goes on along the minus strand of NZ_JBIVFO010000004.1, from coordinate 193,270 downwards.
GATCAAGGACGCCGCCGACGCGATCGTCCGCGTCGACGCCGTCACCATCTGCGGCACCGACCTGCACATCATCAAGGGCGACGTCCCCGAGGTCACTCCCGGACGGATCCTGGGCCACGAGGCCGTGGGGACCGTCGTCGAGACCGGCGGCGACGTCCGCAGCGTCCGCCCCGGCGACCGCGTGCTGATCTCCTGCATCTCCGCATGCGGCCGCTGCCGCTTCTGCCGCGAAGGCCGCTACGGACAATGCCGCGGAGGCGGCGGCTGGGTCCTGGGCCACACCATCGACGGCACCCAGGCCGAATACGTCCGCGTCCCCTTCGCCGACCTCTCCGTCCACCCGCTGCCCAGCACCCTGGCGAGCCACGACGCCGTACTGCTCGCCGACATCCTCCCGACCTCCTACGAGGTGGGCGTACTCAACGGCAACGTGCGCCCCGGCGACACCGTCGTCGTGGTCGGTGCCGGCCCCATCGGACTGGCCTCCATCGCCACCGCACAGCTCTACAGCCCCGGACGCATCATCGCCGTGGACCTCGCCGCCTCCCGGCTCGCCGCCGCGCACGACCTCGGCGCCGATGCCACCGCGAGCGCGGACGAGGAGCCGGAGCGTCTGGTCGAGGACCTCACCGACGGGCTCGGCGCGGACGTGGTCATCGAGGCCGTCGGCGTGCCGGAAGCGTTCGAGATGTGCACCCGCATGGTCCGGCCCGGCGGCCGCGTCGCCAACATCGGCGTCCACGGCAAGCCCGCGACCCTCCACCTCGAAGACCTCTGGATCAAGGACGTCACGATCACCACCGGCCTCGTCGACACCCGCTCCACCCCCATGCTGCTGCGCATGATGGCCGCCGGCCGCCTCACCGGGGCCGCCATGGTCACCCACCGGTTCGAGCTGGACCGGATGCAGGAGGCGTACGACGTCTTCTCCCGCGCCGGCGACACCGGCGCCCTCAAGGTCGTCCTCGGCGGACCGCAGCACGACACCGTCGCCGTACCACCCCGGGAGCAGTGAGCGTCGTGTCCGTCACCGCCGGAACCGCCGGGACCGACGTCGTCTACGAGATCGGCACCACGGCCCGCTCCCGGCCCTGGGCCGGCGGCCCGCGCGCCCACGCGACGAAGGTCACCTCCGCCCGCGTCACGGGCCGTCGTGCGGTGCACGGCCCATGAACGACCTGCGGGCGGTCGTCTTCGACACCGACGGAGTGCTCCTCGCCACGGCGGACCGCCACGCGGCCGCCTGGAAGGAGGTCTTCGACGGTTGCCTCCCCGAGTGGCAGCCCTCTCACGGCGGTGCGGGACCGCGCCCGTTCGACGCCGTCCACGAGTACCGGGACCTGGTCGACGGCCGTTCCCGCCTCGACGGCGTACGTGCCTTCCTCACGGCCCGCCACATCGGCCTCCCGCCCGGAACGCCCGAGGATCCGCCCGGGTGCGCCACCGTCCACGCGGTCGCCGCCCGCAAGGAGGAGGTCTTCTCCGCGACGCTGCGGGCGGACGGCGTCCGAGCCTTCGCCGACGTGCGGCCCGCGCTCCGGGAACTGCGGGAGAGGACGATCCGGTGCGCAGCAGTCTCGGCCTCCCGGCACGCCCGCTCCCTCCTGGAATCCGCAGGCCTCATCGGCTACTTCGACACCGTGGTGGACGGCCGGGACGCGACCGCGCTCGCCCTCCCGGGCAAGCCCGACCCCGCCCTCTTCCTCGAAGCTGCCGGTCGTCTCGGCGCGTCCCCCGCGCACACGGCCGTGGTGGAGGACGCGCTCGCCGGCGTCGAGGCGGGACACCGGGGCGGGTTCCGGCTGGTGGTGGGGCTCGACCGCGAGGACGACCCGGGCAGGAGGGACGCCCTGGGTGAGCACGGCGCCGATCTCGTCCTCCGCGACCTCGGTGGGCTGCCCGACGCGCTCGAAGGCGGCCGCCGCCCGTGAACACGCCCTGGCACTGGCAGTACCAGCGCTACGACCCGACAACCGAGCGGCTGGTGGAATCCCTGTGCACCCTGGGCAACGGCCGTTTCGCCACGCGCGGTTCGGCGCCCGAATGCGTCGCCGACGACATCCACTACCCGGGCACCTACCTCGCCGGCTGCTACGACCGGCTCGCCTCCACCGTCGGCGGCCGAACGGTCTCCAACGAGGACATGGTCCGGCTGCCGGACTGGACCGCCCTGCGGTACCGCTGTCTGCCGGAGGGCGCACCGCCCGGCGACTGGCTCACACCCGACCACCCGTCTCTTCGCCACAGCCACGTCTCGCTCGATCTGCGCGCCGGAACGCTGACCCGCCGCATGCTCTTCCACGACGCCGACGGCCGCCGCCTGGGCGTCACCCACACCCGTCTCGTCCACATGGGCGACCCGAACCTGGCGGCGCAGAACACGGTGTTCAAAGCCTACGGCTGGAGCGGCAGGATCGAGATCGAGTCCGTACTCGACGGCGACGTCACCAACGCGGGCGTCGACCGCTACCGCTCCCTGGCCGGACGTCATCTCGTCGAGCACCGGGCCGGGGTGGAGGCGGAGGGCATCTCCTGGCTGTCCTGCACCACGACCGCCTCCCGGGTGAGGATCGGGCTCGCCGTGCGGACATCGGCACGTCCTCGGGCACCGGTGGGCGCGTCCTGCACGGCCACCACCGCCTCGCAGACGTTCGTCCTGCCGATCGAGCGGGCCGCTCCCGTCGTGGTCGTGAAGACCGCCGCCCTGTGCACCTCCCTGGACCGTCCCCCGGCCGAGCCGCTGCGGCGGAGCATCGACTGCGCCACGCACGCCCCGGACTTCCCCTCCCTGCTGGCCTCCCAACGGGCGTCCTGGCTACGCCTCTGGAGCGAAGGAGAGCTGAAGGTACCGGGCGAGACGGGGAAGGTGCTGCGGCTGCACGCCTTCCACGTGCTGCAGACCCTCTCCCCGCACACTGCGGAGCTCGACGCGGGCGTCCCCGCCCGCGGCCTTCACGGTGAGGCGTACCGGGGGCACGTCTTCTGGGACGAGCTGTTCGTCGTGCCCTATCTCGCCCTCCACCTTCCCGAGACCGCCCGCGCCCTGCTGATGTACCGGCACAGAAGACTTCCCGCGGCGCGACAGGCCGCTCGCCGGGCCGGGGCGAAAGGGGCGATGTTCCCCTGGCAGAGCGGCGGTTCCGGATCCGAGGAGACCCAGCGGCTGCATCTCAACCCGCGCTCCGGCCGATGGCTGCCGGACCACTCGCACCTCCAGCGCCATGTGGGGTCGGCCATCGCCTGGAACGTGTGGCGGTACGGGCGCGCCACCGGCGATGCCGGGTTCATGCACGGCCCGGGTGCCGAACTCCTCCTGCACACAGCCCACTTCTGGGCCGACACGGCGACGTGGGACACAGGTCTGGGCCGCTACCGGATCCGCGGCGTCGTCGGACCGGACGAATACCACGACGCCTACCCGGGCGCCACCGCTCCCGGTATCGACGACAACGCCTACACCAACGTCACCGCGGCGTGGGTACTGAACCGGGCCCTCGACCTGTACCGGGAGCTCCCGGCTGCCCGGCGGGCCGAGCTCCTCACACAACTCGGCATCGGCCCCGACGGCCTCACCGTCTGGGAGGACGTCTCCCGCCGTCTCTACGTGCCGTTCCATCGCGACGTGATCAGCCAGTTCCACGGCTACGGGGACCTCGCCGAGCTCGACTGGGACGACTATCGCGCCCGCTACCACGACATCCGCCGCCTGGACCGCATCCTGGAAGCCGAAGGCGACACCCCCAACCGCTACCAGGCGTCCAAGCAGGCCGACACCCTCATGCTCGGGTACCTCTTCCGCCCCGCAGAACTGGAACAGGCGTTCCTTCGGCTCGGGTACCGCCTCGACGACGGACTCTGGCGCCGGACGGTGGACTACTACCTGCGGCGCACCTGCCACGGCTCCACGCTGAGCAGTCTCGTCCATGGCTGGGTACTCGCCCGGGAGCAGGGCCCCGACGCCTGGCGCTACTGCCAGGAGGCCCTGCTCGGTGACATCACCGACGTCCAGGGCGGCACCACCGGCGAAGGGATCCATCTCGGCGCCATGGGCGGCACCCTCGACCTCGTCGAGCGCTGCATCGTAGGACTCGAATCGCAGGGCGACGGCCTGCACATCGACCCGGTGCCGCTCTCCGAGGTGCCCGGTTCCTCGTTCTCCGTCTGCTATCTCGGGCACCGGGGCGTCCGTGTCCGGTTCCGGCCCGGACGGCTCGGCATCAGCGTCCCCCCGTCGGCCCGGGGGCCGGTGCCCCTGGTCCTGCCCGGCGGCCGACACGCACGCGTTTCCGCAGGTCAGGAACGGTGGTTCCGTCTTCCCCGGAGCTGACGCGCCCCCTGGTGGCAGCCCGCGTGGCGGTGTGTTCGCGAAGCGCACACTGTGGATGTATCAGCCGTCTGGAAAGGTGAACGGGATGGACAGGCAGCATGAGGCGCCGCGGATCGTGGTGGGTGTCGACGGATCGCCCTCGTCCCAGGCCGCACTGCGCTGGGCGGTCCGGTACGCAGAGCTGGTGAGCGGCCGGGTGGAGGCGGTCGCGGCGTGGGACCTGCCCGGTGCCGCATCGTGGTCGGCTCCGGCGGTGGACACCACGTTCGACGAGGAGGACGCCGAGCGCCGGCTGGTCGAGGAGGTCCGTGCTGTTCTCGGTGAGGACGCCCCTTCCGTGCACCAGCGTCTGGTGCGCGGCAACCCGGTCGATGTCCTGGTCGACGCGGCAACGGGTGCGGACATGCTGGTCGTGGGCAGCCGTGGTCGCGGTGGCTTCAGCCGCGCCCTGCTCGGTTCGGTGAGCCAGCAGGCGGCGCTCCACGCACCGTGTCCGATCACCATCGTCCGGGCGGACACCGCCGTCGGCTGACCCGCCCGAGGCGGGGCGTGCATCTGCTGCTCCTTCCCGGCGGCCGCGCCCGTCGGCGTGCTGCACGCGCCGAGCCGTTCCCGGTCGACGGCGTCGAGCGCAGGTTCCCCCCGGTCGTGTCGCGGTCCGTGCTGCCGTGGCCGGGGCACGGTGCTCCGGGGACGGTGCTCAGGGGAGGACCGAATGGTCCCGGTAGGGCCCGTCCGGCCCAAGCGGACGGGCCATGGGCCGCGTAACAGTGGCATCAGACCCGCAGCCCGCAGTCAAGGAGCGCCCGCCATGAGCACCAAGCGAGTCCTGGTCGCGTACGGCACCAAACACGGCGCCACCGCAGGCATCGCCGAGCAGATCGGCAGGACCCTGCGCGAGGACGGTCTCGACGCCGTCGTGCTGCCCGCCGGCGATGTCCACGACGTCCGCGACTACGACGCCGTCGTCCTCGGCGGCGCCCTCTACGCCGGCCACTGGAGCACCAAGGCCAAGCACTGCGCCGAACGCAACGCCGACTCCCTGCGGCATCGCCCGGTGTGGATGTTCAGCAGCGGCCCCCTCGACCGCTCCGCCGAGGAGAGGGACATCCCCCCGGTCGCCGCCGTGGCCCGGGAGATGCAGCTGGTCGGAGCGCGCGAGCACATGACCTTCGGTGGCAGCGTCACCGCCCGTACCCCGGGCTTCCTCGCCAAGGCGCTGACCCGCCAGGGCAAGGGCGGGGACTTCCGCAACCCCGAGCGAATCCAGAAGTGGGCCCACCACATCAGCGCCGAGCTCGCCGCCGCCTGAGGGGACGGCCCGGCCCGGCAGGCACCGGCACGGAGGCCCGCCATGCACCACCGGACGAACGGGACGGGGGCCAACCCGCTGAGGCGGGATGTCGACCGCACCCGGACCCGTATGCATGCCGCCTTCGCGCTGACCTGCCTGCTGGCGCTCGTCGCCGGTTTCGCCGTCGGGCGGGCCGCATGGACGGACGGCCACCACGCTGCCGTGGACGTCGCACGCCATCGGCACGTCGTGACGGCCACCACGGTCGGGGAGACCGCCCACCGGACGGAAGACCGGCCGAGCAGCCGGACGGTCACCGTGGCCACGGCCACGTGGCACTACCCCGCACAGCGCCCGCACACGGAAACCATCCCCGTTCCGGCGGGAACCCGGAAAGGGGACACGGTCCGCGTGTGGATCGACGACTCCGGCCGTACGGCGGACGCGCCGCCGGGCCGGGCCGACATCGCGCTGAACGCGGTGGCCCTCGGCGCCGCGGCGGTGGCCGGGATCGTGCTCGGTGGCGGCGGCCTCGTGGCCGTGCGGCTCCGTATGGTCGACGCGCGCAGCGCTCGGGCCTGGGAATCGGAGTGGGCGGGCGTCGAGCCCCTCTGGTCGGGCCGTCTTCGTCCCGGACCGGGAGCCGGAGATGACTGATACCGCCGCCTCCCCGTACCTCACGCCGGACACCGCGCCGGACCCCCTGGAACGCCGGGGCCGGCCCGGTACCGTCTCCGCCGCGCTCGTCATGACCGGGCTTCTACAGAGGGCGGGCAGGACGGCGCGTGGCCGCGACCGGACCCCCGTCCCGGCCGCGGCCACGCCGCTGTGCAGGTCGCTCACCTCAGCAGCCGCCGGCGGCAGCCGGAGCGGCACCGATGGTGAGGGTCGCCGGGGCCGCGCAGCACCCGCCGCCGGTCTCCTCAGCGGCGGGCTCGTCGAAGAGGCCCGCCCCGCCGCACACCCCGGTCTCGGGGAGGACGAGTTCGACGCGCTCGGCGGCCTCGTGGTCGCCTGCGAGGTGGGCGGCGATGGAGCGGACCTGCTCGTAGCCGGTCATGGCGAGGAAGGTGGGGGCGCGGCCGTAGGACTTCATGCCGACGAGGTAGACGTCCTTCTCCGGGTGGGAGAGCTCGTTCACGCCGTGGGGGTAGACGGTGCCGCAGGAGTGCTGGTTCGGGTCGATCAGCGGCGCCAGCTCCACCGGAGCCTGCAGGCGCTCGTCCAGTCCCAGACGCAGCTCGTCGAGGAAGGTGAGGTCGGGGCGGAAGCCCGTGAGCACGATGACCTCGTCCACCGCGTCCAGGCGGCGACCGTCCTCCCCGACGAGGACCAGGCGGCCTTCCCCGTCGCGCTCGAAGGCGTCGGTGCGGAAGCCGGTGACGGCGTCGGCGTGGCCTCCGTCGACAGCCGCCTTGGCGGCGAGGCCGAGGGCGCCGCGGGCGGGCAGTTGGTCGGCTTCGCCGCCGCCGAAGGTCGAGCCGGAGATCCCGCGGCGCAGGATCCAGGTGGCGTGCGTCCCCCGGCCGTCGTCGGACATGGCGAGGGCGGCGAGGTGGGCGAGGGCGGTGAAGGCGGAGGCTCCGGAGCCGATGACGGCGGTGCGCTTGCCGGCGTAGCGGGCGCGGACTGCGGGGTCCTTCAGGTCCGGGACGCGGTAGGTGACGCGGTCGGCGGCGGACTTTTCACCGAGGGCGGCCAGTCCGCTGCCGCCGGCGGGGCCGGGGGTGGCCCAGGTGCCGGAGGCGTCGATGACCGCGCGGGCCAGGACCCGCCGCTCGCGTCCGTCCGCCGTCTCGTAGTGGACCACGAAGGGCTGGGCCTCGCGGTCGGCGTCGACGAGGCGGTCGCGGCCGGTGCGGGAGACGCCGGTGACGCGGGCGTCGTAGCGGACCTGCTCGCCGAGCACGTCGGCCAGCGGCTGGAGGTAGTGCTCGGCCCAGTCCCCGCCGGAGGGGTAGGTGTCCTCGGCGGGCTTGGTCCAGCCGGTCGGCGCCAGGAGCTTCTCGGCGGCCGGATCGACGAGTTCGCCCCACCGGGAGAAGAGCCGTACGTGCGCCCACTCGCGCACAGCGGCTCCGGCGACAGGTCCGGCCTCCAGGACGAGGGGCGTGATGGCGCGGTCGAGGAGGTGGGCGGCGGCCGCGAGTCCGGCGGGGCCGGCCCCGATGACGACGACGGGCAGCTCGGCGGTGGTCTCGCTCATGACAGGTCTCCGGGTGTTCGCGCAGGTGGGTGGGTGAGACTTCGGGTGATCAGCAGCAGCCGGCGCCGGTGACGACGGCCTCGCTCTTGGCCTGGTGTTTCGAAGTTTGTCTATGGCTTGCGTGATCAGCATGGCACCTGTATCGACAGACGTCAACATAGACATTCATCAAATTATTGGACTGGGGCACACCTGGCCCACCCGACCCACGATTGACCCCCTGCCCCCTTGGTTCGATGTGTGTCAACATAGACGTATGTCGAATGTGAAGGTGCTGCCGCTGCTGGAGCCCGACGTCGTCGCGGCCTGCTGCCCGCCGCTGAACGAGCGCCCGATGTCGGCCGAGGAGGCCGAGGTCGCGGCGAAGATGTTCAAGGCCCTCGGTGACCCGGTGCGCCTGCGCCTGTTCTCCGCCGTCGCCTCGCACGAGGGCGGAGAGGCCTGCGTGTGCGACATCTCCGATGTCGGCGTCTCCCAGCCCACCGTCTCCCACCACCTGAAGAAGCTGAAGGAGGCGGGCCTGCTGTCCTCCGAGCGCCGCGGGACGTGGGTGTACTACCGGGTCGAGCCGTCCGTGCTGGCCGCCATGGGCGCGCTGCTGGCCGGCGCCGCGAAGACGGCATGACCGCGGTGCGCGTCGAGGCGCTGCTGCCCGAGCACGCCGAACAGGTGCTGGACATCTACCGGGCCGGAATCGAAGAGGGCAACGCCACCTTCGAGACGCGGGCCCCCGAGTGGTCCGCGTTCGACAAGGCCAAGCTGCCCGGCCACCGTTTCGTCGCCTTCGACGACGACGGCCGGGTGGCGGGCTGGATCGCGGCGAGCACGGTGTCGGACCGGTGCGCGTACGCGGGCGTGGTCGAGCACTCCGTCTACGTCCGTCCCGACGCCCGTGGCCGCGGCGTCGCCCGCGCCCTGCTGGACGCCCTGATCGCCTCGACGGAGGCCGCCTGCATCTGGACCATCCAGTCCGGTGTCTTCCCCGAGAACACCGCCAGCCTCGCCGTCCACGCACGAGCCGGTTTCCGCACCATCGGCACCCGGGAACGCATCGGCCGCCATCGTGGGATCTGGCGTGACGTCGTACTGCTGGAGCGCCGCAGTTCCGTGGCGGGCTGACCGTCCGGCACGAGCATCGACATCGTGTGGGCCCGGCCGCGATCCGCCCCGTCCTGCCGGGTCACGCGAGGAGGCGCGCGATCTCGCGGGCCGCATCCCGGGCGGGGCGGCCGACGCCGATGAGGGTGGCGGAGGCGGGGCCGGTCCAGTCGCCGTGACCGAGCAGGTGCAGGCGCGGTTCGTCCACGGCGCGGGTGCCGTCCAGGGCGATGCGGCCTCGGGTGCCGCGCAGGCGCAGGGAGGCGAAGGGGGCGAGGGCGGGCCGGAATCCGGTGCACCAGATGATGGCGTCGGCCTCGGTCCGGGTGCCGTCGGCCCACTCGGCCCCGGTCTCGGTGAGCCGGGTGAACATCGGCCGGACGCCGAGGAGTCCGGCGTCGCGGGCGGCGCGTACGGGCGGGACGGCGACGATGTCACCGAGGGAGGCGACCCCGCCGGTGTCGGTGCGGCCTTCGTCGAGAGCCCGTCGGCGGGCGGTCGCCGCGTCGAAGAGGGCTCGGCCGTCGATGTCGTCGGCGAGGTAGCGGGGCGGGCGTCGGGTGACCCAGACCAGGTCGACGCCGGCGGAGGCGAGGTCGGCGGCGATCTGGGCTCCGGAGTTGCCGCCGCCCACCACGATCACCCGCTGCCCGGTGAATGCGGACGGGCTGCGGTACTGCACGGTGTGCAGCCGGCGTCCCCGGAAGTCACGCCCTCCGGGGACGGCCGGCAGGAACGGCCGGGTCCAGGTGCCGGTGGCGCCGATGACGGCCCGCGCGGTCCAGGAACCGGAGTCCGTCTCGACCCGCAGACCGGGTCCGTCGCGGTGCACGCCGTCGACCCGTGTGCCGCGGTGGACGGGGAGTTCGTACCGCTTCTCGTAGTCGGCGAGGTAGTCGACGACGTGGGCGGCGTCCGGGTGGGCCTCGCCGGGCCGGGAGGGCATGAGCCGCCCGGGCAGGGAGGAGTACTGAGCCGGGGAGAACAGGCGCAGGGAGTCCCAGGTGTGCTGCCAGGCACCGCCGGGCGCGGCCTCGGCGTCGAGGATGACGAACTCGACGCCCAGGCGCCGCAGGTGGTACCCGGCGGCGAGCCCCGCCTGGCCGCCGCCGATCACCACCACGTCCGTGCGCCGCGTCATGCCGGGGGCGTTGCGTTGTCCGTCCGGCCACGCATGAAGATGACCGCCACCAGGGCCAGACCCGCCACGGCGCCGATGAGCTGCATGGCGATGAAGCCGGGCACCGAGGCCGGGGCGATGCCGGCGAAGGTGTCGGTGAAGGCGCGGCCGACGGTGACGGCCGGGTTGGCGAAAGAGGTGGACGAGGTGAACCAGTACGCGGCGCCGATGTACGAGGCGACGGCGACGGGCGCGAAGCGGAGCCGGTCGGTGCGGGCCAGACCGAAGATCAGCAGGATCAGACCGGCCGTGGCGACGACCTCGCCCAGGAGGAGGTTCCCGGCGGAGCGGTCGTGGGTGGACCACTTCACCAGCGGCTCGCCGAACATCGCGTCCGCGAGGATCGCGCCCGCGATCGCGCCGACGATCTGCGAGGGCACGTACACGGCCAGCTCGCGGGCGTTGACGCCGGCGCCGCCGCGGCGGCCGGTCCACCACTCGGCCAGCGTGACGGCCGGGTTGAAGTGGGCGCCGGAGACCGGGCCGAGGAGGAGGATCAGCACTCCGAGCCCGAAGACGGTGGCGGTGGAGTTGGCCAGCAGTTGCAGCGCGACGTCGTCGGTGAGGTCGGTGGCCTGTATGCCGGAGCCGACCACCACCGCGACGAGCGCGGCCGTACCGACCGCCTCGGCGGCCGCACGGGCGATCAACGGGGTACGGGGCGCGGTCGCGCCGGGCGCGGGCTGCGGCGCCGTGTCGGCGGCTGTGGCGTCCCGCACGGCGGGCTCGGTGGCGGTCAAGGCAGATACTCCTCGGGCAGCTGAGGCAGGGCGGACAAGGCCGCGGGGACCTGGGGGGCCTGGGGGACCTGGGGGGCCTAGGGGCAGGACCGCTTGAGGTTCGCTTCGGCGGTGGCCCGCGCGGTCCGAGCGAGGTCGGCGAACCGACCGGCGAGGGCTTCGATGACCTCCGGGCGCAGGCGGTAGTAGATGTACCGGCCGCACGGCTCCGTCTCCACGACCCCCGCTTCCCGCAGCACCCTCATGTGGTTGGAGAGGTTGGTCTGCTTCGCGCCCGTCTCCTCCACCAGGTGGGTGGTGCAGAGCGTCTCACGGGCGAGCAGGGTCACGATCCGGAGCCTGAGGGGGTCGGCCAGAACCCGGATCAGATCAGTGTCGACTGACGTCATCATGGGCTGATACTGTCACATCACCCGAGGCTGATACCAGCCTGCAGTGACCCCTCTCGGCTCCACGAACGGGACCGCCGCGCCCACCCGCTCCTCGGCGGGCCGGACGCCGGCCCCGACGGGGCGCCGACCGCCGTCGTCCCCGGCATCCGCGGCGCCACGGACGCCCACGTCACCGAGCCCTCACCGGCTCACCGGCTCACCGGCTCACCGCATGAAACCCCGCAGCGTCGACCCAAGGAAGAACAGATGTCCTCCGCTCCCGCCGCCTCCGTCCTGTTCGTCTGCATCCACAACGCGGGCCGCTCCCAGATGGCGGCCGGTTTCCTGCGCCACCTCGCGGGCGACCGCGTCGAGGTCCGCTCCGCCGGCTCCGTGCCCGGTGAGCAGATCAACCCCTCCGCCGTGGCCGCCATGGCCGAGCTGGGCATCGACATCTCCGACCAGAAGCCGAAGGTCCTCACCCCCGAGGCCGCCCAGGCGTCCGACTACATCATCACCATGGGCTGCGGCGACGCCTGCCCGTACTTCCCCGGCAAGACCTACCTCGACTGGCAGCTGGAGGACCCGGCCGGCCAGGGCGTCGAGGCCGTCCGCCCCATCCGCGACGAGATCAAGGGCCTCATCGAGGGCCTGATCGCCGAGATCGACGCCAAGTCCAAGGCCTGAGGCACCCCGCGCGAGCAGGACGCCCCGGCCGCCGACGTACACGACGCCGTCGTCATGGGCTCCGGCCGCGCCGGGCACACCCAGCCGGACCACTGCCCGGGATCAGCGGCGGACTCGGGGCATGCCCAGGCCTATCCAGGAGATGATCTCCCGCTGGATCTCGTTGTTGCCGCCGCCGAAGGTGAAGATGACCGCGCTGCGGTAGCCGCGTTCGAGTTCGCCGTGCAGGACCGCGCCGGCGGAGCCGTCCTTGAGGGGGCCCGCCGCGCCGACGATCTCCATCAGCCAGGCGTACGCGTCGCGGCGCGCCTCGGAGCCGTACACCTTGACCGCGGAGGCGTCCTGCGGGGTGAGCGTGCCGGACTCGACCGCGTTCACCATCTGCCAGTTGAGCAGCTTCATCGCGTCGAGGCGGGTGTGCGTGCGGGCGAGGCGGCCGCGGACCCAGGACAGGTCGATGACCCGGCGGCCGTCCGCGAGCTTCGTCGACGCCGCCCAGCGCTGCACGTCGTGGAGTGCCCGGATCGCCATCGTGCCGTGCGCGGCGAGGGTGACGCGCTCGTGGTTGAGCTGGTTGGTGATCAGCCGCCAGCCCTTGTTCTCCTGGCCGACGCGGCGGGCGGCGGGGACGCGGATGCCCTCGTAGTAGCTGGCCGTGGTGTCGTGGGAGGCCAGGGTGTTGATGAGGGTGCAGGAGTATCCGGGGTCCGAGGTCGGGACGAGGAGCATGGTGATGCCCCTGTGGGCGGGGGCGTCCGGGTCGGTGCGCACGGCGAGCCAGACCCAGTCGGCGGTGTCGCCGTTGGTGGTCCAGATCTTCTGCCCGTTGACGACGTAGGTGCCGGTCTCCTCGTCACCCTCGCGCACGGCCTTGCACCTGAGTGCGGCGAGGTCGGTGCCCGCGTCGGGCTCGCTGTAGCCGATGGCGAAGTCGATCTCTCCGGAGAGGATCCTGGGCAGGAAGTAGGCCTTCTGCTCGTCGGTGCCGAACTGCATGATGGTGGGCCCGACCGTGTTGAGCGCCATCAGGGGAAGCGGTACGACCGCCTGCGCGGCCTCGTCGAAGAAGATGAACTGGTCCATCGGGGTCATCCCGCGGCCGCCGTACTCCTTCGGCCAGCCGACGCCGAGCCAGCCGTCGGCTCCGAGCCTGCGGATGGTCTCCCGGTAGAACCGCTTCTGGGCGGCCGGGTCCTCGTAGCGGGCGTAGACGTCCTCGGGGACCAGCTCGGCGAAGTAGGCGCGCAGCTCGGTGCGCAACCGCTGCTGCTCAGGCGTGTATTCGAGGTGCACGGCCCCTCCGGGAATATCGCGGTCCAGCCGTTCCGGCCGGTTCGCCGTGACGGCGTGATGGCGTGTGGCGTGATGGCGTGTGGCGGCGGTCAGATTAGAACCTGTTGCAAGAATTCGGAAGGACCCGCGTACCGGCCGTTCGGTTCCGGCGGCCGGGCTCGCCACCATGACGATCCCGACGGCGGCTTCTGCGGGGCGCGGCCGGGCCAGTACGCCTCGACGAGGGGCCGACGTACGGGCCGAAGCGCGTGTTCACGGCGTCCAGCTCGGAGCGGACCTGTGGCCTACGCCGTGTGGCCCGGGCCGGGCCGGGCCGGGCCGGGCCGGGCCGGGCCACACGGCGTGGGCCGTACCCGCGCCCACGGTCGGCGGCGGGATCCCGGCGATCAGCAGGAAGCGCCTGCGGTTGGCACGTCCCCGGCGTACGTCCCCGCCCGCCCCCGATGGCGGCTCAGTTCAGGGCGCCGATCATCGCCGTGGCCGTCGCCGTCATCGCCGAGCGGGCCGCGGTGAGGTACGGCCGGGGGTCCGCGGGGGTCAGGTGGGCACGGATGGCCTCCGTCATGGCGAGGTTCAGCGCGGTGCCGATGTTGACCTTGCGGATGCCGCCCGCGACGGCCGCCGCGAGCTCGGAGTCCGGCAGCCCGGACGAGCCGTGCAGGACGAGCGGCACCTCCACCGTCTTGGCGAGCCTGGCCAGCAGCGCGTGGTCGAGGGCGGCGGTCCTGCTGGTCATCGCGTGGCTGCTGCCGATGGCGACGGCCAGGGCGTCGACCCCGGAATCGGCGACGAACCGCCGCGCCTCGTCGGGGTCCGTACGGGCACCGGGTGCGTGCGGGTCCGGCGGGGCGGCGCCGTCCTTGCCGCCGACCTCGCCGAGTTCGGCCTCGATCCACAGCCCGTTGGCGTGCGCCCAGTCGGCGGCCGACCGGGTGGCCTCCAGGTTCTCGGCGTACGGGAGCTGGGCGGCGTCGTACATGACCGAGCTGTAGCCCGCGTCGCACGCCCGCCGCAGCAACTCGGGGCTCTTGACGTGGTCGAGGTGCAGTCCCACGGGGACCCCTGCGGCCTCCGCGCAGGCGGCCGCGGCGCGGGAGATGGGCAGCAGTTGCCCGCCGCGGAACTTCACGGCGTTCTCGCTCAGTTGCAGGATGACCGGCAGTCCCGCCGCCTCGGCGCCGGCCACGACGGCTTCGGCGTGCTCCAGCGTGATGATGTTGAAGGCGGCGACGGCGCGGCCCGCTCCGGCCGCCTCCCTGACCAGGGTGCCCGCGCAGACGAGGGTCATCGGACCGCCTCCTCGCCGGTGGTGAGGATCACCGAGCGGGTCAGGTTGCGCGGCGCGTCGGGGTCCAGTCCGCGTTCGGCGGCCACGGCCAGGGCGAGGCGGTGCACGCGGACCAGTTCGGCGAGCGGGTCGAGCCGGCCGGCCACCCAGTGGCCGCCGGTCCGGCGGACCTGATCGGCGAGGCCGTCGGGAGCCTCGTCGAGCGACCAGGTGACGGTGCCGGGTCCGGAGATGCTGACCGGCCCGTGCCGGTACTCCATCGCCGGGTAGGACTCGGCCCACGACAGGGAGGCCTCGCGCATCTTCAGGGCCGCCTCGTGGGCGAGCCCCACGCTCCAGCCGCGGCCGAGGAAGGTGAACTGGCCCCGGCCCGCCAGTTCCGCGGGGAGCGGTTCCGAGACGGCGGTGCGGGCGTCGGCGACGGCCGCGGGGCCGTGCAGCCCGACGTGGGCGCGCAGCAGGGTGAGGGCGGTGGTCGCGAAGCGGGTCTGCACGACGGACTGTTCGTCGGCGAAGTCGAGTACGACGAGCTCGTCCGCGAGCGTCGTCACCGGGGTCGCCGGATCGCCGATGACGGCGGTCGTGGGTACGCCCGCGTCCCGCAGCGCGGCCAGCAGGTCCAGCACCTCGGTGGTGGTGCCGGAGCGGGTGAGCGCCACGACCCTGTCGTAGCGGCGGTGGAGCGGGAACTCCGACGCGGGAAAGGCGTCGGTCTCCCCCTGCCCCGCCTGCTCCCGGAGCACGGCTGCGGCCTGTGCCATGTAGTACGAGGTGCCGCACCCGACGATCGCGGTGCGCTCCCCCGGCTGCGGGAGCACCGCCCGCCGGGCCGGGGCCAGTTCGGCGGCCCGCTCCCAGCACGCGGGCTGCGTGCCCAACTCGTACGCGACGTGACTCATACAGGCTCCCTCGTGCGACAGACGGGTCTGAATGCGTTTTCCTGCAAAGTAGCGGGCAATTTCGCGCAACTTCAAGCAACCACGGGGTGTTCTGCTGGGTTAGTGTCGCCGGGTGGCCCGACGGAGGCCACGGGACGGGCGCGGAGCGAGTACGGAGGGGGCGGCCGATGACCCGCAAGGAGCGCTGGCAGACACTGCTGGATCTGCTGGTGGAGCGGGGCGAGCTGGAGGTGGAACCGGCGGCCGAGGCCCTCGGGGTCTCCGCCGCGACGATCCGCCGTGACCTCGACCGGCTCGCCGAGCAGCAGCTGCTGGTCCGCACGCGCGGCGGCGCGGTGCTCCACGGGGTCAGCTACGAACTCCCCCTGCGCTACCGAACGTCACGGCGCGCCGCGGAGAAGGGCCGCATCAGCGAGGCCGTCGCGGCACTGGTCTCCCCGGGCGAGGTGATCGGCCTGACGGGCGGCACCACGACCACCGAGGTGGCGCGCGCCCTGGCCGGACGGCCGGACCTGGCCCAGGGCTCGCCCGCGCTGACCGTGGTCACCAACGCGCTGAACATCGCGGGCGAACTGGTGATCCGGCCGCAGTTCAAGATCGTGCTGACGGGCGGGGTCGCGCGCCCCCAGTCCTACGAACTGACGGGGCCGCTCGCCGAGCAGGTCCTCGGGCAGCTGTCCGTGGACACGGCGGTCCTCGGCGTGGACGGCTTCGATCCGCGCGACGGTGCGGCGACCCGGCACGAGGACGAGGCCTCGGTCAACCGCCTGCTGTGCGAGCGCGCCCGCCGGGTCGTCGTCGCGGCCGACTCCAGCAAGCTGGGCGTCCGCGCCTTCGCCCGTATCTGCGCCACCTCGGCCGTGGACGTCCTGGTCACCGACACGGGCCTCGCCCCGGCGGTGGCCGGGGCCTTCACCGCGGCGGGGGTCGACGTGGTCACAGTCTGAGCGGCAGCAGCAGCGGCAGCCGCAGCCCCCAGCCCAGCCCCGGCCCCGGCCCCGGCGGTGCCACGGTCGGCCGGTCAGCAGCCAGTCGGCCGGCCGGCCCGCGGTACCGGAGAACCGGCCGCCGCCCCCTTCAGTGGGCCGGCAGGCGCTCCGATTCGCGGACCAGTGCCGCCAGGACGGGTGCGATCAGCGGGTGGGTCTCCGCTCCGCGGCGGGTGGCGGCGAAGACCCGGCGGGTGGCGGCCGGTCCGGCGACCGGGCGGACCTGGACCTCCTTGAGGTCCATGCCCCGCAGCGCGGAGCGCGGTACGAGGGCCACCCCGGCCCCGGCCCCGACCAGCGCGGTCACGGCGCGGAAGTCGTCGGAGGAGTGCGCGAACCGCGGCTGGAAGCCGGCCAGTTCGCAGGCGAGCAGCGTCACGTCGTGACACGGGTTGCCGGGATACTGGCCCACCCAGTCCGAGTCGGACAGGTCCGCCAGCGACACCGCCGGCAGATCGGCCAGCGGGTGCCCCGAGGGCAGCACCGCGTCGAAGGGTTCCGCGTAGAGCGGGAGGACGGAGAGCCGGCCGTCGTCGGCACCCGGCGCACCCCGGTACTCGACCGCGAGCGCGAGGTCGGCCTCGCCGTCCAGCAGCAGCGGCAGGCTCTGGTCGCCCTCCGCGTCACGCACCCGCAGCCTGATGCCCGGCCGCTCCAGCGCGAGCCGGGCGATGGCCGGGGCGAGCACCTCGGCGATCCCCGTGGCGAAGGCGGCCACGGTGACCTCGCCGGCCGAGCCGCCCGCGTACGCCGCGAGCTCGGCCTCCGCCCGCTCCAGCTGCGCCAGTACCTCGTGGGCGTGGCCGAGCAGGATCTCCCCCGCCGCGGTCAGCCGTACACCCCGGCCGCTGCGGGTGAGGAGCGCGTGCCCGGTCTCCTGTTCCAGCGCCGCGAGCTGCTGGGACACGGCGGAGGGGGTGAGGTAGAGGGCTGCGGCCGCGGCGGTCACCGTACGGTGGTCCGCCACGGCCCGCAGGATGCGCAGCCGGCGGGGGTCGATCACCCCACCATTGTCTCAGGACGCGGAGGTCACTCAGGCCCCGGCGGTCTCCAGCGCCGCGCGGGCGTCGACGAACGCGGCCACCGCCCGCTCGACGTCGGCCGTGGAGTGGGCCGCCGACAGCTGGACCCGGATGCGGGCCGCGCCCATCGGCACCACCGGGTAGGAGAAGCCGATCACGTAGACCCCGCGCTCCAGGAGCAGCTCGGCCATCCGGCCGGCCTCCGCCGCGTCGCCGATCATCACGGGGGCGATGGCGTGGTCGCCGGGCAGGATCTCGAAGCCGGCCTCGGTCATCTTGGTACGGAAGAGCGCGGTGTTGGCGGCGAGGCGCTCACGCAGGTCGCCGGCCGACTCCAGCAGGTCGAGGACCTTGAGGGAGGCCGCCGCGATGACCGGGGCGAGGGAGTTGGAGAAGAGGTACGGGCGCGAGCGCTGGCGCAGCAGCTCGACGATCTCGGCGCGCGCGGCGACGTAGCCGCCGGAGGCGCCGCCGAGGGCCTTGCCGAGGGTGCCGGTGATGATGTCGACGCGGTCCATGACGCCGTGCAGCTCGGGGGTGCCGCGGCCGCCGGGACCGACGAAGCCGACGGCGTGGGAGTCGTCGACCATGACCATGGCGTCGTGGCGCTCGGCCAGGTCGCAGATCTCCTGGAGGGGAGCGACGTAGCCGTCCATGGAGAAGACGCCGTCGGTGACGATCAGCTTGCGGCGGGCGCCGCCCTCGGTGGCCTCCTTCAGGCGGGCCTCCAGCTCGGCCATGTCGCGGTTGGCGTAGCGGAAGCGGCGGGCCTTGGACAGGCGGATGCCGTCGATGATGGAGGCGTGGTTGAGGGCGTCGGAGATGACCGCGTCCTCGGCGCCGAGGAGGGTCTCGAAGACGCCGCCGTTGGCGTCGAAGCAGGAGGAGTAGAGGATCGTGTCCTCCTGGCCGAGGAAGGCCGAGAGGCGTGCCTCCAGCTCCTTGTGCACCTCCTGGGTGCCGCAGATGAAGCGGACGGAGGCCATGCCGTAGCCCCAGCGGTCCAGCGCGTCCTTGGCGGCGGCGACGACCTCGGGGTGGTCGGCCAGGCCCAGGTAGTTGTTGGCGCAGAAGTTGAGGACCTCGCCCGCGGTGCCGCCCGAGGTGACGGCGACGGCCGCGCTCTGCGGGGTGCCGATGACGCGCTCGGGCTTGTGCAGACCGGCGGAGCGGATCTCGTCGAGGGTGGTGCGGAGGTCGTCGCGGACGGTCTCGAACATGCTGCGTGCTCCTTGTGCGGCGGAGGGGCCGGGCCCCGCGGAGGGGGGAGGGTGTGCGGGGCCCGGCCGGAGGGAGATGGTTCGGTGGGACGGGGAGCGGTCGGCGCTACGCCGTCCAGTCCAGGATGATCTTGCCGCTGCGGGCGGTCGACGCCTCGTCGAAGGCGGCCTCGAAGTCGCGGTGCGAGTAGCGGCCGGTGATGACGGGGCTGAGGTCGAGCCCGCCCTCCAGGAGCACCGTCATCGCGTACCAGGTCTCGAACATCTCCCGGCCGTAAATGCCCTTGATCGTGATCATCGAGGTGACGACCTTCGCCCAGTCGACGGGGAACTCCGTCGCGGGCAGGCCCAGCATGGCGATCCGGCCGCCGTGCGTCATGTTGTCGATCATGTCGCGCATCGCCTCGGCGCGCCCGGACATCTCCAGACCGATGTCGAAGCCCTCGCGCAGGCCGAGCTGCGCCTGGGCCGCGGCGATCGAGGACTCGGCGACGTTCACGGCGAGCGTGGCGCCCGCCTTTCGGGCGATCTCCAGCCGCTCGGGGCTGACGTCGGTGATGACGACGTTGCGCGCGCCGGCGTGTCTGGCCACGGCGGCCGCCATGATGCCGATCGGGCCGGCGCCGGTGATCAGTACGTCCTCGCCGACCAGCGGGAAGGAGAGCGCCGTGTGCACGGCGTTGCCGAAGGGGTCGAAGATCGCGGCGACGTCCAAGTCCACGGCGGTGCGGTGCACCCAGACGTTCTGCGCGGGCAGGACCACGTACTCGGCGAAGGCGCCGTCGCGGCCCACGCCGAGCCCGACCGTGCTGCGGCACAGGTGGCGGCGGCCGGCGAGACAGTTGCGGCACTTGCCGCACACCAGGTGGCCCTCGCCGCTGACCAGCGCGCCGAGCTCGATGTCGCGCACGTCCGCGCCGACCGCCGCGACCTCGCCGACGAACTCGTGGCCGAGGACGAGCGGGGTCCTGACGGCGCCCTGCGCCCAGCCGTCCCAGGAGCGGATGTGCAGGTCGGTTCCGCAGATGCCGGTGCGCAGCACCTTGATCAGCACGTCGCCGGGGCCGTACTCGGGCTCCGGGACGTCCATGAGCCACAGGCCGGGTTCGGCTTTGTGCTTGACGAGTGCCTTCATGGGTGGCTCCAGGCATGCGGAAAGGGGGCGCCGCGAGCGTGCGGGGCTCGGACGGCGTCGGTGACGGGCACCAATCTGCCGATCACCGTGGTGATCAGTCCATCGAGACTTTCTTAAACAGGCCGACAGCGCAGCTTCACGAGCGCGTCTTCACGCCTATGCTCCTCCCTTGACGGGGCAGGGAAAAGGGGAGGTGAGGGGCGTGCCGAGTCTGCGCAGCAGGGCGCTTTCGGT
This sequence comes from Streptomyces sp. NPDC090021, assembly GCF_044748225.1. Taxonomy (NCBI): domain Bacteria; kingdom Bacillati; phylum Actinomycetota; class Actinomycetes; order Kitasatosporales; family Streptomycetaceae; genus Streptomyces; species Streptomyces sp. NPDC090021. Next base: position 173,287 of record NZ_JBIVFO010000004.1, on the reverse strand, counting down.
CGCCATGGCCGTGGTGGGTCGGCGAAGACGGTCGGCGAGCGCCGAGGCGGTGCGCGACCGGGTGGCCTCGGCCGCCCGTCGGCCCGCTTCGCATGTGCCGCCGCGCCGGCTGGGCCGGGTCGCCGACATCTCCCGGACGTTCGTGGGCGCCTGGCCGGTGTACGACGTGTCCCCGCTCGGGGTCGAGCCGTCGGTGCAGGTCCTGTACGTGCACGGGGGCGACTACGTGGGCGAGCTGGAGCGCCGGGACTGGGAGCTGGTGCGGACCCTGGTGACGCGGGCGCGGGCGCGGGTCGTCGTACCGGCGTACGTCCTGGCTCCGCGCGGGACCGCGGACCGGACCGTTCCGGTCGCCACCGATCTGCTGAGCGGGCTGATCGCGGGCGGCGGTGACGGTGGGACGGTGCTCATCGGCGACTCGGCCGGGGCCGGGCTCGCGCTGGCGGCCGCGCAGCGGCTGCGCGACCGCGACGGCGAGCAGCCCTCGCGGATCGTGCTGCTCTCGCCCTGGCTGGACGTGACGATGAGCCATCCGGACCAGGCGGTGATCGAGGCGGCCGATCCGGTGCTGTCCCGTGCGGGGCTGATGGAGGCCGGGCGGCTGTACGCGGGGACGCTGGCCGTCGAGGACCCGCTGGTCAGCCCGCTGCGCGGGACGTTCGGGGGGCTGGCGCCGCTGACGGTGTTCAGCGGCACCCGGGACGTGCTCGCGACGGACAGCCGGGAGCTGGTGCGCCGGGCCCGCGCGGAGGGCGTCGCGGTGGAGTTCCACGAGGCGGCGGGGATGCCGCACGGGTACCCGCTGCTGCCGGTGCCCGAGGGGCGGGCGGCGCGCGATCGGATCGTCGAGCTGGTCCGGTCGGCCGCGGACCTGTGACGGCCGGGGCCGGGCGCGACGGCCCCGGGCGGGTCGGCCCGGGCCCCGGGCGGGTCGGCCCGGGCCCCGGGCGGGTCGGCCCGGTTCCGCCGGACGCCCGCGGTGCACGCCTCAGGCCGTGCAGGTCATCAGCGAGCTGATCGGCCAGGCGCGGTAGGCCGTCCAGTAGGCCTCGTCGCGCACGGGGTCGGCGGGCGGGGTCCGGTTCGGCTGCCAGCCGACGGTGACGAAGCCCGCCTCGACAGCCGCTTCGGCGAGGTCCGCGTGGGCCCATTCGCGGAACTCGAAGGGCACCGGCGGCTCGGTCAGGAAGTGGGCCTTCAGCAGCGGCGCGTCGCCGTCGGGGACCCGGTCGAGGATCCGGACCCCGTACGGTGACCAGTCCACCCGCGGGAACGCCCCGGCGTTGGGCACGATGGCGAGCAGCCGGCCGCCGGCTCGCAGGTTGGCACGGACCGACCGGAACATCGCGTGCAGGGCGCGGCGGTCCGGCGCGTAGCTGAAGACGTAGGCGGCGGTGGCGACGTCGAAGGGGCCGAGATCGGGCAGACCGGCGGCGTCGGCGACGAGGTATTCCACGTCGGTGCGGTCCTTGGTCGCGGCGTGCTCGCGGGCCTGCCGGATCATCTCCTCCGAGACGTCCACACCGACGGTCCGTCGGGCCCCGCCGCGGGCCAGCAGGCGGGTGTTGTAGCCGTATCCGCAGGCCAGATCGAGGGCGTCGAGGCCGCGCAGGCCGCCCAGCGCGTCGAGGGCCCCGTGCAGGGTGTAGGTGTCGGCCGCGGAGAAGGCCGCCGTGCTCGTGGACTCCGCGTAGCGCTCGCCGATGGTGTCGTACTGGAACCGCATGCTCTGCCTTCCGGGGGCCTGCCGGGGGGGGTGGGACGCGTGCGTATCGTGCCCCGCGGCGCGTGCGGGTGGCCGCCCGCACACCCGTCCGTCCCCCGGACGAGGGAAGCGGTCGGCCTATCGCCGCACGTCCGCCGGCCCCTCTCCGCTGGCGTCGGCCGCGGTGGTGGCGGGGCTCCGCGGCCCGGGCCGGCGCGGCCCCGGATGAGACCGCGGTCCCGCACCCGACGGCTACGGACCCGGGCCGCACGGCATCTGCCCCGGTGCGCACGGCCTCGGTGCCGGGATGCCGATGCCGTCGCCGATGGCGCATCCTGACTGTGTGAGGGCGAGAGCGGACGGCGTCGGCGCCGCCACCGATGCCATGGTCCAGGCGCTCGCGCGGGCCGCCGTGAGCGCCGTGGAGGCCGTCGGCGGATACGCGGGCGGGGTCTACCTGCGCTCGCGCTCCGGTGAGCTCCTGCTGCTGGCCCTGTTCACGGGGCTGCCGCTGCCGCTGTTCCGTCCCTGGTGGCGGATGCAGGTCAACCGTCCCTTTCCGGTGGCCGAGGCCTACCGCTCGGGGCAGGCCGTGCACCTCCCCGACGCCGCGTCGGCCATGAGCCGCTTCCCGCAGCTGGTCGCCGGACTGCCCTTCCCCTTCGCCTCGCTGTACGAGCCGGTCGCCACCGGCTCGGAGCGGTTCGGCGTACTGCTGGTGCTGCGCCCGCCCACCCCCGGTGCCCCGGTCGGGGCCGGGGACCGCAAACGCCTCCGGGAGGCCGCGGAGGAGCTGGCGCGCGAGCTGTCCGCCCTGTCCGCTGCCGGGGTGCCGGTGGCGTGGGAGGGGGATCCGGTCGGAGTGCCGGCCGAGGCGCCCGAGGCGGGGGCCGCGGGCGCCCGGGGAGCCGTGGAGCGGCTCGCGCAGGCGGTGCTCTCCCTGGACCGGCAGGGCCGGATCGGATTCGTCAACTCCGCGGCGGAACGCCTGGTCGGCGTCGGTGCCGGGCATCTGCAGGGGCGGCTGCTGTGGGAGGCGCTGCCCTGGCTGGGCCATCCCTCGCACGACGACCACTTCCGGGCCGTCTTCATGTCCTCGGAGCCGGTGCACTTCTCCGCCCGGCGGGGGCGGCATCCGCCGGGCGAATGGCTGTCGGTGGGCCTCTACCCGGCGTCCGACGGTGTGACCGTCACGATCGGCGCGGCCGACCCGCCCGCGTCCCCGCCGGACCCCGCGACGGGCCCGGGTTCGCCCGCGGACCAGGCGTCGGCGCTGTACCGGCCGGTGGCCCTCGCCATCGCGCTGACGGAGGCGGTCACCGCCCGGCAGGTGTCGGCGGTGGTCACCGACGAGCTGCTGCCCGCCTTCGGTGGCCGCCAGCTCGCGATCTACCTGCTCGACCAGCGGCATCTGTACCTGGCCTGGGAGACCGGTTTCCCGCAGGGCTTCCTGGACCGCTTCGACGGAGTCGCGCTCGATGTCCGGCTGCCGGGCGTGGAGACGCTGACCACGGGCCGGCCGCTGTTCTTCGAGTCGATGCAGCGCCTGGCCGCCGCCTATCCGGGCATCCCCCTGGACGCCGACGTCGGCGCCCGGGCCTTCCTGCCGCTGATCGCGTCCGGGCGGCCGGTCGGCTCCTGCATCCTCGGCTTCGACGCGCCCCGCGGGTTCAGCCCGGAGGAACGTACGGTGCTGACCGCGCTGGCCGGGCTGATCGCGCAGGCCCTGGCACGGGCGCGGCGCTACGACAGCGAGGCGGCGCTGGCCCACGGGCTCCAGGCGGCACTGCTGCCGCACCGGCTGCCGGTACGGGAGCACGTGGACACGGTCGGGCGCTATCTGCCCGGCTCCGCGGGCATGGACGTGGGCGGCGACTGGTACGACGTCGTGGAGACCGGATCGCGCCGACTGGCCCTGGTCATCGGCGACGTCCAGGGCCACGGCGTGGCGGCCGCCGCGACCATGGGCCAGCTCCGGAGCGCCGTACGGGCCTTCGCCCTGGCCGGGAGCACGCCGGAGCAGGTGGTGCGCGGCACCAACCGGCTGCTCATCGACCTCGATCCGGGGCAGTTCGCCAGCTGCTGCTACGTGGTGCTCGACCCGGCCTCGGGCTCCGCCCTGGCCGTCCGGGCCGGGCACCCGCAGCCGCTGCTGCGCCACCCCGACGGCCGGACGGAGGTGCTGGACCTGGCGGGCGGGGTGGTGCTCGGCGTGGACCCGGAGGCCTCGTACCCGGTCACGGAACTGCGGCTGGAGCCGGGCGCGGTCCTCGCCCTGTACACGGACGGGCTGGTGGAGCGGCCCGGCGTGGACATCGACGAGGGGGTGGAGCGGCTGCGGCTGGCCCTGGCCTCGGGGCTGCCGGTTCCGCTGGCCGAGACCGCCGACCGGCTGATCGGCAGCACCGCCGACCGGCCGGACGACATCGCCCTGCTCCTGGCGTCCCTGACGAACGGCCACGAGCGGGCCGCACCCGGGGGCTAGGGTCGTTCGAAGGCCTGGAGCACGCCGCCGACCGAGAAGCACAGGGCTCCGCACAGCGTCCCCCAGTTGGCGACGTCCGTGTCGAGGAGGTTCCCGGTGGTGGGCAGGGTGAAGGCCGCCAGGGCCGAGACCATGAACAGCACCGATCCGAACTGGTTGACGGCGACGACCCACCAGCCGAGGCTGCGCGAGCGCAGGCAGGCCCGGGGGCGGTGGCAGATCTCGATGAACGCCAGGTGCCCGGAGAGCAGGAAGAGCAGGCATCCGATCACGTCGGGGTTCCAGATCAGCCGGTTGGTCTGCTGGACGGTGAGCCCCTGGAGGAAGGAGTCCAGGAGGTTGATGCCGAACACCAGCGTCCCGACGAACAGCACGAACGTGCTCAGCCAGTCCAGGCGCATCGGCTCGTACGCCCACCACTTCCACGCACCCGTGACCAGTCGGCCGCCGGCTTCCGGGGTGTGGCGGGGCCCGTTCAGCACCTGGAGGAGGGAGACGTAGCCACCCGTGTTGAAGAACAGGCCTCCCGCGAAGTAGATGACGGCGCTCTCGGCCGTGTCCCCCCAGCCGAACTGCGAGACCGCGGCGCCGAGGGCGAAGAGCGCACCGCCGACGACGAACGCGGCGGACGCGATGCCGTTGAGGCGACGCAGGCGGCGCAGGGCCTCGGCGTCGGCGGTGGCGGTGGCGGTCCTGCCGGCCGTCTCGCCGGGGCTGCGGACCGCGAGCGTTCCGCGCCGGCGCGCGGGCCGCGACTCCCACACCACCGTCTCTCCCTCGGGGCTCTGCCAGGTGAGCCGGGTGGTGAAGGGGCCCGCGCCCTCGGCGCGCTGCTGGGGCGGTGCCACGGTGTCAGCCCACCACCCCGGTCGTCCGCTTTTCCATGCCGGCCAGGGTGAGCGCGGTGTTGACCAGGCCGACGTGGCTGAACGCCTGCGGGAAGTTCCCGAGTTGGCGGCCGGAGACGGGGTCGTACTCCTCGGCGAGCAGTCCCACGTCGTTGCGTACGCTCAGGAGCCGTTCGAAGAGGGCGCGGGCCTCGTCCTTCCGGCCGGTCAGGTGCAGGGCGTCGGCCAGCCAGAACGAGCAGGCGAGGAAGGCGCCTTCGTCTCCGGGCAGTCCGTCGTCGGTGTCGGCGGTGCTGTAGCGGCGGACGAGTCCGCTGCGGCCGAGTTCGGCGCGCACCGCGTCGACTGTGCCGATGACCCGGGGGTCGTCGGGCGGCAGGAATCCGACGCGGGGGATGAGCAGGGTCGCCGCGTCGAGTTCGCGGGAGCCGTAGTACTGGGTGAAGGTGCCCCGCTCGGGGTCGAAGCCGTTGGCGCAGACGTCGTGGTGGACCGCGTCGCGCATGGCGCGCCAGCGGTCCGGCTCGCCGGGCAGCGAGGGTTCGTCCTCAAGCGTCCGCACGGCCCGGTCCGCGGCCACCCAGGCCATCACCTTGGAGTGCACGAAGTGCCGGCGGGGGCCGCGGACCTCCCACAGGCCCTCGTCGGGCCGGTGCCAGTTCTGTTCCAGGAAGTCGAGGAGCGCGAGCTGGATCCGCCAGGAGTGGGCCTCGGCGGGCAGTCCGGCGGACCTGGCCAGGTGCAGGGAGTCCATGACCTCCCCGTACACGTCGAGCTGGAGCTGGTCGACGGCCGCGTTGCCGACGCGGACGGGCGCGGAGGAGGCGTAGCCGCGCAGCCAGGGCAGTTCACTCTCGGGGATCCGGCGCTCGCCCGCGATCCCGTACATGATCTGGAGGTCGGCGGGGGCGCCGGCGACGGCGCGCAGGAGCCATTCGCGCCAGGCGCGGGCCTCGTCGAGGAACCCGGTGGTGAGGAGGGAGCCGAGGGTGAGGGTGGAGTCGCGCAGCCAGCAGTAGCGGTAGTCCCAGTTGCGGACGCCGCCGAGTTCCTCGGGCAGGGACGTGGTCGCGGCGGCGACGATGCCGCCGGTCGGGGCGTAGGTGAGGGCCTTGAGGGTGATCAGGGAGCGGGTGACCGCTTCCCGGTAGGGGCCCTCGTAGCGGCAGGGGGCGGTCCACTCGCGCCAGTCGGAGAGGCTGCTCTCCAGGGCCTCGAAGGGGTCGGTGGGTTCGGGGCGCGGTTCGTGCGAGGGGTGCCAGGTCAGGACGAAGGCGACGCGGCGGCCGGCGGTGACGGGGAACTGGGAGCGGGTGCTGTTGGCCTCGCCCCAGGTGCGGACGGGGGGTTCGCTGCGGAACCAGGCGGAGTCGGGGCCGGCGACGGCGACCCGGTCGCCGTCGCTGCGGCGCACCCAGGGCACGACGTGGCCGTAGTCGAAGCGCAGGCGCAGGGTGCTGAGCATTCTGACGGTGCCGCTGATGCCCTCGACGATGCGGACGACGTCGGGGGCGACGTCGCGCTGCGGCATGAAGTCGATGACCTTGACGGTGCCGGTGTCGGTCTCCCAGTACGACTCCAGGACCAGCGAGCCGTCGACGTAGGCGCGGCGGGTGCAGCGTTCGCCGTCGGCGGCGCCGAGGGGGGCGATGCGCCAGTGGCCGTTCTCCTCGTCGCCGAGGAGCCTGGCGAAGCAGGCCGCCGAGTCGAAGCGCGGCAGGCACAGCCAGTCGATGGACCCGTCGCGGCCGACGAGCCCGCTGGTCATGAGGTCGCCGATGAGTGCGTAGTCTTCGATGGGTTGTGTCATTTGTGCGCTCTTCCCCTGAATGTCCGGGGCCAATCAGCTGAGGCCCCGGACACCCCCGAGCGCGGCACCAGGGGGTGTCTTGCCGGTCGGGCCGGATCAGGGAGCGGGGTCCGGTGCCATGGGGCCTCCCCAGGCCCGCAGGGCCGAGGGGAAGCATCGCAAGGCGGACGAGGGAGGCGACGCGGAGCGTCGTCGACCGAGGACAACGCGGCGAGGCGCGGTGCCGGGACCCACGAGCCCCGCCCGACCGGCAAGACACCCCCTAGTTGCGCACGAGGAGCGTGACCGCGGCGAGGACGACGCCGAGGGCGAGGGCCAGGGCTCCGTGGGCCGGGCGGGGGGCCCGCAGGACGGGGAGGTACCGGTCGACGGCGTACGCGCCGGGGCCGGTGAGGGTGAGGGCCGCGGCGCCCGCGGTCAGGAGCAGTTCGTACTCGATTCCGGCGGGGGCGAAGAAGGAGCCGGCGCCGTGGACCGCAATCGCGTTGATCATGGTGCCGACGACGGCGGCGCCCGCGAGCGGGGTGAGCAGGCCCGCGGCGAGACCGAGGCCGCCGAGGGTCTCGGTGAGGCCGGCGAGGACGGCCATGGCGTCGCCGGCGGGGTAACCGCTGGCCGTGAAGAACGTGCCGGTGCCGCTGATGCCCCCGCCGCCGAACCAGCCGAAGAGCTTCTGCGCACCGTGTCCGGCCATGGTCAGGCCGAGCACGACGCGCAGGAGCAGCAGGCCGGCGTCCTGGCCGGCGGCGGAGAGGGCGGCGGGCCGGGGCTCTGCGGCCGGTGCGGTGGCCTGCGGCTTCGTCGTGGTGACGGAGGGGCTGGTCATCGTGGGGGTCCTTCCGGTCGTGCGGCCCGGGGGCGGGTGAAGAGTTGTTCAAATTCGAACCGCAGTCCTGGACCCTAGCCGGTGATTCAAATTCGAACAACCCGTGTAGGGTGGGGCCATGGCTGAACCGAGATGGCTGGACGAGCGCGAGATGCGGGCCTGGAGCGGCTTCCTGGCCGCCTCCGCCCTGGTGAACCGGCGCCTCGACCAGCAGCTCAAGGACGATTCCGGGCTGTCGCACCCGCAGTACGAGATCCTCGTGCGGCTCGCCGCGGCACCCGGCCGGGAGCTGCGGATGACCGAACTCGCCAACGGCCTCATCAACTCCAAGAGCGGGCTGACATACCAGGTCACCCAGCTGGAGAAGGCCGGACTGGTCCGCCGCCGCAGCTGCCCCTCGGACGTGCGCGGGGTCTTCGCCGTGCTCACCGACGCCGGCGGCGCCAAGCTGGAGGAGGCCGCGCCGGGGCATGTGGCCACGGTCCGGGAGGTCCTGGTGGACGTACTGACCCCGGAGCAGCTCGACGCGCTCGCCGACGGCCTGGGCGAGGTCGGGCGCCGCCTGCGCGGACAGGGCACCTGAGCCGCCCCGGCGGCCGTACGGGTACCAACTCCTCGAATGGGGTATATGGGCGCCATGGACGGAACGGTCTGGCTCATCGTGACCGCGGTCGTCATGGCGGGTCTCGCCGTGGTGGCGGCGGTGATGTTCGTACGCGTGCTCAGGGCGCGGAGGCTGCTGCTCGACGCGGGTGTCCCCCTGCACGACAAAGCCCTGTTCTGGGCCGCCCTGATCTACACCGTCTCGCCCGTGGACCTCATCCCGGACCCGGTGTACCTCGACGACATCGGGATCCTGATGCTGGCGCTGCGCTCCCTCCACGCGGCGGCCTCGGCGGCGCGCACACCGGAGGAGACCGGCGTCGACGTCCGCACCCGCGCCTGACCACGCCCCCGAGCACCGCCCCACCCGGCCGGCGGGTCGGGTTCGGCGGTGCTCGGCGCGGGCCGGTCAGACGTGCTGGTCGACCAGGACCGGATTGCCGTCCGGGTCGACGACGAGGAAGCTGCCCGGTCCCGACGCCGACTCGTCGGCCTCCATCAGGAACCCCACGCCGAGCGCCCTCAGCTGCCGCTGGAGTTCACGGACGTCCGTGAACGCGTCGAGGGGGTCCGCGTTCTGGTCCCAGCCCGGGTTGAAGGTCAGCATGTTCTTCTCGAACACGCCCTGGAACAGCCCGATCACGTGGTCGCCGTTCTTGAGGATCAGCCAGTTCTGCGCGGGGTCCCCGCCGAAGGCGGTGAAGCCGAGCTTCTCGTAGAACGCCCTGGAGGCCTCGATGTCCCGCACGGACAGACTCACGGAGAACGCGCCCAGATCCATGCGCACCAGCCTGTACGCCTCCCGACGGGCCCGCAACCGCGGGGGCGCGCCCGGCCGGAGGGTCAGCGCACACCGCGCGTCCGGAACTGGACGCTGATGCGGGGCCCGACGGCCCGGGCGGACTTCGGTACCGCGTGCTCCATCGTCCGCTGACAGGAGCCGCCCATCACCACCAGATCGCCGTGCCCCAGCGGCAGCCGCAGCCGGGTGGCCCCTCCGTCACGCGGACGGAAGGCCAGGTCGCGGGGGTCTCCGACGCTGACGATGGCGACCATGGTGTCCTCGGTGGAGGAGCGGCCGGTGCGGTCGCCGTGCCAGGCCACGCTGTCCCGCCCGTCGCGGTACAGGCACAGTCCGGCGGTGGCGAACACCTCGCCCAGTTCGGCGGCGTAGTGGCCGCTCAGCGCATCGCGGGCGGCGACGAGCGAGGGGTGCGGCAGCGCCTCGCCCTCGGCGTAGAAGGCGAGCAGCCGGGGCACCTCGACCTCCCGCTCGTACATCTGCCGCCGCTCGGCGCGCCAGGGCACGTCGGCGGCCAGCCGCTCGAAGAGCGCGTCGGCACCGCACAGCCAGCCGGGCAGGTGGTCGACCCAGGCCCCGGCGCCGAGCTCCGTCCGGCGCAGCCCGTCGAGGGGGCCGGGGCGGATCTCGTCGCCCTGGTCGAAGAGGGAACCCTGGAGGCCCTGGAGCGCATGCATGTCTTCAGACTAGACCCATAACCGAACACGTGCACGAATACCGGGGGTGCGTCGGCCCGGGTCACCCCCGCACCCGGCGGGACGACCGGATGAGGAGGGTGACGGCGAGCGAGGCCGTCGCGGTGAGGGCGATCGCCGCACCGGGGCCGATTCCCTGCGCCAGGCCGCCGGCGATCGCGGCGCCCAGGCCCTGACAGGTCATCCGGCCCGCCGACTCCACCCCCTGCACCTGACCGCGGATCGCCTCGGGGGTCAGTTCCAGCAGCTGTTCCTGGAGGGGCAGGGTGGCCGCGAACCCGGCACCGGCGAGGAACACCGCGACCGCCAGGACGGGAGCGGGCGGGTGGACCGCGAAGAGCAGGAAGGGAGCGGCCAGCAGCAGCCGCAGGGCGAAGGCGTGGCGACGGCGCTGTCCGGCGGTGAGCAGCCTGCCGACGACCAGGTCGCCGAGGAGCATGCCCGCGGATCCGGCGGCCAGGTAGATCCCGGCGTGACCGGGGTCGTAGGAGACGAAGAGCGCCTCGCAGCCGACGACCAGACCGTTCGGGACCCACAGGGCGAGCAGCAGGGCCCGCCGGCCCGGGTGGGAGAACAGTTCGGCGTTCGTCCGCCAGGTCTGGCGCAGGCCCGGACGGCGGGTGGGCCGGACGGAGTGCTCCCGGACGGTGGCCGCCACCACGGCGGCCCCGAGGGCGGTGAGGGAGGCGGCGACGACGAAGACTGCCTGGGGGCCCGCATGGCGCAGCAGTACGGCGCCGACGGCGTAGCCGAGGATCGCCGTGCCGCCCGAGGTGATGTTCATCAGGGAGCGGGCCGGAGCATAGGCGGAGACCGGCACGACCTCGGCGAGCAGACCGAGCCGTGCGCCGGTCCCGAGGGACTGGAAGAGGCCGAGGAACAGCAGGAGGACGAACCGGGCCGCGAGCGGAAGTCCGGGGACCGCCTGCGCGCAGACTCCCGCCAGCGAGGCGAGTTGCAGCACGAGCAGGGTGCGGCGGGGCCGCTTCCCGTCCGCGACCGACATGAGCGTCAGTGCGCCGAGGACGGTGGCGAAGGTGGCGCCGTACATGCTGACGGCGGTCAGGAACGGCGAACCGGTCTGCTGGTCGACGAGGGTGCCGAGTGCGATACCGGACAGCGCACCGGCGGCCACGGTGAGGGTGAGACCGACGTAGAGACCGCTGAACTCCCTGGTGCGGAGCAGGTCCCGGTAGCCGGTGACGGGGGCGTCGGCTCGGCCGACGGTCGGGTGTGAAGGCATGAAAAAAGCCTCCGGACGCATGCACGGGGCACGCACGCCGAAGGCCAACACCGGGGATTCTAGCAGCACTCGGGGGCCGGCCCGCCGGACACCACGGGTCCCGCACCGCTCCGGCGCACCTCCCGGAACGGCATTACCGCAGGGTAGGCGTGTGATCAGGAACTCACGGTCTTGGCCGCGGGCCCGCCACGCGGTAGCGTCAACGCGACATAAAGACATAGCGACGACGGCGAGACGGAAGTCCGGTGAGAATCCGGCATGGTCGCGCCACTGTGTGCTGCGGTGACCTCCCCCAGAGGCCTCGCGGCGAGTCAGACCCGAGGACCGTCGTCCTGCACCACCGTATGGGACGCGTTGTTCCCCAAGGAGGTTCCATCATGGCCGAGGCCGTCGCTTCCGCTGCCGTATCCGCCCCCGCCGTCTCGCCGTCGGCTCCGCTGCCCGTGAAGGCGGTCCTGCCCTGGGCCGTCTTCGTCGGCCTCCTGATGCTCGTCGCGCTGTACTTCGTCGGTGCCGAGCAGGGCGCCACCGCCGTGTTCGCCGGCGAGGGCGTGCACGAGTGGGTGCACGACGGCCGCCACCTGCTCGGCTTCCCCTGCCACTGAGAGGCCGCGCACATGTACGCCTCCACTGTCAGAGGTCTGCTGGTCCGCGGCATGATCGCGGGCCTGGTCGCCGGACTCTTCGCCTTCGCCGTCGCCTACGTGGTCGGTGAGCCCTCGGTACGCGGTTCCATCGCCGTCGAGGAGGCCGCCGCCGCCCAGGACACGGCCGGCGCGGCTTCCGGCCACGCGGGACACGGTGGTGACGCCGCGTCGGGCGGAGCCGCCGAGGAGGAGGAAGAGCTCGTCAGCCGCCCGGTCCAGTCGACCGTCGGCCTGGCCACCGGCGTCCTGGTCTACGGGGTCGCGCTCGGCGGCATAGCCTCCCTCGCGTTCTCGTTCGCGCTCGGCCGCGTCGGCGGGTTCAGCCCCCGGGCCACGGCCGCGCTCACCGGGGCGGGCGCGTTCGCCCTGGTCTACCTGGTGCCGTTCCTCAAGTACCCGGCCACCCCTCCGGCGGTCGGCAACCCGGACACCATCGGGCAGCGCACCACGCTGTTCTTCCTGATGATCCTGCTGAGCGTGCTGCTCGGGGTCGGCGCCATCATCCTCGGGCGACGGCTGGCACCGCGCCTGGGCAACTGGAACGCGACGCTGGCCGCGGCCGGCGGTTTCATCGCCGTCACCGCCCTGGCCTTCGTGTTCCTGCCGGACAACAGCGACGCCGTCCAGCCCGGTTTCCCCGCCGCCCTGCTGTGGGAGTTCCGGATGGCTTCGCTGTCCGTCCAGCTCGTGCTCTGGGCGGTGTTCGCCGTCGTCTTCGGCGTCCTCGCCCAGCGGCTCCTGGACACGCGCACCGACGGCGCGGAAGCGACGGCCGGGCAGCAGGCACCCGCCCTGGGCTGATCCGACCCGCCACGCCCGCGCACGGGCCACGCACCCCCCTGGGGCGCGGGGCCCGTGCGCGTGGGTATGTGTGCGCAGCGGCGCACACTTCGCGCCCGGCCGCCCTACGATGTCCGTATGAGCACAGGCACACGAACGGCACGTGCGCAGGATGCGCAGGAGCGGAGCGACCGGCTGGAGGTCGCCGCGTCCGTACTGGCCCTGCTCGCGGACCGCACGCGTCTGGCGCTGATGGAGCGGCTCGGCCGGGGCGAGGCCGATGTCACCACCCTCACCGAGGCGTGCGGGGCGGCCCGCCCCTCCGTCAGCCAGCACCTGGCCAAGCTCCGGCTCGCCGGACTGGTCACCACCCGCAGGGACGGGCGCCGCGTCGTCTACGCCCTGCGCCACGGACACCTGCGCAGGCTGGTGGACGAGGCCATGAACGTCGCCGACCACCAGATCGGGTCCCTCCCGCCGCACGACTGAGCCGCCGTCCGTGCCGCACCGGGTCCGCACCACTCATCAATACGTGCACAGGTGCGCACATGTTGGCTACGCTGGAGGTGCCGTCGATCCGCCGACCGGAACGGGGCCGACCTTGCCCTCCTCTGCGTCCCCTGCGTCCGTACCGTCCCTGCCGTCCGTGCTGCGCAACGGCACCTACCGCCGCCTGTTCACCGCCCAGGTCGTGGCCCTGACCGGCACCGGGCTCGCCACCGTCGCGCTGAGCCTGCTCGCGTACGACCTCGCCGGCGACGACGCCCCGGCGGTCCTCGGCACCGCCCTCGCGATCAAGATGATCGCCTTCGTGACGGTCGCGCCGCTGATCACGGCCGTCGCCGACCGGGTCCCCCGGCGGACCCTCATGGCGGCGGCGGACCTCACCCGGGCCGGCGCGGCGCTGGCCCTCCCCCTCGTCACCGAGGTGTGGCAGATCCACGTCCTGATCTTCCTGCTCCAGGCGGCCTCGGCGGCCTTCACCCCGGCCTTCCAGGCGACGATCCCCCAGGTCCTGCCCGACGAACAGGACTACACGCGGGCCCTGTCGATGAGCCGGCTCGCCCACGACCTGGAAAGCCTGCTCAGCCCGCTCCTGGCCGCGGCGCTGCTCACCGTCGTCTCCTACGACCGGCTGTTCGCCGGCACCGTCGTCGGCTTCCTCGCCTCCGCCGCGCTCGTGACCGCGACGACGCTGCCCGCGCCCGCTCCGGTCGAGCGGACCGACGGGATCCGCACCAAGGCGGCACTCGGCGCCCGCCTGTTCCGCGCCACTCCGCGGCTGCGGGCGCTGCTCGCCCTCGACCTCGCGGTCGCCGCCGCAGGCGCCGTCGTACTCGTGGACACCGTCGCCGTCGTCCGCGGCCTGGGCCGCCCGGCCGGGGCCGTCCCGGTCGCCCTCGGCGCGTACGGCGCCGGATCCGTACTCGCCGCGCTCGCCCTGCCGCGGCTCCTGCGCCACGCCACCGACCGCACCGTGATGCTCTCCGCCGCCTCCGCGCTCCCGGTGGTCCTCGCCGCCGTGGCCGTGCTCACCGCGGCCGCCCCCGCCACCTGGTCCTGGCCCGTCCTGCTGGTGGCGTGGGCGGCGATCGGGGCCGCCTGCTCCGCCGTTCTGACCCCCGGGGGCCGCGTGGTCCGCCGCTCCACCGCGGACGCGGACCTGCCCGCCGCCTTCGCCGCCCGGTTCTCCCTCTCCCACGGCTGCTGGCTGATCACCTACCCGCTGGCCGGATGGCTCGCCCCATGGGCGGGACTGCCGCCGACGGTCGCGGCCCTGGGAGCGGTCGCCGTGGCTGCCACCGCCGCCGCGGCCGTGAGCTGGCCGGTCCACGACCCGTACCGGCTGGAGCACCTGCACCCGGACCTGCCGCCCGGGCACCCGCACCTCGCCGACGCCCGTCCCTGCGGGCGCGGTTGGCTGCACGGCCACCACTACGTCATCGACCGGCACCACCGGCACTGGCCGAGTCGGGACGGCACCCGCCGGAAAACCCCTGGCCGGTCGCGACGGGGGGCGATACGATCACCGCGATGACCACATATTCCACTCACGGATCGGAGGTCCCCACCGCGCAAGGTGAGCGCTGATGCTCACTGAGACCGCGAACGGGGACTCCCGCCTCGCCCTCTGGCTCCGCGTACGCGAGTACGCCGTGCCGGCTTCCATGATCGAGACTGCGACCGCCCGCCGCCACACCGGCGACTGGGCCGGGGCGTGCGCCGCCGCAGGCATCGACGTCGACTTCAACCTGTATCGGACCGGCCGCCGCCCCGCGGTGAGCCGCACCCCGGTGGGGATGCGGCGGCGGGTCAGGCCGGCGCCGACCGGTCCGCGGGGCCCACTGGGTCGGCCGGGTGCGCAGGGTCGGCCGCGGCCTCGGGGCCTGCGGGGGCCGTGGGGCTCGCCGGGTGCGCGGGGTGGGCCGGGTCGGCGGGGTCCGCCCCGCTGAGGCGCCGTACGCCATGGGTGCCCGCGAGCCGCGCGATCAGCAGGCAGTACGCCGGGGCGGCGACGAGTTCGAGGACGAGCGCCTGCCACGGGGCGTCCGCCGCGTTCCCCGATTCGGCCAGCTGCCCCAGGGCGACGGTGATGGCGTAGGCGGTCATGTTGTTCGCCACGTGCACCGCGATGACGGCTTCGAGGCCGCCGGTGCGGACGGTCAGCCACCCCCACCACATGGCGGAGTAGAACAGCAGGGCGAACCCCGACCACTCGCCGATGCCGTGGGCGAGGGCGAAGAGGGCGGACGCGACGACGATGCCGGGCCACGGGGACGTGAGGAACCCGCCGAAGAACTGGGCGAGCCAGCCCCGGAACACGAGTTCCTCGGCCGCGGCCTGACAGGGGATCAGCGCCCACAGCACGACCAGCCCGAGCACGAACCCGGACCAGCCGGGGAAGTCGCCCGCGACGGCTTCCTCGCCGTCGCTGATGTAGCCCCACAGCGCCAATCCGCCCATCTGGAGCACGATCAGGGGGAAGGCCACCGCCGCGCACCGGGCCAGCCAGCCCCAGCGCAGCCGGCCGGTGACGGAGACGACGGTGCCCGCGGGGCGGCTGCCGCACCAGCGCACGGCGAGCAGCACCACGGGTATGCCGGTGGCTATGGAGAGCAGGGAGAGTGCCTCGTCGGCGAGGGGATCCCCCAGGATCCGCTCGCCGTCCTCGGGCGCGAAGTCCAGCCCCAGCGCGTACCAGGCGAGGGCGCCGAACGCGATCAGCACCAGGGGTGCGGCCAGGTTCCCGACGGCGACCAGGAGGAACTCCCCGATGCGCTGCGGGACGTGCTGGCGGCCGTTGCGGGCCTGTTCGTGGTAGGCGCTGCCGGCCGGTGCGGTGTCGGTCGGCGGCTGCGGGAGGGGTGCGGCGCCGAAGGGCGGGCCGCCGTGACCGGGTGGCGGCCAGCCCTGTGCCGGGGCCGGCCATGACGGAGCGCCTGCGGGCGGCGGGGCCCAGACGTTCGGCGGGGGCGTATCTGACACAGCGGGACCCTTTCCGTCACGGCCGTTGACACACCCATTCGATCACGCCGCCGCGCCGGGGCTCAGTCCGTCCTCGTACGGGGGTCCGCCGGAGCCCCGCCGGGCACGCATACGGCGGGTGGATCGAACGGCGGCGCGGAGCGCGGAGCGGCGCGCGGGGCCGGCAGGGGCAGCGAGAACCAGACGGCCTTGCCCTCGGCCGTCGGGAGGGTGCCCCAGGAGGAGGCGAGGGAGTCGACGAGGAGCAGGCCCCGGCCGGATTCCGCGTCGGGGGCGGCGAACCGGGCCTGTGGCAGCACGGGGCTGCCGTCGCAGACCTCGACGCTGAGTTCCCGGCCGGCCTGGCGCAGACGGAGCCGGACCGGGCCGCGGCTGTGGTTCACGGCGTTGGAGAGCAGCTCGGAGGTGAGCAGGCAGGCGGTGTCGCGGAGGTGTTCGTCGTCCTTGCCCCACAGGGCGAGGGTGGAGCGCAGGAAGCGGCGCCCGGCGCCGACGCTGCTCGGGTCCGCGGCCAGGAGCATGCTCTGGGAGGTCACCGGTGTGTCGGGAATGCGGACGAGCAGGAGGGTCACGTCGTCGGGGTTGTCGTCGGCCCCCGGCAGCAGTTCGCTCAGCAGCCGGTCGGCGGCCGCCTCCAGGCTGTCCGTCGTCGCGACGGCCTTCTCCAACGCGGCCGCGAGACCGTCGACCTGGCCCTCGATGTCACTGTCCGGCGTCTCGACCAGGCCGTCCGTGTACAGCGCGAGCACCGAACCGGGCTCGACGGTGTGCCGGGTCTCGTGGTGGGGCACCTCCCCCACGCCCAGCGGCACGCTCACCTCCACGGGCAGCCGGGTGACCTCGCCGCCCGGGGCGACGAGGAGGACCGGGAGGTGTCCGGCCGAACACATGGTGATCTCGGCGGAATCGGCGTCGACGACCAGGTAGCAGCAGGTGACGAACTGGTCCGGCAGTTCGCTGACGACCGCGTCCAGGGCGCGCATGAGCTGCCAGGGCGGCATGCCGGTCTTGGCGAGGGCGTGGGAGGCGGATCTGAGCTGGCCCATGACGGCGGCGGCGTCCAGGCCGCGCCCCATCACGTCGCCGACCATCACGCCGACCCGGCCGCCGCCCAGCGGGATGAGGTCGAACCAGTCGCCGCCCACCCCCGCCCCCTGCCGGGCCGGGAAGTAGCGGCTCGCCGTGGGCATACCCGGAACGTCCGGCGGGGATCCCATGAGGCTGCGCTGGAGGGTGAGCGCGACGTGGCGCTGCTGCTCGTAGAGCTTCGCGAGCATCTCCTCGGCCGACTTGCGTTCGGTGACGTCGCGGATGGCGGCGGAGACGAGGGTGCCGTCGGGGGTCTCCAGCGGGCTCAGGCTGATCTCCACCGGGAACTCGCCGCCGTCGCGGCGCAGTCCGTAGAGCTCCAGGCCCGCGCCCATCGGGCGGGTCTTGCGGTTGACGAAGTAGCCGTGCCGGAAGCCGGAATGGTGCCCGCGGAATCGTTCCGGGACGAGCACCTCGACCGGTCTTCCCAGCAGGTCCTCCCGGGCATATCCGAAGAGGGCCTCGGTCTGCGCGTTGACGAGCTGGATCGCGCCCCGCTCGTCGACGATCACCATCGCGTCCGGTGCCGCCTCCAGCAGGGCCCGGAAGCGCTCCTCGGCGGCCCTGCGCTCGCTCACGTCGCGGACGGCCGCCGAGATCAGCAGGCCCTCCGGGGTCTCCAGCGGGCTCAGGCTGATCTCCACCGGGAACTCGCCGCCGTCGCGGCGCAGCCCGTAGAGCTCCAGGCCCGCGCCCATCGGGCGGACCTGGCGGCTGGCCGCGTAGCCGAGCCGGTGGCCCGGGTGCTGGCCGCGGAACCGCTCGGGCACCAGGACCTCGATGTGACGGCCCAGGAGTTCCCGGCGGGGGTGGCCGAAAAGGGCCTCGGTCTGTGCGTTCACCAGCCGGATCACACCGGCGTCGTCCACGATCACCATCGCGTCCGGTGCCGCTTCCAACAGGGCCCTGAACGGCTCTTCAGTCGTCGCTGCCACGCTGCGCCTCGCACTCGTCGAATCCCGCACAAGCCGACATACGACCACGTGGCCGAATCTCGCGCTTCCGGTTGACCGCATGCGGCGCCAATTGACCGATTCTGCGCGCCGGCGGCAGGATCGGGGTCAGCTCAGGTTGACGCGTCCGTCCGGACGGCGGCGCCGGCGCGGGCTCGCTGATCTATGGTGGCGGAAGGACTGGCCGGGCGGATGCGAGGCGAGGAGATCCGGTGCGTGACGCAGAGTTCTTCCTGAGCTGGATGACGGCCGCGGCGGCCGCCGTGGAGCGTGAGGCGGACCGGCTCACCGAACTCGACTCCCCCATCGGGGACGCCGATCACGGGAGCAATCTGCTGCGCGGTTTCACGGCGGTGCGCACGGCCCTGGAGGCGGAGCCCCCGGTGTCCCCGGGCGCGGTGCTCCAGCTCGCCGGGCGGACACTGATCTCGACGGTCGGCGGCGCGTCGGGACCGCTGTACGGGATGCTGCTGCGGCGGACCGGCAAGGAGCTCGGGGAGGCACCCGGGGTGTCCGACGCGGAGCTGCGCGAGGCCCTGGACAAGGGGGTCGACGCGGTCGCGCAGCTGGGCGGCGCGGCAGCGGGCGACGCCACCATGCTGGACGCGCTGCTGCCGGGCGTGGCCGCCCTGGGCACGTCGTACCGGGCGGCGGCGGACGCGGCGGAGAACGGGGCGCTCGCCACCGTACCGATGCAGGCGCGCAAGGGGCGGGCCAGTTACCTGGGCGAGCGGAGCATCGGCCACCAGGACCCGGGGGCGACTTCGTCGGCGTTGCTGCTGGACGCGCTCGCGGACGTGGCCGAGCGGGCGGAGGACGGGCGATGACGGACGGGGCCCTGGTGGGGGTGGTGCTGGTCTCGCACAGCGCGGCGGTCGCCGAGTCGGTGGCGGAGCTGGCGCGGGGGCTGGCGGCGGGCGGGGCGGTGGCTCCGGTGGCCTCGGCGGGCGGCACGTCCGCCGGCGGGCTCGGCACGAGCGCGGAGCTGATCGTGGCGGCCGCGCGGGAGGTGGACCGGGGCGCCGGGGTGGCCCTGCTGGTGGACCTCGGCAGCTCGGTCCTGACGGTGAAGACCCTGCTGCTGGAGGACGAACTGCCGCCGGACTCAGTGCTGGTGGACGCGCCCTTCGTCGAGGGTGCGGTGGCGGCCCTGGTCGCCGCGTCAGCCGGCGCCCCGCTCACCGGGGTGGCCGAGGCCGCCACCGAGGCCTACGCCTACCGGAAGGTCTGAGCGGCGCTGTCCGCCGGGCGGGGCCGGGCCGGGTCGGCGGGCCGCGCCGCTCCCGCCCGGCAGTGTCCGCGGCCTCCGCGGGTGCCCCGTTCGCGGAGGCACGGTGCGAACGCCCGGTCCCGGGGCAGCTCATGTCCAGGCCGGCGACACCCGCAGGGGCCATGCAGCGCACCCGGCGGCCCGCCGCTCGGCGCGCGCCGCCATCGGCCGTGCCGCGCGCACCGGCCGTTCGCCGGAGGCGCGGCAGCGCGGACGCACAGCGGGCGCACAGCGGGCGCACACCCGCATCCCGCCGACGAGCAGGTCGGGCGTACCGCACCCGCGGCCGGGCGGCGGGGGTGCCCCGCTCGCACACAAGGACCGAGGAGCGTCGTCGTGGGCGGTGTCAGCGGCCGCGCAGGGTTTGGATCTCGCGGCGCTCGCGCTTCGTGGGGCGGCCCGTGCCGCGGTCGCGGATGCCGACGACCGCGGCCTCGACCGGGGTCGGCGGCGGCGGGCTCTTGTCGATCAGGCACTCGGCGGCGACGGGCGCGCCGACCCGCTTGGACACCGGTCGCCTGACGACGACGATCCGCTCGCGCCCCGCGTGGAAGAGTCGTACCTCGTCGCCCGCGCGGATCGGCTGCGCCGGCTTGGCACGCTCCCCGTTGACCTTCACATGGCCCGCCCGGCACGCCGTCGCCGCGATCGAGCGCGTCTTGGTCAGCCGCACGGACCAGATCCACGCGTCGACCCGTACCGTGCCCGTTTCCGTTCCCGAAACCTCATCAGCCATGCCCCGACTCTAGCGATCCCGGCCCACCGGGACGGAACGACTTTTCCGCGACTCTTGGCAGATGCACCAACGCACCTGGCACCTACCATGGTGATACCCCAAAGAGAATTGCAGATGCGCCACATGTGCGCCTACCTTGTCGCACATGCAGTCCTACACCATCGGACAGGCCGCGCGACTGCCGGGCGTCAGCCCGGACACCGCACGATGCTGGGCCGACGCCGGCCGGGTCGTGACCCATCGCGACGCGGTCGGCCGGCGGCTGATCAACGGCCGTGATCCGGCCGCCCTCTCCGTGGAGGTGGGCCAGGACGCCCACGCCGAGGACGGGGAGCCGTACACCTCGGCGCGCAACGCCTTCCCCGGCATCGTCACCGCCGTCCGGCTCGGCGACGTGTCCGCCCGGGTCGACATCCAGGCGGGTCCGCACCGCCTGGTCTCCCCGCTCACCCGCGAGGCCGTCGAGAAGCTCGGGCTGGAGGCCGGGATGCAGGCCACCGCCCGTGTGAAGTCCACGAGCGTGCACATCGACCGCGCCTGAACCCCTCGACGCGCCGCCCCGGGCCGCACGCCTCACCCCCGGCCCACCCACGGCCCCGGCCCACCCCCGGCCCGGCACCACCGCTCAGCACCGCACCGCTCAGCACCGCACCACACCGCATCGCCCCCACCCGCTCCGCCCGTCACCGGCGCGGGTCACCACCACGCGGACCCGGCACCCGGCCGGCCGCCGACCCGACCGAGGAGCCTGCGCCCATGCCCCCGACCCCGGCCTCGACCCGTCGCCGCACCACCACCACCGCTGCCGCCGCCGTCCTGTCCACCGCCCTGCTCACCGGGCTGACCGCCTGCGGCAGCGGCGAGGACGAGAACGCCGCCTCCCACACCGGCTCCGCCGCGCCGCAGGCGAACCTCACCGTCCTGGCCGCCTCCTCCCTCACCGACGCCTTCAGGGCCGCGGGCGAGGCGTACGAGAAGTCCCACCCCGGTACGAAGGTCACCTTCTCCTTCGCCGGTTCCCAGGAGCTCGCGGCGCAGGTCAAGCAGGGCGCCCCGGCCGACGCGCTGGTCACCGCCGACACCAGGACCATGGACGGGCTGAGGGCCGAGACCGGCGCGGCCAAGATCATCGCGAAGAACCGCCTGGTCATCGCGACCGGCAAGGGGAACCCGTTCAAGATCGACGAGCTCAGGGACCTCGCCGACAGCAAGCTCAAGGTCGTGCTCGCCGCGCCCGAGGTGCCGGTCGGCCGCTACAGCAAGCAGATCCTCGACGCCCAGCAGGTCGTGGTGAAGCCGGTCTCCCAGGAGCCCAACGTCCGCGCCGTCCTGGGCAAGGTCGAGATGGGTGAGGCCGACGCCGGCCTTGTCTACAGGACGGACTCCGCCAAGTCGGGCGACAAGGTCGTCACCGTGGACATCCCCGACACCCAGAACGCCGTGGCCTCCTATCCGGCCGCCACGCTGAAGCAGTCCGAGAACGGGGAGGCCGCTGCCGCGTTCGTGGCCTGGCTGAGCACCCCCGAGGCGCAGAAGATCCTCCAGGACGCGGGCTTCCAGCAGCCGTAGCGGCGTCGCCCCTCCCGAAGCGGCGCGGGGGCTGTCCGGTCCGGGGGGACGAACAGCCCCTTTCGGCGTACCCGCGCGTGCCCGCCCGCGTCCGCCCGTGCCCGCGTGCCGCGTACCCGCGTGCTCACGTACCCGCGTACGCCTCCCGGCCCGGCATACGCTTCACCCCTGCGCCGCCCCCTTCCCCCCGCCCCACCACGCCGTCCCAGCCAGGAAGTCCCGTGAGCAGACTCCGTACCCGCACCACCCGGCCCCCGGTGGCCCTGGCGCTCCCCGCGCTGCTCGCCGTCGCCTTCCTGCTGATGCCACTGATCGGCATCCTCGTCCGCACGCCGTGGGGCGATCTCGGGGAACACCTCGGCAGCCCGGGCGTGGTCGAGGCCCTGAGGCTCTCGCTCCTGGTGTCCCTCTGGGCGCTGGGCCTCTCCCTCCTCCTCGGCGTGCCGCTGGCCTGGCTGCTGGCCCGCGTGGAGTTCAAGGGCAAGGCCCTGGTGCGCTCGCTGGTGCTCCTCCCCATGGTGCTGCCGCCGACCGTGGGCGGCGTCGCCCTGCTCCTCGGATTCGGGCGGCGCGGACTGCTCGGGCCGTGGCTGGAGGAGTCCTTCGGGATCACCCTGCCCTTCCACACGTCGGGGGCCGTCGTCGCGGCGACCTTCGTCGCCATGCCGTTTCTGGTCATCAGCCTGGAGGGCGCCCTCGGCGGTCTCCGGCAGAGCTACGAGGAGACCGCGGCCTCGCTCGGCGCGTCGCCGGTCCGCGTGTTCTTCACGGTCACCCTGCCGATGGTGGCGCCCGGTCTGATCGCCGGCGCCGCCCTCACCTGGGCCCGCGCGCTGGGTGAGTTCGGCGCGACCATCACCTTCGCCGGGAACCTGCCCGGCACCACCCAGACGCTGCCGCTCCAGGTGTACCTGCTGCTCCAGGACCAGCCCGAGGCGGCCACCTCGGTCTCGCTGCTGCTGCTGGCGACCGCCATGGCCGTACTGATCGCCCTGCGCGGCCGCTGGACGGGCACCCCGATCGACCGCGGCGCGGTCGCGGTGCCCCGACCGACCCCGGAGGAGGCCCCCGCACCGGCCGGCATCCCCGCACCCGCCGCCCCAAGGCAGGGCCCGGAGACGCAGAAGGAAACGGACGCGGAGACGGGGCACTGGCCCCTGCACGCCACCGTCACCGGCTTCACCCGCCTCACCCTCCGGGCCGAGCCCGGCACCACGATCGCCGTCGTCGGCGAGAACGGGGCCGGCAAGACCACCCTGCTGCGCGCCCTCCTCGGCCTGACCCCGCGGGCCCACGCCGAGCTGCGGCTGGGCGACGCCGACGTCACCTCGCTGCCCCCGCACAAGCGGCAGGTCGCCTGGGTCCCGCAGGACGGGGCGCTGTTCCCGCACCTGAGCGCCCTGGCGAACACCGCGTACGGGCTGCGCGCCCGCCGGGTGCCGCGCGCCGGCGCCCGGCGCGAGGCGCAGGCCTGGCTGGACCGGCTGGGCGTCGGTCACCTCGCGCACCGCAAGCCGTCCCAGCTCTCCGGCGGCCAGGCCCAGCGCGTCGCCCTCGCGCGCGCCCTGGCCGCCCGCCCGCGGCTCCTGCTGCTCGACGAACCGCTCGCCGCCCTCGACCAGACCACGCGGGCCCACGTCCGGCACACCCTGCGCACGCACCTGGCCGGCTTCGGCGGGGTCTGCCTGATCGTGACCCACGACCCCGTCGAGGCCGTGTCGCTGGCCGACCGGGTCCTCGTACTGGCCGACGGCCTGGCCCTGCAGGACGCACCACCGGCCGAGGTCTCACGGCACCCGCGCTCCCCCTGGGTGGCCCGTATGCTCGGGCGCAACGCCTGGCCGGGCATCGCCTCGGCCGACGGCCTCACCCTCGCTGCGGGTGGCCGTCTGGTGGTCGCCGAGACCCTGCCCGAGGGAACCCAGGCCCTGGCGATCATCGCCCCGGAGGCGGTGTCGGTGCACCGGGTCCGCCCAGGCGGCAGCCCCCGCAACGTGTGGCCCGGCACGGTCCGGGAGATCACGGCGGTGGGCAGTCGGCTGCGCGTGCTGATCGGGTCGGCCGAGGCGCCCGACCTGGTCGCCGAGATCACGCCGGACGCGGCGGCCGAACTGGGCCTGGCCGACGGGTCCGAGGTGTGGACGAGCGTGAAGGCCACCGAGGTGACACTGGTGGGCCTGTAGCCCCGCAGGGCCGCCCCGGTCGGTTGTCGATCCGCGATGGCAGCTGCGAGCCGCGCGGCCCGGGCCCACCGTGCTCGAACCCGGCAAGGCACCCCGAGAGCGTACTGGCGGAGTCCCGCCGCCCCACGGCGCCCCGGCACCGCACCGCACCGCACCGCGCCGCCCCACGGCGCCCCGGCACCGCACCGCGCCGCGCCGCACAGGGCCGCGCCGCACAGCACCGCACCGCGCCGGCACCACATCGGCACCGCACCGCACTGTCGGGACGTCTGAGCACGCCCCCGCCCCCGCGGGCCCGGGAGTCCTGCTGTCGCCGGACGCCGCGACGCAGCCCGCCCCCTGCGGGTAGTCGGCGCGGCGCCGACCCGGCTCAGCCCGCCCCGTCCGCGCCCGGCGGCGCGTTCACCTCGAATTCGCACCATACGCACTTGCCGCCGCCCCGCGGTTCCACACCCCATGCGTCCGCGAGCTGATCCACCAGCATCAGGCCGCGCCCCGACACCGCCCAGTCCCCCGCCTCGCGCCGCCGCGGCAGGGCACTGCTGGTGTCCTCGACCTCGACGCGGATCCGCCCCTGCGGCATGATCCGCATGCTGATGTGGCCGCCGCCGTCGGTGTGGACCAGGGCGTTCGTCATCAGTTCGTCCGCCACCAGCTCGATCTCGTCGGCCCGCTCCCTCGCGCCCCATGCGGCCACCGCGGCCCGGATGAGGTGCCGGGCCAGGGCCGGGGCCCCGGCGTCCCCCGGGTCCAGGCGCTGGTGCAGCGGCCCGCCGCCGCGCCCCGTCGGCGTACCGCGGCGGCGCAGGACGAGCAGGGCCATGTCGTCCCCGCCGCCCGAGTCGGGGACCAGGTCGCACAGGACATCGGCGAGTTCCTCGACGTCCGCGGGCCCGCTGCGGATGGTCCCCATGAGCTCGTGCATGCCGATGTCGGGATCCTCACCGGGCCTCTCGACGAGGCCGTCCGTGCACAGCACCAGGGTGTCGCCGGGGTGGAGTTCCAGGCTGGTGACGGGGTAGCCGGAGCCCTCCGCCGCAGCCGGTTCGCGGGGTGGCAGTCCGAGCGGCAGGCCTCCCGCCACCCGGATCCGGTGGCAGCTGCCGTCGCCGCGCCGCACGACCGGGTCGAGATGGCCGGCGCGGACCACCTGAAGCATCCCGCTGGTGAGGTCGACCTCGGCGTACGTGCAGGTGGCGAAGCGTTCCGTCTCCAGGTCGCGCAGGAACGCGGAAGCCCTGGCCATCGCCGCGCCGGGCGTGTGCCCCTCTACGACGTAGGCGCGCATCACGATGCGCAGCTGCCCCATGACGGCGGCCGCGTCCGTGTCATGGCCCTCGACGTCGCCGATCATCACGCCGACCCGGCCGCCTCCGAGCGGCACCACGTCGTACCAGTCGCCGCCGATGTCCCTCCCCATCCGGGCGGAGCGGTAGCGTACGGCGATCAGCGCGCCCGGCACCGTGGGGATCCGGCGCGGCAGCATGGCCCGTTGGAGGCCCTCGGCGAGGTCGTGCTCCTGCTCGAAGAGGATGGCGCGCTGGAGGCTCTGGGCGACTCCGCTGCCGAGCGCCATCAGCAGGTTGCGTTCCTCGGCGGTGAAGTCGCCCTCCCGTTCGTAGAGGAGCCCCAGGGCGCCGACGGGCCGGCCCTGGGCGATCAGCGGCAGGTAGACCCCGCTGTGGACGGACAGCGGCTCGATGTAGGGCCACAGCTCCGGGTAGGTCTCCTGGAACTCCTGGCGCGAGAGGATGAAGACCGGCTGCATGGTGCGTACGGCGACGCTCATCGGGAACTGCGCGTCGATCCGGGTGTATTCGATCTCGGGCACGTACGTACCGAGCTGGCCCTCCGCGACGAGGTGGATGCGGCCCCCGTCGACGACGCCCAGCATCACGCTGACGGCACCGAGGTGCCCGAGGGCCTGCGGGTCCTTGAGGACGTCGGTCACGTCGTTGACGGTGCGGGCGTGGGCGAGGATGGCGGTGGTCCGCTCGACGACGCCGGTCATCCGGCGGCGCCCCTCGTCCTGTTCCCCGGCGGCTCCGGGCTCGCCCGGGTCGTGGGCGGCGTCGCGGAGGATGCCGATGACGCGGTACGGGCGGCCGCCCGGGTCCCGCAGGATGTGGCCCTGGATATGGGTCCAGGCCGGCGACCCGTCGCGGCGGCGGCTGCGGACGTAGGCCCCGTAGTGGCTGCGGCCGTCCTTGATGGCCTGGGCGACCCGGGAGTCGAGCCGGGCCTCCTCGACGGGCGCGATGCGCGCGCGGAGTCCGGCGGGGGTGCCGCTGTACTCGTCCGGGCGCAGGTCGAGGACCTCGAGGGCGGTGGGATCCAGGTGCATCCGCCCGCTGTCGAGGTCCCAGTCGAACGTGCCCATGCGGTTGAGCGCAAGGCTCGTGTCCGGCCGCGCGGGCCAGCCGACCTCGGGAACGTCTCCCCTACGGGCCATGCTGCCAGCGTCTCACTGTCCCCGGCCGGTGTCCCTGCGGGGCGGCCTGCGGTGGGGCGCCGCGGGAGGGGGACACGGCACTGTGCGGCCCGTCGCGCGGGCCGCACAGCGTGTGGTGCCGGTGTCAGCAGTCGTGGCCGTAGCCTCCGCCACGGTAGTCGTCGTCATCGTCGTACCAGCCGTGGTGACCGCCCCTGTCGTGGTCCCAGCCGCCGCCGCTCACGTACGCGACGGACTGGGTGGGGGTGGCCGCCGAGGCGGTACCTGCCGCTCCCAGGGCGCCGCCGGCCATCAGAACGCCGATGGCGGACACCGCGAAGAGACGCTTGACTCTCGTTGCTCGCATGGTTGAGAACCCTTCTCGTTGCTATTGCACGAAAATTTGTTCTTCCTCCTCAGCAGAACGACGCGCAAGGCCGCACCTGTGGCAGTACCGATGTGTGTAAGTGCGCACATCCCCGTCAACGCGGCTTCATCGTGCCGCGGACCTCGTGGGCCGGTGCGATATGTCGCACGCCTCGCGCTCTGGTGTATTCACCGCGGGCAAAGGGCTTGAGTCCCGCAGTGGCCACAGTCACCTACGGATGATACTAATCACCGCCCCGCCCATCGGCATCTCGGGCAGACCTGCCGAAATCGCCACGCTCCACACAGTTCCGGTGCATGGGCCAACTGGTCGGGGAGTCCGCCCCCTTACCCGGACGGACCAGGCCCGGTCCCGCACGCGAGGACAGAGCGGCCCGGCACGGACCGCGGCGAGTTGTGCCGGACGTCCGCCCCGGGACGCTCGGCGGCGTCGGGCCACCGCGCCGACCAGGTCCGCCACTTCGGCCGGTTGTCCGACAGCCCGGCCGGGCGCCGCACGGCGGGCCGGTGCCCGCTGCACGCCGGGCGAGCCGTGCTGCCGCTCACGCAGGACCGGGGCGACGCGTCGACCTGATGCCAGGTGGCGGCCGATGGGGTCAGGATCGGGTCATAGACGTGCGGCCGTGCGGACCAGGCCGGCCAGGGCGAGGGAACGGCTGTGCGCGGGCCAGGCGATGTGGGTCACGACGGGAGGTGCGTCGGTCAGGGGCACGGCCGTGTGCTCGGACCACAGCCAGGAGCGGGCGGAGTCGGGGACGACCGCCACGGTGCGTCCGAGGGCGATCAACTGGGCCAGTTGCGTCTGGTTGTGGATCTCGGGGCCGGGGCCGGGGGCGTAGGTGCCGTGGGTGGGCCAGCGGGCGAGCGGCAGATCGGGGACGTCCATGACATCGGCCAGGGACAGGGTCCGGCGGGCGGCGAGCGGGTGCCCGGCGGGCAGGACGGCGACCTGTCCCTCGGTCGTCAGTTCCTCGCTGTCGAACCCCGCGAGGGAGTTCCACGGCGCGTGCATGAGCGCGACATCAGCACGTCCGTCGCGCAACAACTCCTCCTGCTCGCACATACCGCACAGCAGCACCTCGATCTCGGCACTGCCGGGCTCGGCCGCGTAGGCGTCGAGAAGCTGCCGCAGCAGTTCGTGCGACGCGGCGGCCTTCACCGCGAGAACCAGCCGGCCGCGGGAGCCGCCAGGGCTGTCGGCACCGCCGGCGCGCCGGGTGCGGCGAGCAGCGGCAGCGGTCGCGTCGAGGGCCGCCCGGCCCTCGTGCAACAGCACCTCTCCGGCACCGGTCAGGCGGACACCACGGCGGTTGCGGTCGAGCAGGCAGACCCCGAGGCGCCGTTCGAGCTGCTGGATCGCCCGTGACAACGGCGGCTGGGCCATGCCGAGGCGCTCGGCGGCGCGCCCGAAGTGCAGTTCCTCGGCGACCGCCACGAAGTACCTCAACTCGCGGGTCTCGAGGGTGTCCAGGGTGTCCACGAGGGTGTCCGGGGTGTCCACGGCCGCAGCATACGCGGTGATACCTGCCAGGTATGACAGAACACCGTATCGGTGTTGGCCTCGCCACTCGCACGCGAGCACCATCATCAGCATGAGCGAAACGATGATTGCGCTGGTGACCGGCGCGAACAAGGGCATCGGGTACGAGATCGCGGCCGGGCTGGGCAGCCTCGGGTACCGCGTGGGCGTGGGAGCCCGCGACGCCGCCCGACGCCGGACCGCCGTCGCGAAGCTGCGCGCCGCCGGCGTGGACGCGTTCGGGGTACCGCTGGACGTGACCGACGACCAGAGCGTCACCGATGCCGCGGAACTGATCGAACGGAAGGCCGGGGGGCGCCTGGACGCCCTGGTCAACAATGCCGGTATCTCGGGCGAGATGGACCCGGGGTGGGTGCAGGACCCGACCACCCTCGACCTGGAGGTGCTCCGCAGGGTCGTGGACACCAACGTCATGGGTGTCGTCCGGGTCACCAACGCGATGCTGCCCCTGCTGCGGCGCTCGGCTGCGCCGCGCATCGTCAACGTCTCCAGCAGCGTCGGCTCCCTGGCCCGGCAATCGGACCCGGACATCGAGATCGGCCCGGTCATGGCGGCCTACGCGCCGTCGAAGTCGTTCCTCAACGCCGTCACCGTGCAGTACGCCCGGCAGTTCGCCGGTACGGGCATCCTGATCAACGCCGCCTGCCCGGGCCTGGTCGCGACGGACTTCACGGGCTTCCAGGGGCCCCGCACTCCCGAGCAGGGCGCGACCACGGCGATCCGGCTCGCCACCCTGCCGGACGGCGGTCCGACCGGTTCGTTCTTCGAGGACGACGGCGTCGTCCCCTGGTGATCACGAACCCGCCGACCCACACAGGACCACGACGAAACGACTGGCCACGTCCTGCCTAGCTGTTCCCGCCGTTGCCGTTGTCGCTTCCGTCCTCGCGGGGCTGTTCGGCCGCCGTACCGGCCGGTTCCGGCTGCGACGCGACCGGGGACGGCGGGGGCGTGCGGTCCGTGGGGGACGGCGAACCCGGCTCAGTGGGTGACGGTGACGGCTTGGGCGAGGGCGATGCCGCCGGGGTCCCCGAGGGGGAGCCCGACGGCGAGGGAGGTTCCGACGGGGTCCCCGAGGGGGACGTGGCCGGGGACGGCGAACCGGAGGGGGACGCGGTCGGTGAGGACGTCGGTGACGCCGTCGGCGAGGGCGTCGGCGTCGGCGTCGGCGTCACCGACGGGGTACCCGAGGGCGACTTCGAGGGAGACGTCGAAGGGGACTGCGAACCGGACGGCGTCGGCGAACCCGACGGCGACGTGGACGGCGACTTCGTCGGCGGCGTCGAGCCCGTGTGGGTGGGCGACTGCGGCCCGGTGTGCGTCGGCCGGGCGGTCGGCGTGGCCGGCGGCGTCGGCAGCACGGGCGGCGGGATCGGGCGGTCGGGCCTGCGGTCCTGGTGCTGCCCCTTCTCACGCTCGAACCAGTGCCGGTTCTGGTGGTCGTAGATCACGATCTTCTGCACCGGCTGGGCGGCCGGTGCGATGACGACCACCTTCGCCGGCTGGTAGGAGGGCCACGTCTGTCCGAAGCGCTTCGGGGTGGCCTTGAGCGGAACCGGCGGACCCAGCGGGTTCCCGCAGGCGCAGCGCACCCGCGGCACGCCCCGGTCGTCGACGAGCACGGCCGTTCCGGCCTGCAGCACGGCCTGGTAGCTGGTGACCTTGCCATCCTTGAAGCCGTGGTTGGTGACCCGGGTGTCCAGCCGCAGCCGCACCGGCGTGAGCGAGCGCAGGTACGCGGGGACGGCAGCGGGCCGGATGCCGAGCGTCGCGGCGAAGGCCTCGTTCTTGGCCGGCTCCGCGGCCAGCACCTTGATCTGCTTCTCCACGTCGCAGCTCGCCACGTCCTGGGTGCCGCCGTACACGCCCGGGGCGGAGCCGCTGACGCTCCGGGTGCCCGTGGCGGTGCCCTGGGTCGTGGGGGCGGCGCCGGTCCCGGTGGGTGACGGCGCCGGACTATCCGGCGGCCGCACGTCCTCCTTCACCACGGTGGACTCGGTGAAGGGGTCGGGGCCCGCCGCGGCGGCCGGCTGGAGGAACACCTCGGCCCCGGCGCTGGGCGTACCCGTGGGCCGGGTGAGCACCACCGCCAGGGCCACCACCGCCACCACCGCGACGAGCGCGGTGGCGAGCCGTGGAACGGACCGCCACCAAGGATCCTTGCCCTGCCCCGGACCGCCGGGACCGGCGGGGCCGCCCGGCGGCCCCGAGGGGGGCCCGGTCGGCGGCGGGGGCGGCGGCACCTGCTGTCCGCCCGACAGCGGCCCGGAAGGCGGCCCGGTGGGTCGCTCTGACGACGGCTGGCCGCCGGAGGGATGTGTGCTCACGGGCTCTTCTTCCCAGGAGGAGGGAGTTACCCATCGGACCATTGTGTGCGCCGTCCGGGTGGTGGCCGCAAGCCGGGAGTGCCACCGTTGCAGGGTGGGCCAGACACCGAGACCGGTATCGTCCGGGGGCTCCGCGAGGGCCTGGCGCGACGCCCTCGTCACCGTCGTCGCTGGCTTCGCGGCGATGACCGCGGTCGCCGCGGCCGGCCTGGCGTGCGCGGGCGCGGGCGGCCTCCCGGAGGGGGCGTTCCCGCACGTGCTCGCAGCGGTCGTCGTGATGGCGGCCGGCGGCACGGTGGAGGTGTCCGGCGACGTCGGTCTCCTGGCCGGAGCGGACGCGAACCTGTCGGTGCTCCCGCTCTCGGTGACCCTGGCGGGCGCCCTCGCGGCCGGTTACTGCTTCCTGCGCCCGCTGCGCAACCGCGCCGTGGCCGGCTCCCGTGAACTCCTGGGCCGGGTGGCGCCGTTGGCCGTACTGTGGCTGATCGCCCTGATCGGTGCCGCCCTCCTGGCCCGGCAGGAGTTCGGCCTCTCGGTGGGCGACTCCCCCCTCGGGGTGATCGGCGAACTCCTCGACTCCTCACCGAAGGTGGGCTTCCGCGCCGACCTGCCCGCCACGCTCCTGTTCGGACTGGTCTGGATCCTGGGCCTGTTGCTGATCGTCCTGCTGGTCTCCCGCCGCGCCCCGCTCCCGGCCGGGCTGGTCCGCTTCCACACGGCGGTGCGGCCGGCCGCCTTCGCCACGGCCGTGCTGCTCCTCGCCTACGTCGCGATCGGCGTCGTCGTCGGCCTGGTGGTGGCCGCGACCCAGGGACACGCCGACCGGACCCTCGCGGTCGTCCTGCTCGGGCTGCCGAACCTCGTCTGGATAGCGCTCACCCTGGGCTTCGGCGGAGCCTGGGAGGCCCGGGTGGAGGGGGCCTTCGGGCTGCCGATGCCGCCCCTGCTGGACGGGGTGCTGCGCAATGCCGACGGGGCTCCGGTCGACGTGGCGTCGTTCGCCGCACGGGACCCGCGGGCCTGGTGGCTGGTGGCGGTGGCCGTCGTCCTGCTGCTCGGTACGGGCGTACTGGCGGCCGTACGGTCCCCCGCGCACGTCCGGCCCTGGCAGCACGCCCTCCACCTGGGCGCGGCCCTCGCCCTGGCCACCCTCACCGTCTGTCTGCTGGCCCGGGTCCACGCCGTGTACGGACTGTCCCTCCTGGGCATCGGCGAGGTGGACGCCCTGGGCGGGGAGGTCCTGCTGGACCCCGTGCTGTGGCGGACGGTCGGCCTCGGCCTGCTGTGGGGTGCGGTGGCCGGCTTCCTCGGTGGCGTCCTGGCCCGCCCGCTGCACCGCCGCGGGCGGGTCGACGCACCTGCGGCCGCGCCACACGCCTGACAGGCCCGACCGCGCCGACAGGGCCGGGCAGGGCCGCCAGGGCCGTGCAGGGCCCGGGGCAGCCCACGGGACCGGTGGGGCCGGCCCGTCGGCCGGGCATCCGCCGGAGACGGACGGCACCCACCCCCATTCCCCCATTCCCCCCGTTCCCTCATTCCGCTCCGGGGTCGTGCGTGTCCACGATCCGGGTCGCGGTGGCCTCCCGGTCGTGCCCGGCCGCCTTCGGGTCTGCGGCCGACGCATCCGGGCCCGCGTCGGCCCCGCCGTCCGCCTCCGCCGGGGGTGAGGTGGGCCCGCGGGCCGTCCCCGGTCCCTCGGTCACCGCGTAGGTCGCCAGGCGGGTCCCGTCGCCGTACATCCACCGCCCCGAACCCTCGTCGTAGAGCCAGACCGACTCCCCGTCGACGACCACGCCCGCCCGCAGTCCCCGCAGGGACCGGCGGAAGGCGTCGGTGTCGGCCCGGCCGGAGGCGAGTTCGTCCACGGCGTGCCGGTAGCGCGCCAGGGCTTCGGCGCCGCGCTCAAGGAGCGGCCTCGGGTCCTCGGCGCGCACCGACGGCCGCTCCCCCGTGGTCGGCGGCGGCTGGGGGACCGCGACGAGCAGCCGCCCGTCGACCCAGGCGCTCCATCCGTTGGCGCACAGGACCTCCCCCCACTCCCCGCGCCGGGACAGCAGCTGTACGGGCAGGAAGGCGTCCAGGGCCGCGGTCGGCCGGGAGACGTCGGGGGCCTCCCAGGCGGACAGCCCCGGCGGCGGCACCACATGGGTGGGCCGGAAGTCCGCCACGGCGATCCCGGGATCCATCGAGCTGCTCATGGGGCCTACTTCCGCATGATCGCGGGCTCGTGGCGGCGCAGCAGCCTCGCGACCAGCACCCCGAAGAGAACGGACAGGACCACCAGCATGCCCAGGTTCAGCAGCCAGACGCCGGGGGTGTGGGCGAACAGCGGATCGTCGGTGAGGGTGCCCGGCACGATCGCGCCGAGGTCGATGGTGCCCGCCATGGCGCCGAGGGCCCAGCGGGAGGGGACCAGCCAGGCCAGCTGTTCGATGACCGGCACGCCGTCCAGTTGCAGGAGCGCGCCGCAGAACACCACCTGCACGATGGCGAGGAGGACCAGCAGCGGCATGGTGACCTCCTCCTTGCGGACCAGCGCGGAGACCAGCAGCCCGAGCATCATGGCGGTGAACGCCAGGAGCGCCACCGCGATGGTGATCTCGAGGAGGGGGTTCATGATCACGCCTTGGCCGCCCGGGGCGTTCAGGTCCACGCCGTAGAGGGCGACGAGGGTCAGTACGACCGCCTGGGCGACGGTGACGGCGCCCAGCACCACGACCTTCGACATCAGATAGGCGGAGCGCGACAGCCCCACCGCCCGCTCCCGACGATAGATGACCCGTTCCTTGACCAGTTCGCGCACGGCGTTCGCGGCGCCGGTGAGGACGGCGCCGACGGACAGGATGAGCAGGGCGTTGATCGCGGTCTCCTGCGTGAGGCTGCTGCCGGCCAGGGCACGGGCCATCGCGCCCATGACGAAGGGCAGCGCGATCATGATGGCGAGGAAGGTCCGGTCCGCGGCGAGTGCGGCCGCGTAGCGGCGGACGAGGGTGGACAGCTGCGAGCCCCAGCTCTGCGCCTTGGGCGGCGGGGGGACGAAGTCGGCCCCGGCGGCGGCTCCGGACGCCCTGCGCTCGCCGCCGTGCCACGGCTGGCGGGCCCCGCCCCGGACGTACGTGAGGTGGGACGCCGAGGCGGCGTACTCCCCGGCCCAGTCGCGGTCGCGCTCGTTCTCGAAGGCCTCGAATGCCTCGGGCCACTGGGAGGCGCCGAAGAAGCCGAGGGTCTCGGCCGGGGGCCCGTAGTAGGCGATGCGCCCGCCCGGGGCGAGGACCAGCAGCCGGTCGCAGACGTCGAGGCTGAGGACGCTGTGGGTGACCACGATGACGGTACGGCCGTCGTCGGCGAGGCCGCGCAGCATGTGCATCACCGAACGGTCCATCCCCGGGTCGAGGCCGGACGTGGGCTCGTCGAGGAAGAGCAGGGAGGGTTTCGTGAGCAGTTCCAGGGCGACGGAGACGCGTTTGCGCTGGCCGCCGGAGAGGCTGTGGATGGGCTGGGCGGCGCGCTGTTCGAGACCGAGTTCGCCGATCACCTCGTCGACCCGCCGCTGCCGTTCGGGCTTCGCGGTGTCCTGGGGGAAGCGGAGTTCGGCGGCGTAGGTGAGGGCGCGCCGGACGGTGAGCTGGGAGTGCAGGATGTCGTCCTGGGGCACGAGGCCGATGCGGCTGCGCAGTTCGGCGTAGTCGCGGTAGAGGTCGCGGCCGTCGTAGAGGACGGTGCCCCGGTCGGCGGGGCGCAGGCCGGTGAGGGCACCGAGCAGGGTGGACTTGCCGGCTCCGCTGGGGCCGATGACGGCGAGCAGGCATTTGGCGCCCACGGGGAAGGACACCTGGTCGAGGAGGGTCTTGCGGCCGCGGTCCACGGCGACGGTGAGGCCCTGGACGTCGAGGGTGACCTCGCCGGTGTCCTGGTACTCCTGGAGCCGGTCGCCGACGAGGCAGAAGACCAGGTGGCCGATGCCGACGAGGTCACCCTCGGCGAGGGGGGCCGCGCCCGCGACGGGGGTGCCGTTGAGGTAGGTGCCGTTGTGGCTGCCGAGGTCCGCGATCTCGTAGCCGCCGTCGGGGAGGGCCCGCAGTTCGGCGTGCCGGCGCGAGACGTCGAGTTCGTCGATGACGAGGTCGTTGTCGGTGGCGCGGCCGATGCGCACGGTGGTACGGGCGGGCAGCGGGAGGACGGCGCTCGGGCGGCGGAAGGTGGTGGTCATCGACGGGTTGGAGATCCGGGCCGGTCCGGACCCGGCCTCCGCGGAACCGGGTGAGGGAGAGGGGGCCGGGGCGGTGAGGACGGCCCGGGGGCCGTCCTGCGCGTCACCGAAGCGCAGTTCGCTGCCGGCGCCCACGCTCCACTCGTGGACGCGGTGGCCGTCGGCCCAGGTGCCGTTGGTGCTGTCCTCGTCCTCGACCGTCCAGTGGTCGCCGTCGGGGCGCAGGAGCGCGTGGTGCCAGGAGACGCGGGCGTCCTCGAAGCAGATCTCGCAGAGCGGGTCCCGGCCGACGTGGTACGTCCGGCCCGGGCTCATCGGTGTGGAGCCCGTGTCTGTCTCCAGGACGAACTCGGGCGCGGTCGGCACACCGGGGCGCTGGACCATGAGGAGATTTTCCCACGATCACACCAGCCTGGCAGCGATCCGATAAAACCCCAGGTCAGAGGCCTCTTATGGGTAATGACAACGGTCCCCGTTGCAGCCTTTGCCGATCTCGCCGGGGTGCGCTTCACTTCACGCGACGGAACCGAACACACGGCTGCCGCGACGAGACGGGGGATGCCATGAGCGGGCACGACCACGGGCACGACGACCACGGCCACGACCACGGTCCCGGGGGCCACAGCCACGGCGTGGCAGCCGACGCGGACCGCCGCTGGCTGGCCATCGCGCTCGCCCTGATCTGCGGGTTCATGGCCGTCGAAGTGGTCATCGGCATCATGGCCCACTCCCTGGCCCTGATCTCCGACGCGGCCCACATGCTGACGGACGCCGTCTCGATCGTCCTCGCGCTGATCGCGATGCGGCTGGCGGCCCGCCCCGCCCGCGGCGGTTTCACGTACGGCCTCAAGCGGGCGGAGATACTCTCCGCCCAGGCCAACGGCCTGACCCTGCTGCTGCTGGGCGCGTGGCTGGCGTACGAGGCGGTGCGCCGGCTGATGGACCCGCCGCCGGTGGAGGGCGGGCTGGTGCTGGTGACGGCGCTCGCGGGCATCGTCGTCAACGTGGCCGCGGCCTGGTGCATCTCGCGGGCGAACCGGTCCTCGCTCGCGGTCGAGGGCGCCTTCCAGCACGTGCTGAACGACCTGTACGCCTTCATCGGGACGGCCGTCGCCGGCCTGGTCGTCATGACGACCGGTTTCCGGCAGGCCGACGCGATCGCCACGCTCGTGGTCGTGGTCCTGATGGTCAAGGCGGGCTACGGACTGGTCCGCGACTCCGGACGGATCTTCCTGGAGGCGGCCCCCGCGCACCTGGACCCGGACGCGGTCGGCGACCGGCTCGCGGGACACCCGCCGGTCACCGAGGTGCACGACCTGCACATCTGGACGATCACCTCGGGGCAGGCCGCGCTCTCCGCGCACGTGCTGGTCGAGCCGGCGGGCGACTGCCACGCCGTACGCCGGGAGTTGGAGCGGCTGCTGGAGAAGGAGTACGGGATCACGCACACCACCCTCCAGGTGGACCACGCCCAGGACTCCCTCCTCTCGGTCGGCCGGCGCGGCGAGGCGGCGTACGACCCGCACTGCGCGGACGCGCACGGGCCGGTCCACCGCGAGGGCCCGCACGAGCACTGACCGCCGGCTCCCGACCGGACCACCGGCCGGGGACCACTGAGCGGGGACCACTGAGCGACGCCGGTCCGGGGCATGTATGGGCCCATGACGTACAAGCGCAGCGCCGGACTGCTCCTCTTCCGGCGGACGGACACCGGCCCGGGGCCGGGGCCGGGGGTCGAGATCCTGCTCGGGCACATGGGCGGCCCCCTGTGGTCGGGGCGGACCTCCGGGGACTGGGCCATCCCCAAGGGTGAGTACGGGCCGCAGGAGACTCCGCGCGACGCCGCCCGGCGGGAGTTCACCGAGGAGATCGGACTGCCCCCGCCGGAGGGCGAGTACCTGCCGCTGGGCGAGGTACGGCTCTCCAGCGGGAAGCTCGTGACCATCTGGGCGGTGGAGGCGGACCTCGATCCGGCGCTCATGGTCCCGGGTACCTTCACCATGGAGTGGCCCCCGCGCTCGGGGAACGTACAGGAGTTCCCGGAGCTGGACCGGGTGGCCTGGTGCACGCCCGAGATGGCTCGGAGCATGCTCATTCCCGGGCAACTACCCTTCGTGGAGCGACTGTTGTCCCTGCTGAAGGCTTGACCAGAGCGCGTACTTGCCAATATCCCCACCTGCCTGGACATTGCACACATGACGAACGTCGTGCTGGTGGGAACCCTGGACACCAAGGGTGTGGAGTACGGCTGGCTGCGCGAGAGGCTGCTGCGCGCCGGCGCCGAAGTGGTACTGGTCGACACAGGAATCATGGGTGAACCCCGGGTGGCCGCGGACGTGCCGCGCGCCGCGGTGGCCCGGGCCGCCGGAACCGAACTGTCCCTCCTTCGATCGGCCGCCGACCGGGGCGCGGCCGTGACCACGATGGCCCGGGGCGCCGAGGCGATCCTGCTGCGCCTGCACGCCGAGGGCCGGCTGCACGGGGTGCTCGCGATCGGCGGCAGCGGCGGCACCTCGATCGCCACCCGGGCGATGCGCGCCCTGCCGCTCGGCGTGCCGAAGCTGATGGTCTCGTCCATGGCGTCCGGGGACACGGCCCCGTACGTGGGCTCCTCGGACATCACGATGATGTACAGCGTGGTGGACATCGCGGGGATCAACAGCGTCTCCGCGCCGATCCTGTCCAACGCGGTGGCGGCGATCGCCGGGATGGCCGGGGCCTTCGCCCGCGCCCCGGGCGGGCGCGCGCCCCGGCTCGGGGCGGGCCCCCGGCCGCTGGTCGCGGCGAGCATGGCGGGCGTGACCACGCCCAGTGTGGACGCGGCACGCGAACGGCTGACCGAGCTGGGGTACGAGGTGCTGGTCTTCCACGTCAGCGGCACCGGCGGCCGCACGCTGGAGGCCCTGGCCGGGCAGGGGGTGTTCGCCGGGGTCCTCGACCTGACCCTCAGCGAGCTCGCCGACGACCTGTGCGGGGGGATCCTGACCGCGGGTCCCGACCGGCTGACCGCGGCCGGGCGGGCCGGTGTCCCGCAGGTGGTGAGCCTGGGCGCGCTGGACATGGTGAAGTTCGGGCCGCTGGAGACCCTGCCCCGGCGGGTGCTGGAGCGGGGCGTCCACGTCCACAACCCGTCGATCACGGTGATCCGCACGAGCGAGGCCGAGTGCACGGAGCTCGGCCGCCGGGTCGCCGCCAAACTCCGTGCGGCGACCGGACCCACGGCCGTCTGCGTCCCGCTCCGTGGACTGTCCACGCTCGGCGCGCCCGGCGGGCCGTACCATGACCCCCGCGCGGACGGGGCACTGTTCTCGGCGCTGCGCGAGGGATTGCGGGGCAGCGCCGCGCGGCTCCACGACTACGACACGCACATCAACGACCCGGCTTTCGGGCGGGCGGCCGCGGACCGGCTCCATACGATGATCCGCGCGCGACGCGCCGTCGCCTGACATGCGACCGGACCGCCGGGAACCGGCCACGGCGCGAAATGTGTCCCTGAGAGTGGCCGGCCGACAAGAAGACCGCGCCGCACGGCCAGGGGCACGGTGACGTCATGGACGGGGGAAGACGATGAAGAACGCGTGGGCGGTGCCCGGCTACGCGGAGGTGCGCGAGCTGGGCTCGGGGGCCAGTGGACGCGTGGTGCTCGCCGTCCACGAGGCGACGGGCACGGCGGTCGCCGTGAAGTACCTGAGCGACCGGCTGCGCGAGGACCCGGCCTTCGTCGGGGAGTTCCGGGCCGAGGCCCGGCTCCTCGGCGGGCTGGAGTCCCCCTATGTCGTGCGGCTGTACGAGTACGTCGAGGCCCCGGGTGGCGCCGCCATCGTGATGGAGCTGATCGACGGGATCTCCTTGCAGGCCCTGCTCAAGCAGGCCGGACAGACCGACCCCGAAGCCGCGCTCGTGGTGCTGAAGGGCTCGCTGCTGGGTCTGGCGCACGCGCACCGGGCGGGCGTCGTCCACCGTGACTACAAGCCGGCGAACGTGCTGGTGGCGGCGGACGGCTCCTCGCGTCTGGTGGACTTCGGGATCGCCGCCCGCCGCGGCACCACGCCCGGCGTCGCCGGCACGCCCGCCTACATGGCGCCGGAGCAGTGGCAGGGGCGGCCGGCGTCACCCGCCGCCGACGTGTACGCGGCGACGGCGACCTTCTTCGAGTGCCTCACCGGGCGCAAGCCGTACGCCGGGGAGAACTTCGCGGAGCTCGCGGTCCAGCACATCGAGGCTCCCGTACCGGAGACCGAGGCCCCCGAGCCCGTCCGTCCGCTGATCCGGCGCGGCCTCGCCAAGGCGCCCGAGCAGCGGCCGGAGAACGCCGAGGCGTTCGTGGCCGAACTGGAGGGCGTGGCACTGGCCGCGTACGGGCCCGAGTGGGAGGAGCGCGGACAGCGCAAGCTGGCGGCGCTGGCCGCTCTCCTGCCGCTGCTTTTCCCCTCGGCGGGCGCGTCGGCCGGCTCCACGGCCGTGGCGACGACCACCCTGGCGTCGCCGCCCCGCAGTTGGCTGCCCGACCGGCGCGGGGCGGTGGCCGCCGGTGTGGCGCTGGTGCTCGGCGCGATGATCGTGTTCTCGGCGCAGGCGGCGGGTGAACAGCGGGGCGGCGCATCGGCGCTGAGCGCGTTCGCAACGACCAGCGCGGCGCCGGACGGTGGTTTCCCCTCCCCGGTGGTCACCGCGTCGGCTTCGCCGTCGGCGTCCGCTTCCGCGTCGGCATCGACCTCCGCTTCGCCGTCCGCGTCGCCGTCGCCGTCGCTGTCGCCGTCGCCGTCCGCGACCCCCGGGGCCTCGGCGACCCCGACCGCGAGGCCCACCGCGACACCCACCGCGCCGACGACCACGCCGACGACCTCGCCGACCACCAGCCGGCCCCCGTCGCCGCGACCGACGGTGGTGGTCGGGGCGATCAAGGTGGACCTCCGGCAGGTGGACTTCACGACGGGTGAGGCCGCCATCTCCGTCGACGCGAAGGGCACGGCCCCGGTGAGCGTCACCGTCGAGTGGTTCACCAGCAACCGGTCCGGTGTTCTGGGCACCGCCGACGGCCGGGCGGAGACGCTGGTGTACCAGCCGGGCAGCGGCACCGTCGTCAGGCGGCACACCTTCTCCGGGCAGGGCTGCTACTGGGGCGTGCGGGTCACCACGAAGCCCGCCGCGGGCAACGGTTCCCCGACCGACCAGGTCTGGCTGACGAGGTGCATGATCCGATGAGCGACGAAGAGTACAGCGCGACCGTTCTCGGCAGCCACTGGTTCAGTGGCCCGCCGCAGCCGCAGGAGGCCGTGCCCGACCGTGTCGAGGGGTCGGTCATGCGGTTCGGGCCCGGCGTGACGGCCGCCATGCCCGCGCCGTTCCCGGTGGTCGTCCCCGTCGTGGTGCCGCCGCGGCGGCGGGGTGCCGGGCTGCGCCGGTACACCTTGGCCGCGGTCGTGCTGGCGGCGGTCCTCGCGTACCTCGGCTGGCAGCGGTTCGGGCCCGGGATCGAGGTCCGCGAGGTCTCCGTGACCACCGATCCGGCCGGCCCGGCCTGCGACGCGACCGCCGACGTGGTGGCCGTCGTGGGCACCAACGGCCGGCCGGGGACGCTCACCTACCGCTGGGTCCGCAGCGACGGCACCCGGTCGCAGGAGCTGACCGAGCGGGTGCCGCGCGGTCAGCGCGAGGCCCGGCTGCACCTGCTGTGGACGTTCCGGGGCACGGGCAGCTACCGGGCGAAGGCCGAGCTCCAGCTGCTGTCTCCCGGACAGCGCACGGCCGCGGTGGACTTCACGTACCGCTGTCCGCGGTAGCGGGCCACGCCCGCACGGGGTTCAGAACCGCGCGTGCGCGGTGATGTCCGCCTCGAACTCACCCGTCATCGCCGGGGTCACCGTCGGCCGGCACTGCCGGACGGCCTCCAGGTAGTCCCGCGTGGTCGCGCCGAGCTGCGCGGCCGCCGCGCCGCGAGCGCCCACCGCCTCCAGGTCCCGTTCGAAGGACACCTGCGCCGCGATCCGCGCCGCGTGCTCGATGTCGGCGGGTGTGAAGAGTTCGGACGCCTCGACGAGGGCGCTGACGTCGACGTCGGCGCGCCCCGCGGTGTAGCGGCCCCAGATCGCGGCGCGGGCGCCGGCGTCCGGAGTCCCGATCGGGATGAGGTAGTCGAAGCGCCCGGGCCGCAGGAAGGCCGGGTCGAGGGAGCGGATGGAGTTGGTGGCGCACACCAGGAGGCGTTCGTCGCCCTCCCGGAAGCCCGGTATCAGCTTCAGCAGTTCGTTCGTGACCCCGTGGATGCCGCCGGGCTGCGCGGGCTCGGTGCGCACGGGGGCGATCTCCTCCACCTCGTCGATGAAGACGAGTACGCGCTCCAGTTCCGCGATCCGGGCGAAGGCGTGGCGCAGTGCCGCGGCCAGGTTGCCCTCGTCGGCGAGACGTGAGGGCAGCAGTTCCACGAAGGGCCAGCCGAGCCGGGAGGCGATGGCCCGGGCGAAGGTGGTCTTCCCGGTGCCGGGCGGGCCGAAGAGGGTGATGGCGCGCGGCGGCCGCACTCCGTGCGCGGCGGCCCGCTCGGGCTCGGCGAGCGGCAGCACCACGCGCCGCTCGATGAGGTCCTTCTCCTTCTCCATGCCGGCGACCTTGGACCACAGGTCGTTCGGCAGGAACCGGCCGCCGAGGTCGTCGAGGAGGCCGGCGGCCGGTCCGTGCAGCGGCTCGGTCTTCTCGAAGTAGGCGACGGCGGGCTGCCGGGTGTAGCCGGCGTTGAGGAGCCCTTCGCCGAGCAGGTCCTCCTCGGGCAGGACGTAGGCGATGCGGCCTACGCGGGCGGCGACGAGCCGTCGTTCCAGCTCGACGAGGAGGGCGCTGGCCAGGCCCCGGCCGCGCCATCCGGCGGAGATCGCGATGCGCATGACCCAGGCGCGTTCCCCGGTGACGCAGGCCAGGGCGGCGCCGATCGGGACGCCCTGGTGGACGGCGACGACGCAGGGCTGCCGGCCGGTCAGTGCGCTGATGCACTCGGCGAGTGAGAAGACGGACTCCTGGCCGAGTTCGGCCGTGGTGTCGATCAGGTGGACCACCGCTGCGAGATCGCTCTCGCGGTAGTCGTGGATGAGCCAGTTCACCGGGTACCGCCCCTCGTTCGTGCTCGTTGCGGCGAGGCTAGGGGCGAGTGGGCCCGGCGATCTCGCTCCGCGGTGCACAACAGGCGGTCCGGGACCCCTCCGTGGCGTCCATAGACTGGTGGCTTCCGCCCGAACGCCAGAGCGAGGATCCCAGCAACTTCATGCTTTGCCACATATCCGCGGCCCGGCGCGGGCGCCTCCTCTGCCTCGTCCCCTTCCTCTGGACCCTGGCGCTCGGCCTGTGGGGGCTCTCCCGGCAGGACAGTGTGTGGCGCGACGAGGCGGCGACCTGGCAGGTGGCCGGGCGGCCGACGGCAGAGATCTGGCGGATGCTCGGGAACGTCGACGCCGTCCATGGCCTCTACTACCTGCTGATGCACGGCCTCTTCGAGGTGTTCGGGGCGAGTACGACGACCCTGCGGCTGCCGTCCGTGCTGGCGGTCGCGTGTGCCGCCGTGTGCGTGGCCGCGATCGGCGGGCGCCTGGCCGGCTTCTGGGCGGGGCTCGGGGGCGGGCTGGCGCTCGGGCTGCTCCCGGCCGTGCAGTTCTACCTCCAGGAGGGCCGGCCGTACGCGCTGGTCGCGGCCGGGGCGGGGCTGTCGACGCTGCTGCTGGTGTCGCTGCTGGAGGGCCGGCCCGGGCGGCGGACATGGCCGCGCTGGACGGCGTACGGATCGGCCATGCTGGTGTGCGCGCTGCTGAACTGGCTG
The DNA here is from genome assembly GCF_044748225.1 of Streptomyces sp. NPDC090021. NCBI lineage: Bacteria > Bacillati > Actinomycetota > Actinomycetes > Kitasatosporales > Streptomycetaceae > Streptomyces > Streptomyces sp. NPDC090021. Next base: position 130,858 of record NZ_JBIVFO010000004.1, on the reverse strand, counting down.
TCGCTGCTGGTCCTGCCCGCGCACGCGGTGACCCTGTGGTGGGTACGGGCCGGACGCGGCGTGTGGCTGCGCTGGGCGGCGTACGGCTCCGGGGCGGTGGCGGGGGCTCTGCCGCTGGTCCTGTTCAGCCGCGGCCAGTCCGATCAGGTGTCCTGGATACCGCCGTTGACCTGGCACATGCTGATCGGCCCGGGGATCCTGCTGGCGATCGGCGCGCTGGGGGCGTGGGCGGACCGGCCGGACCGGTCGCGGCTGTCGGCGGCGGCGGTGGGGCTGCCGCTGCTGGCGGTGCCCCAGCTCGGGCTGATCGGGCTGTCGCTGGTCCAACCGCTCTTCCTGGACCGGTACGTGCTGTTCAGCATGGCGGGTCTGGCGCTGCTGGTCGGCGCGGCCCTGGGTGCTGTCGTACGGGCGTGCGCGCCCCGGTTCCCGAGGGCGTCGGCCCTGCTGGTGCCGGGGGTGGTGGGGGTCTCGGTGCTGGCGCTGCTGCCGGTGGAACTGGGCAAGCGGGCCCCGGCCAGCCGGGTCGACGACGTGCTCGCGGTGGCCGGCGAGGTGGCCCGGCTGAAGCGGGACGGGGACGGGGTGCTGTTCGTACCGGCGGCGCGGCGGGACACCGCGCTGGTCTCCCCCGGCGCCTTCACGGGGCTGACCGACCTGGCGCTGGCCGAGAGCCCGGTGGCTTCGGCCACCCTCAAGGGCGAGGAGGCGCAGCCTGCGCGGATCCGGGAGGCCCTGCTGGAGCAGCGGCGGGTGCTGCTGGTGACGGACTCGGCGAAGGTCGCGAAGGCCCCGTCGGCGGAGCGGGACAAGGCGAAGGCCGCTGTGCTGCGGGAGTGGTTCACGGTGGTGGCGGACCGGCAGGTGCGGGGGCGCCGGGTGACGGTGTACGAGCGCCGCGACTGACGGCGGCTGGGTGGGCCGGGCGGGGTGGGCCGGGCGCGGTGCCGGCGGGTGTCTCGTCCGGGGCTGTGCCGGTCGGAACCGCCTCGTCCGGTCATGACCCGTTCTTCACGCCGTCTTCACAGGATTCACAGGGGATTCATACGGAACACCGTCCTCCGGTCATAGGTTCGGAGGGCAGGGTGGAAAACATGATCCAGGACACGCTCCCCCGATCGGCCCGGCGCTCCCGTGCGCGGCGGGCGTCACGGATCCTGCTCGCGCTGACCGCGATGGCCGCGCTGATCGGCGTGGACCTGCCCGATGCGGCGTCCGGACCGCCGCTGGGCGTCACCGCGTGGGCCCGGCCCGGCGAAGAGGCCGACCGCGTGGGCGCCCTCTTCGCCGACGGTCTCGAAGGCGGGCACTTCTGCACCGCCGCGGTGGTGCGCAGCGCGGACCGCGACGTGATCGCCACCGCGGCGCACTGCCTGGAGAGCACCGGCACCACCGTCTTCGCGCCCGGATACCGGGACGGGGAGGCCCCGTACGGCCTGTGGAGGATCACCGGCGTGCACGTGGCTCCGGAGTGGACCGCCGGTCAGGACCCGGACGCCGACATCGCCTTCGCGACGGTGGCGCCGGTGGACGGCGGACAGACCCGCCGCATCGAGGACGTCGTGGGCGGCTTCCCGGTCGCGGCCGAGCAGCCCGCCGGGGCCAGGGTGACGGTCATCGGCTACCCGCGGACGCTGGAGGCGCCGCTGCGCTGCGCCAACACCACCGGCCTGTTCTCCCCGACCCAGCGCCGGATCGGCTGCCCGGACCTCAGCGGCGGCACCAGCGGCAGCCCCTGGCTGGTGGACGGGGCGCTGGCGGGGGTGCTGGGGGGCCACGAGGGCGGCGGGACCGTGCCGGAGATCTCGTACAGCGCGGTGATGGGCGATCAGGCGGTGGAGCTGTACCGGGAGGCCGCGGTCGACGGCTGACGGCCCGTGCGGGCCCCGCCCCCGGTGCCCGGACGGCCTCAGGTACGGGCGGCCGGTGCGCGCCCCGCTCCCGGTGCCCGCAGGGCCTCAGGTACGGGCGGCCGGGATGCGTTCCGCCTCCGGCACGGAGGGCTGCGCGGGCACCCTGCCGAGCGTCGCCGGACACGGCGTGCCCAGGCGGATGTCCCGTACCCCGCGCCGCAGGCCGTCCCTCAGGACGCGGCCCAGCGGACGCTCGACGAACCGGTGGACGAGCCAGGCGAGGGCCACCATGACGGCTGTCACCCCGAGGACGAGCGGGACGGGTGCGATGTCGCCGCGGAAGTGATGGATCGCGGTCAGCCCGGCCATCATGTGGATCAGGTAGAGCGGGTAGGTGACCGCTCCGGCGTGCGGGAGCCAGCGCCACTGGACGCGGTCGAGGGCACCGAGGGCTATGGCCGCCATGACGGCGAATCCGAGGACGATGATCAAGTGGGCGGGCCAGGCGGGCGTCTGCTGGGTGGCGCTCCGGCCCAGGCTGGAGATCATGCGGGCGTGCACGTGGTGCTGGGCGAGGAGGAACTGCACACCGACCACGGCCCACAGGACGGCGTTCGGCCGGAAGCGGCGCATCAGGTAGAAGGCGATGCCCGCGATGAAGAACGGCGACGCCGACGGCACCGCGAAGAACGACAGCAGGCCGCTGTCGACGGTCGGGGCCACGACGCCTGCGAGGGTCCAGGCCGCGCAGAAGAGCACGCAGTTGCGGTAGGTCAGGCCGCGCATGACGACGATCGTGAACAGTACGTAGAACTTGAGCTCCACGAAGAGCGTCCAGTACGCGTCGTCCACGTGGGGCACGCCGATCCCGGCCTGGAGCATCGAGAGGTTCACCACGACATCGCTGAACGACTCGACCTCGCGCACTTCGGGCCAGTTGAACAGCACGAGCGAGGTGAAGACCACAGCCGCCCAGTAGGCGGGGAAGAGCCGGGAGACCCGGGAGACCGCGAAGTCACCCGCGGTGCGGCCCCAGGCGCTCATGCAGATCACGAAGCCGCTGACCAGGAAGAAGATCTCGACGCCGAGCCAGCCGTAGACGGCCAGCGCGTGCGCGACCGGGAAGACGCCCGCGGCGGGCTCGCCCCAGGCGCTGTCGAGGGCCGCGTAGTGGTAGAAGAGGACGGAGAGCGCGGCGATCACCCGGATGCCGTCGAGGGCCACGAGGCGCGGCCCCGGCCCTCCGGCGCGCGGGACGCCGTTCCTCGGGTGCCCGCCCGTCCTCGGTATTCCGGCCTTTCCACCTGCGCTCATTCTTCAACCCCCGATGCTGGACGGTCCGTGTCTGACCCGTCGGATCTGCGGAACCCTACAGCGCCATCCGGGCCGGTCCGACCGAACCCCACCATGATCGACAGGACGCCCCTAGGGTGTTTCGGTGACGGCGGCGGGGATCTCGAACCAGGTGGGCTCCTCCCGCAGGGCCCGGTGGATCCGGTCCAGGGCGAAGGACTCCAGCGGCGGCAGCGCGTCCACGTCGAACCAGGCCACTTCGAGGGACTCGTGGTCGTTGACCCGGGCCTCACCGCCCGTGGCGCGGCAGCGGAAGGTGATGTCCTGGAACTGGCAGACGTCGCCGTTGGGGTAGGTGATCGGCTCCAGCATCTGGACCAGGACCACGCGCTCGGGCACGCAGTGCACGGACGTCTCCTCGTACACCTCGCGCACGGCGGTCTCGGCGGGCTGCTCGCCCGGCTCGGCGATGCCGCCGACCACGGACCACCGCCCGGTGTCGGAACGCCGGCCGAGCAGCACCCTGCCCCGGTCGTCGAGGACGATGGCCGTGACCCCGGGCAGCAGGAGCAGCTGGTGTCCGGCGGTCTCACGGATCCGCCGGATGAAATCAGGAGTGGTCATCCCCCGACCCTACGAGGCCGGGGCCGGCCCCGGCTCAGGCGGCTCGGCGGGCGCGGATCCGACGGGCGGCGAGTACGCCGAGGCCGCCGGCGGCGAGCATCAGCAGGGCGTATTCGGGCAGCGGACCGAGGACGGTGGCCGGGGTGCGGCCGGAGCGGAGCGGGATCTCGGCGACGAGCGCGTCCGCGGTGAACATCTTCGTCTCCGCGACGATCCGCCCGTCGGGCCGGATGACCGCGCTGACACCGCTGGTGACGGGGACGAGGACGGTGCGGCTGTGCTCGACCGCGCGGATCCGGTCCATGGCGAGCTGCTGGTAGGTCATCTGCGTGCGGCCGAAGGTGGCGTTGTTGCTCGGTACGGCGATCACCTGGGCGCCGTCCTGGACGGTCGAGCGTACGGCGTCGTCGAAGGCGGCCTCGAAGCAGGTGACCATGCCGACGCCGCTGCCCGCCATGTCGAAGACGCCGGGGTCCTCGCCGGGGCCGAAGTCTCGGCGCACCCGATCCACGTCGGAGCTGAAGAGCCGGACGAAGGAGCGCATCGGGATGCGCTCGCCGAAGGGCTGGATCTTGCGCTTGTCGTAGGTCGCGGTGGGTCCGGCGACGGGGTCCCAGAGGATCATCGTGTTGCGCAGCGGGCCCGTCTCCGGGGCGACGACCGCGCCGATCGCCACGGGTACGCCGATGGCCTTGACCGCCTCGTCGATGACGGCGTGGGCGTCGGGTTCGGCGTACGGGTCGAGGTCGGAGGAGTTCTCGGGCCAGACGACGAAGTCGGGCTTGGGGGTCCGGCCGGCCTTGACGTCCTCGGCGAGTTGGATGGTCCGCTTGACGTGGTTGTCGAGGACGGCCCGGCGCTGGGAGTTGAAGTCGAGGCCGAGGCGGGGCACGTTGCCCTGGATGACGGCGGCCACCACGGTGCCGTCCTCGGCGGCGTCGGAGACCAGCGGGCGGGCGGCGAGTGCGACGCCCACCGGGGCGGCGACGGTGAGCGCGGTCAGCGCGGCGGCGGTGCGGCCGGGGTGGCGGCGGGCGATGCGCAGCGCCTCGTACAGGCCGAATCCGCAGAGGGCCACACCGAAGGAGAGCAGGGGTGTGCCGCCGAGCGCGACGAGCGGGGTGAAGACGCCGTCGGCCTGTCCGAAGGCGAGCTTGCCCCAGGGGAAACCACCGAAGGGCGCCCGGGCCCGCAGGGCCTCGCCCGCGACCCACACGGCGGCGGCGAACAGCGGCCAGGCCGGGAGCCGGCTGACGAGGGCGATACCGAGGCCGGTGAGACCGATGAAGAGGGCTTCGAGGGCGGCCAGCGCCAGCCAGGGCACGGGGCCGACCTCCTCCCCGGTCCACACGAGGAGCGGCAGCAGGTAACCGAGCCCGGCCAGGGTGGCGAGCCCGAAGCCGGCCCGTGGACGGCGCTGGTACAGGCAGCCGGCGAGCAGGGCGAGAGCGAGCGGGGCGAGCCACCACAGCGGGCGGGGCGGGAAGCTGAGGTAGAGCAGCACGCCGGACAGTGCGGCGAGCACCGGCCTGACCAGCCGGGCACCCCTGCGCGCCGGGGTAGCGGGGGTGGCGGGGGGCGTCACGGAGGGCGTACTGGGCCCGGCCGGTCCGTCGGCGGGCCGCGAGGGCTCGTTCGAGGCGGCCTCGCGCGTCACACTGCTGCTCATCTGGCGGAGTGTACGTCCCCGGGCCGTCGGATCCGGTAAGCGCCTCGGTCCGTGCGGCGTGCGCGGCGGAACCTCAGCCGGCGAGGGTGCGCAGGTGGGCGCGGATGACGCGGACGGCGTTCTCGGCGTCGTCGACGGTCACCGTGAAGAGCTTGCCGTCGACCAGTGTCAGTTCGAAGCCCTCGCCGCGCCGGACGATCACCGCGGTGCCCTTCTCGGGACGCCAGCGGTAGCCCCACCCGCCCCAGTGCTGGGGGGTGATCCGGGGGAGGAACTCGGCCGAGGCCACGTCCGCGAGCTCGATCCTGCGGCGCGGGAACCCGATGTGGCCGCAGCGCACCACGAGGGCCTGGGCGTCGACGGTGACGGCGACGTGCACGAAGGCGACCGTGCCGTAGACCATGAGCAGCCCGGCGGCGACGCAGCCGGTCACCGCCATGAGGAGCGGGACGAAGCCGGAGGTCCACGCGTTGTCGACGGCGAGCTCGACGCCGAGCGCCATGCAGGCCGCACCGGCCGCGGCGAGCAGCCACTGCAGGGGGTTGGTGGCCCTGCCCGCCCAGAGCGGACCAGGAGAGTGACCCGTCATACGTAGCAGCGTACCCACGTTCCGGAAGGACACCACCGCCGCACGCCCGGCCACCCGGCGGGGACCCCCTTCCTAGGGCACCTGGGGCACCTGCGGCACCTGACGGACCACGCGGTAGCGGAGGTGGACTGCCTTCGAGCCGAAGGTGCGGGTCTCGACGAGTTCGAGATCGACCCGGCGGCCGTGCTGGGGGAAGAAGGGGATGCCACCGCCGACCAGCACCGGGTGGATCATGACCCGGTACTCGTCAATCAGGTCCAGCGCGGCGGCCTCGGCTGCGAGCGTCGCGCCGCCGAGGCCGATGTCGCCGTCCCCCGGCTCGGCCCGCAACCGCTCGATCTCCTCGGCCAGGCCGCCGGAGGCCAGGCGGGCGTTGCCCTGCACCGTCGAGAGGCTGCTGGAGAACACCACCTTCGGAAGCGGGTTCCAGACCGCGACCCATTCGAGTGATGCGGGGTCGAGTGTCTCCTGGTCGGCGGTCTCCCAGTACAGCATCGTCTCGTACAGCCGCCGCCCCAGCAGGTGGACGCCGAGCTCACGGGTCTCGTCGATCCAGAAACGGAAGATCTCGTCGTCGGGTTCCGTCCACTCGAAGTCACCGTCCGGCCCGACGATGTAGCCGTCGAGTGAGACGCCCATCGCGTAGGTCACACTGCGCATCAGAAGTCCTCCTCGGTGAGGATCCGACAGTACGGCCGCCGGAGGCCGCGGAACTCGTCGCGACGCGCGCGAGCCGCCGCGCCGGGCGCGTCAGCCCGGGAGGAGGGCCACGAGCGCGTCGCGCAGGGCGGGGCGGGGCGGCAGCCGGTCGTGAACCGGTGCAGGGCCCGCGAGCCGAGGGCGACGCGCTGGGCGCTGCGGCGGCGCTCCGCGTCGTACGCGCGCAGGGCGCCGGGCAGCCCGCCCGGCCCGCCGGTGGCGACGGCGCGGGTCAGGGCCTCGGCGTCGAGCAGGGCGGTGCAGGCGCCCTGGCCGAGGTTGGGCGTCATGGCGTGGGCGGCGTCGCCGACGAGGGCGACGCGGCCGTCGGCGACGAAGGAGGGAAGTGCGGGGTGGAGGTGGCGCATCTCGTAGCGGATCCAGGTCGCGGGGTCGGTTTCGGCCAGGATCCGCGGGACCGGGTCGTGCCAGCCGGCGAAGGCCTCCCGTACCTCTCGGGCGGTGGTGGCCGCGGGCACGGTGGCGTACCAGTTGGTGCGGCCGGGCTCGACGGGTCCACGCGGAGCGCCGGTCCTGGCTTCGGTCCCGGTCCCGGCCCCGTCCACGGTCTCACCGCCCATGGCTCGTCCCTCCCGTCCGCGCCGACAATGGCCACCACAGCCGCGGTACTACATTTGCGGTACCACGGCTGTGGTTATGCTGGCAACGTGAATCAGGACCGGAGGGACCGGCTGCGGGACGCGGCCGTCGTCGTACTGGCGGAGTCGGGCGGGCGCGGGCTGACCCACCGGGCCGTCGACGCTGCCGCCGACGTGCCGACCGGCACGGCCAAGAACTACTTCCCCACGCGCGACGCCCTGCTCCGGGCGGTGGCCGAACGCTGCGTGGAGCAGTACCGGGCACTGGCCGCGTCCCTGGCGGGGGCCGGCCCGGGTCCGGCCGACGCCGAGCAGCTCGCGGCGCTGCTCGCCGGACTGCTGCGGGACATGGCGGGGCCGGGGCGCCCCCGCGTCCTGGCCTATCTGGAGCTGCAGATCGAGGGGACGCGGCGGCCGTGGCTGGCCGCGCTCCTGGATCCGATCGCCGCGGCGGACTTCGACGCACACGCGCACCTGTTGCGGACGGCCGGGCTGCCGGCCGGGCCGGAGCGGGCCCGGGCCCTGACCCTCACCCTGCACGGCGCCATCCCCCACCTGCTGAGCGGCGCCCCGGCGACCCTCGCCGCCGCCGGCCTGGACGACCTGGACCGGTTCGCCCGCGGGCTGCTGGCCGCCGTACCCCCCGAGGAGGCACGATGACCGGGCCCACCCGGCTCGACCGGGCCGTGGGAGCCGTGCTCGGCTCGGCCGCGGGAGACGCCCTCGGCGCCCCGTACGAGTTCGGCCCGGCAGGGCAGTTGAGCGCGCGGGGCGAGGAGATGCGCGGGGGCGGTGGCTGGGATCCGGGCGAGGCTACGGACGACACGCAGATGGCCGTCCTGGTCGCCGAGTCGCTGCTGGAGCGCGACGGCCTCGAACTCGCCGACGTCTTCGCCCGGTTCCGGCGGTGGGCCGCCGGGCAGCCCAAGGACATCGGCCTGCAGACCGAGGTCGTGCTCACCAGCGGCGAGCCCTGGGACCTCGCGGCGGCGCTGCACTTCCAGGTCAACGCCCGGGCGGCAGGCAATGGTTCCCTGATGCGGGCCGCCACCCCGGCCGTGTACTTCGCCGCCGCCGGACGCGAGGCGACCATGGACGCCGCGCGGCGGATCGCCGCGCTCACCCACGGCGACCGGGCCGCCTGGGAGGGGACCGCGATCCTGCACGATCTCGTCCGGGTCGCCCTGGACGGCGCCGATCCGCTCGCCGCCCTCCCGGCCACCCTCGGTGCGGTGCACCCGGACCACCGCGAACGCTACGGCAGGGTCCTCGCCCCCGACTGGCACCCGGACCTGGCCACCGAGTTCAACGGGGCCGTGTGGCCCTGCCTGGGCTCGGCGGTCTGGGCGCTGCGCACCACCACCGGGTTCGCCGAAGCCGTACGGGCCGCCGTGGACCTGGGCGGGGACACGGACACGGTGGCCGCGGTGACGGGCGCCCTGGCGGGCGCACGGTACGGGCAGGGTGCGGTGCCCGCGCCCTGGACGGCCGCACTCCACGTGCCGCTGCCCGGGTTCGGCGAGCGGGTCCTGGACGCCGACGACCTGCGCGCACTGGCTCAGCGGCTGGCGGCGGCCGGCTCCGGCTGAAGTTCCAGGCGGCGGCCGCGGAATCCGGCGCGCAGCCGCCGGTCGTGCGTGACCACCACGAGGGTCCCGCCGAAGTGGACCAGGGCCGCCTCCAGTTCCTCCACCACGGCCGGGGCCAGGTGGTTCGTCGGTTCGTCCAGCAGGAGCAGGTCGAGGGGCCGCGCCACCAGACGGGCCAGTTCCAGCTTCCGGCGCTGGCCGGCCGAGAGGGTGCGCACCGGCCGGGTCAGGTCGGCCGGGGCCAGCAGGCCGAGCCCGGCGACGAACCGGTCGGCGTGCTCCTGCCCGAACAGCTCGACGGCGGAGCGGGGTTCGCCCGCCCAGGGGTCATCCTGCCGTAGGAGTCCCACGCGCGCGGGGGTCCGTACGAGGCCCTGTTCGGGCTGGAGTTCACCCGCCAGAAGGTGCAACAGGGTTGATTTTTCAGCCCCGTTGGGGCCGGTGACCAGGAGTCTCTCCCCCGGCGCGAGGTGCAGCGCGACCGGGTCGAGCCGTCCCGGCAGTCCCGCGGCGGCCAGTTCCACGGACCCGGCGGCGCCTTCGGTGAACCGGCCGGTGAAGGCGAGCGGCCGCGGGGGCGACGGTACCGGGTTCCCGGTCAGCCGGTGCAGGCGCTCGCGGGCCGTGCGGATACGGCTCGCGGCGCCGTGGGTGCGCGAGCGGGCGCGGAAGGCCCCCGCCCCGCTGAAGCCGCGCGGCAGCTTGCGCGGGATCGCGGCGAACCGCCCGATGTTGGTGTCGGCGAGCCGTTCGGCGCTGCGAACCTCCTCGCGCCACTCCTCGTACTCCCGCTCGCGGCGGGCCCGTTCGGCGGCGCGGCTCGCCGGGCGGCCCGCAGCGCGAGACCGCAGGGCCCCGCTTCGGGGACGGTGCCCGAGGTGGTGCCGACCGGCGGATCGCCGTCCCGCGGACTGTTGGCCGGCGGACTGTCAGCCGACGGGTGCGCCCTGGCCCGCCAGCAGCCTGCCCTCGGCGTAGGCGAAGGCGGCAGCGGGCAGGGCCGCCACGCGGCCGCTGTGCAGGACGGTCAGGCCGCCGGTACGGGGCATGCCCGGCTCGGCGGTGACGCCGATACGGCGCAGCGCCTGGACGGCGACGGGCTCGGCGGAGCCGTGGAAGACCAGCTCCGCTCCCCCGGTCCGCGCGGCGAGGGCGGCCCGGATGGGCCCCTCGGTCAGCTCGTAGTGGGTGCACCCGAGCACGACGTCGGTGACGTCGGCCGGGGTCAGCGCCGCGGCCGCGGCGACGGCCGCGGTCACGGCGGCGTCGTCGGCGGCCTCCACGGCATCGGCGAGCCCCGGGCAGGGCACCTCGGTGACCCGGGCGCCGGTGGCGAAGTCGCGGATGAGCCCGCGCTGGTAGGGGCTGCCGGTGGTGGCGGGGGTGGCCCAGATGGCCACCCGGCCGCCGGCCGCCGCGGCCGGCTTGATCGCGGGCACGGTCCCGATGACCGGGACGGCCGGCTCCAGCTCGGCCCGCAGGGCGTCCAGGGCGTGCACGCTGGCGGTGTTGCAGGCCACGATCAGCGCGTCGGGACGGAGCTCGGCGGCGGCCCGGGCCACGGCCAGGGCCCGCCCGGCGAGGTCGTCGGGGGTCCGCGGGCCCCAGGGCATCCCGTCGGGGTCGGAGGAGAGGACCAGATCCGCGTCCGGCCGCAGCCGCCGCACCGCCGCGGCCGCCGCGAGGAGGCCGATTCCGGAGTCCATGAGCGCGATCTTCACCCGCACACCTTAGTCGACACCGCCCCCGCCGGGCCCCGCCGTCGCCCACTCCCCACCCCATGCCCCGGAGCACCCGCCCGCCGCCGCCCCACGCCCGAGGGTCGCACCCCGCCGGAGCACCCCCCAGCCCCGGGGGACCGGCCGCGGCCGATCTCCGCCTCCACCGCACCGTCCTGCGACCCGGCGCACCGAAGGCCGCGCACCGCGCAGGTTCAGGATCCGGGCCCGCCCACGCCCACCTCCGGCCCGCCGCACCGCGTACCGCACGGGGCCCAGGATCCGGACCTGCCCAGACCCACCTCCGGCCCGACGCACCACGCACCACGCACCAGACACCCGGCACCACGCAGGTTCAGGATCCGGGCCCGCCCACGCCCACCTCCGGCCCGCCGTACCACGTACCGCACAGGGCCCAGGATCCGGACCTGCC